>CAZMIB010000149.1:514-7882 GCA_964566245.1 uncultured Elusimicrobia bacterium | reverse complement strand
TCGCGGATATTAGGCGACGGGGGAATCCACGCGAGCCCCGTCTCGTCGAAGGTCATCGAGCGCCGCCAGCCGCGCAGCGCCACGACGGTCAGCGGGAGCTTGATCCCGGCCTCGGCGCGGAACAGCGCCGCGGCCTCGCCGGGCGTGAGCCCGTGCCGGACCGGGACGGGCAGGTAGGCGGTGAAGGCGCGTATCGAGGGCGAGAGGACGGGGCCCTCGACGGCCTCGCCGCCCGCGGGGTTGGGGCGGTCGAGCACGACGAACGGAAGGCCCGCCTTCGCGGCCGCCTCCATCGCGTAGGCCATAGTCGTCAGGTAGGTGTAGAAGCGCGCGCCGACGTCCTGCATGTCGAAGACGAGGACGTCGAGGCCCGCGAGTTCGTCCGCGCCGGGCCTGAGGCGCGCGCCGTACAAGCTATGCACCGTCAGCCCGGCGGCGGCGCTGGTCGAGACCGACGCGCCGGCGGGAAGAGCGGCGGCGAAGCCGTGCTCGGGGCTGAACAACGCGGCGAGGACGACGCCGGGAGCCGAGCGCAGGACCTCGGCCGCGTCGCGGCCGGCGAGATCGCGCGCGGCGCCGTTCGTGATCAGGCCGACGCGCTTGCCGCGCAGGGCGGAAAACCCGTCGGCTTCAAGAGCGTCGAGGCCGGTGAGGACGGCGGCGCGAAGGGGGACGGCGAGGAGAAGAATGATGAGCGCGAAAGCGCCCTTCATCGGCCGGACGGCGAAGGCTTCGGGTTGGGGAGGACGATGAAGAGGCGGCCGGGGGTGAGGACGCGGCCGGCGATCGACTTGGCGCGCGGGCCGTCGCCCATGAAGATGTCGACGCGCCCCGGGCCCTGTATCGCGCCGCCGGTGTCCTGGCACAGGACGAAGCGCGAGCCCTTGCGGTCGGGGAGGGGCTTCCCGTCGGCGTCCGCGTCGGGCAGCGGCAGCTCGAAATAGGCGAGCAGGCCGAGAGGGGTCTGGTGCGCGTCGACCGCGATCGAGCGCTCGGCGACGAGCGGCTGGCCGACGGTGCCGATCGGTCCGTCCTTCGCGTCCTCCAGGGAGAAGAAGGTGTAGCGCGGGTCGCGCGTGAAGACGGTCTTCTCGATCTCCGGATGATCGAGCAGGTATTGCCGCACCTTGGCCGCGTTCAGCTCGTTCTTCTTGAAGCGGCCCATCTCGACCAAAGCCATGCCCGGGCTTTTGAACGGCAGTCCGTTGGAGGCCGCGAACTTGGCGCGCCGCGTGCTTCCGTCCGGCAGGCTCAGCCGCGAGGAGCCCTCGATGTGGATCGTGATCGCGTCCCAGGCGTTGTCGACCCAGACGAGCTCGAGCCCGCGCCCCTTGAGGGCTCCGTCGTAGTCGATCTGCTCGCGGCTCAAGTACGGGACGAGCTTGCCGTCCTGGACCTTGCCCCAGACCTTCTCGCCTTGCAGCTTGGGGTTCAGGACCTCGAGGTCGGCCTCGACCAGGTCGGCGGGCTTGCGGTAAAGCGGATAGCGAAACCGCGCGTCGGGCGCGAGCCGGGCCTCGACGGTCGGCTCGTAGTAGGCGGTGAACATGGCCGCGCCCTTGCCGTCCGGGCCGAGGGATTCGTAAACCTGAAAATCCTTCGCCAGTCCGTGCCTCAGCTCCTCCGGAGAGCGCGCTTCCTTATATAAGGAAAGGAACCGCCTGAGCCCCTCGGAAGCCTCGGCCGGGGTCAGCTTGCGATCCGCGAATTGGAGCGTTTTTTTCGGGTCGAGGCCGGCGAGATAATCCAGGCTGCGCCGTATCGCGGGCTCGAGGCCGGCGGGGGGAAGGTCGTCGGCGAAGGCCGGGATCTCGCTCGACGCGAGCCGCCTGAACCCCGGCGCCCCGGCGGGCGCGGGCGGCGCCTGAACGACCGTGACGCACCCCGCGAGCCCCAGCGAGAAGAAAAGCGCCGCGCGCCGAATCCCGAATCGCATCGCCAGCGATTCTATCATATGGCCGGCGTGACGAACGTCACGCGTCGGAATCCTTGACAGTCGCCGGGACGACTGTTACACTCTCGGAACGTCCGCGACACTTTTTCGCAATAAATTTATTGCTGCCAAGCGGCGAAAGTTGTTGAATGGCGGAGCCACGATGAAAAAAATCATCTCCCTTCTGTTCATCCTTTCCGTCGGCGCCTCGAGCGCGCGCGCCGACCTGACCGTCTCCAAGACGGCGGGCGTCGTCGAGACGCAGGCCTCCGAGGGCGCGGCTTGGACCGCGGTCTCCGCGGGTTCGGCGCTCCCCGAGGGCTCGGCCGTCCGCACCGGCGCGGACGGCGAGGCCGAGTTGACCTTCCCCGACCGCTCGAAGGTTTGGATGAAGGCGAACTCCCAGCTGCAGGTCGAGAACCAACGGCCGCTGCTGAACCGCCTGTCTTTCCTTTTCGGCTCGATCAAGGCCGCGATCCCGCACTTGAAGCGCAACCAGCGCTTCGAGGTGAAGACGAACACCGCCGTCGCGGCCGTCCGGGGCACCGAGTTCACGATGGACCTCACGAAGGAGGGGCGCCTGTTCATGATGGCGCTCTACGGCGAGCTGCGCATGAAGGTCGAGGGCATCTCGGGCGAGTACAAGGTCCCGCAGGGGCAGTCGTTCGACGCCCAGGGCGCCGGCTCGAAGCCCGAGATCAAGCTGCTCAGCAAGGAGCAGGAAAGCGGCGGGCTAGAGAAGTGGACTCCGGGCGCGAGCAAGGACGACCGCCAGGCCGACCTCAAGCAGAAGCAGGCCTCCCGCGACGAGATGCAGGACTTCGCGCGCCAGGAGCAGGAGCGCCAGCAGGCGATCCAGAACCAGCTCGCGCAGACCAAGACCGGAGACTTCGAGGCCGGCCGGACGATGACCGACACCCACGGCAACCTGGTCCGCGTCGACCAGCGCCTGCTGCGGCCGGACGCGAGCTCGATCCAGATCGTCAACCTCGTGAAGCGGACGAACTACAACTATGCCGCCGACGGCGTCTTCGGCGCGCCGAGCGGGCTCGTCCAGGGCGCGCCGCGGCTGGACTCGATGCAGTACAAGATGTCCTTCGGCCGCGTGACCGCCGGGGACGTCGCGCTGCCCGACTCCCTGCAGGCCTGGCCGGCCTTCTTCGACCAGAACAAGGACATCAAGGCTCAGAGCGCGAGCTTGATCCTCGCGAACCAGAGCGACCCGCTGCACATCTTCGCGATCGCCTACTTCGGCACGCGCGACAATACGACCGACAAGATCGTCTCGACGCTGAACCTGGGGGCGATCAACTGCGTGACGACGCAGGATTGCCTCAGCGCCATCGGCAACGCCGTCGGCACGCATCCGGACCCGAACAACGGCAACACGCCGATCGCGAACTACATGCCGGTGTACAACCAGGGCACCGGGACCGTCGGCTTCTCGACCAACGATCCGCGGAACAACGTCCACTCGGACCAGGACCCGGTCCTGCATTCGTTCGACGCGACGCCGTTCAACACCGCGGCCAACGGCTCCGGAACGAAGCTCTGGCTGACGCAGGATATGGCGGTCATCAACAACGACGGCAGCGTGAAGTCGATCAGCGACTTCACCGCCTCGGGCCTCGACCCGCTGACGGTCTTGAAGAACACCGGCGGCGAGATCGACATGATGGTGAAAGGCTTCGTCCCCGGCGGCACGTGCCCGGCCTCGGGCTGCACGTTCGCCAACGTCGGCGGAGACTTCAACCCGGGCGGGTCGTTCGGCGCCCTGACCCCGACCACGGGCTCGGTCGCGCGGAACATCGACCTCGTGATCGTGCCGGACCTCGCGATCGCGGTCGCGGAGACCTTCCTGACCTCGCTGAGCAGCACCGGATCGAAGCAATAAAGGGACCCTGACCCAAATGAACAAGAAACCCCTCGCCTTTCTGCTGGCCGCGGCGCTCGCGTCCGGCGCGTCCCCGGCCTTCGCGGACATCAGCAGCATCGCGAAGAACAAGGGCGCCGAGCTGGTGGGCGACATCCTTTCCAACCCGTCGGGGCTGTTCTTCGACTGGCAGCAGGACGCCGAGGCCATCACGCCGCTGACGCCGGGTAAGTGGCTCGGCCTGAACTACCACCTCGGGCAGTTCCTGCCGCTGCCGATCGGCGTGCCGCCGCTGTTCGGCTTCGTCGCGCCGATCCCGCTTCCGGACCCGACGACCGCGGGCAACATCTCGGGCAAATTGAGGCTGCACGCCGAGGGCCGCTGGGCTCCCGGCATCCCGCAGATCGACGTGGTCGGCGGCGTCTGGAACTTCTTGCCCTCGCAGGTCCTGGTCAAGAAGGACGCCAAGCCGACCGACGATACGACCTTGACCGACGCGACGCTTAAGGGCAACTACTGGGGCGTGATCCTGACCTCCTCGCTCGAGCCGCGCATGCGCCTGTTCTGGGGCTACAAGCGCTCGACGATGAACATCGACCTCGCGTTGAACAAGCCGACCGACGTGCTCGGTTCCCAGGTCCAGACGATCAAGACCGGCCTTCAGGACGACTTCCTGCTGGCCGGCCTCGAGCACCCGACCTCGAAGGGGCGCTATTGGACGTGCGCGATCAGCTACGGCGTCAAGAACAAGCTCCTCGCCGCGAAGGTCGCCTGGTACGGACGCATCTTCGAGATGGGCTTGAACGTCTATCCCGAGGGCATCGGCCTCTATCCGTTCCCCGGCCTGCCGATCCACCCGACGGTCGGCATGCACCTTAACTTCTGACCCCCATGGAAACCAAAATGAAGCGAGCCCTTTTGGCCCTGCTGGTCCTCGGAGCCGTCTCGTCCGCGCGGGCGGACGAGGGACGGACCTTGACCCCGTACTTCAACTTCGGCATCGACGAGGGCGTCTACATCGCCGGCGACAGGAGCCAGTACTTCAGCGGGGGCAACGTCAACACGAGCGTCGGCATGCTCGCGAACCTCGCCGAGCGGCACAGCCTGTTCGGGCTCTACAACCTCAACTATTCCGGCGCGGGCTTCGCGCCGCAGGATACGAAAGAATTCCTCTCTCGCACGCTCGACCATAACGCCAGCTTCGAGTATCGCTGGCAGCTCGCGGGCCCGTTCCGCCTGCGCCCGGGCGTCGCCTTCGGCAAGAGCTTCTACCGCAGCGCCGCGAACGAGCCGTGGGGCCAGGGCTTGTACGACACCAACTCCTCCGGCGCGCAGATGGCGGTCGACTACACCTTCAAGAACGGCGCGCTGACCGCGCAGTACCTGACGCGCTCGGTGAAGTTCCCGAACTACACCGACCTGCTGCGCGAGTTCCAGAGCGCCGGCGCGCAGGCCGAGCTCTCGGGCGGCCTGCAGGATCAGACCCTCAAGGAGTTCAGCCTCAACGCCTACTGGAAGAAGCTGTTCGCGACCGCCAAGTTCGGAAAGCAGGACTACGACAATCAGACCGTCGTGGAGTCGAACGGCGTCTATGGAAGCACCTTGCAGGAGGACAAGTCGACGACGCTTTCGGCCGGCTTCGTCGGGAAGCTCTGGATCTTCGAGGTTCAGCCGCAGGCCAGCTACGTCAAGCACACCTCGAACCAGAACTACCTGAACTTCAAGTTCTTCGGCGATCCCTCGCCGGATTTCGTCGCGAACGCCTACAACTACAAGGATACCACCCTGAGCGTGCCGTTCTACCTGAACCTCACGCAGCGCACCGCGCTGAACGCGAACTTCGCGGTCACGCAGCGCAACTACGACGACCGTCCGCCGCGCGACGCGAACAACGCCTACCTCCTCGGCGACAAGCAGAAGAACACGATGACGACGCTCGGCGTCGGCATCCGCAAGCGCCTGAACGAGGTCGCTTACCTGCGCCTGACCTACTCGCTGGTGGTCGCCAGCTCGAACAACAAGTTCGAGCGCTACCTGCCCTACAACTACACCGGCAACCAGGTGAACCTGGGCTTCAGCCTGGCCTATTAGTCTCTGTTGGCGCTTCCCTCTCGATTTTACGGCGAACTGAGAGGGCCGCGGGGCCGGAGCCCGGCCCCGCGGCCCGCCGCGCAGGATTCGCTGTTTTTTGACGACTGGTGGAAACACTTTGGCCGTTTGACATCGTTTCGTGGTAAAATAACCCCTTCGCGCCCCGCGCCCCCCGACCCATGTATCTAAAGACCGTCGAGATGATCGGCTTCAAGTCCTTCGCCGAGAAAGTCCGCGTCGAGCTTAAGCCCGGCATCACGGCGATCGTCGGCCCCAACGGCTCCGGCAAGTCCAACGTCGCCGAGGCCATCCGCTGGTGCATCGGCGAGATGAGCTGGAAGTCGCTGCGCTCCGACGCGATGATCGACGTCATCTTCGCCGGCACCCAGCGCCGTTCGCCGCTGAACCTCGCCGAGGTCAACCTCGTCTTCGACAACGCCTCGAGCCTCCTGCCGGTCCAATACAGCGAGGTCACGGTCACGCGCCGCATCTTCCGCTCCGGCGAGTCCGAGTACTATCTCAATCGCGCGCAGTGCCGCCTGCGCGACGTGCGCGAGCTGTTCCTCGACACCGGCATCGGCGGCGAGGGCTACGCGATCATCGACCAGGGCGGCGTCGACTTCGTCCTCTCCTCGAAGCCCGAGGACCGGCGCGCGCTGTTCGAGGAGGCCGCCGGCGTCTCCAAGTACAAGGCCAAGCGCGAGGAGGCCTTGCGCAAGCTCGAGAAGGTGGACCAGGACACGGCCCGCCTGTCCGACTCGATCGCGCTGATCAACGAGCAGATACGCAAGCTCGACAACGACGCGCGCAAGGCGCGGCTCTACCAGAAGTACAAGGTCGAGCTGTCGGCTCTCGAGGCCAAGAGCCTCGTGCAGGAGCACGATACGCTGCAGGCCGAGCTGGACGCCGCCGAGGGCAAGGCCGCCCCGCTGCGCCAGGAGCTCGAGGACCGGCGCACGTCGATCGAGGGCCTCGAGGCCGAGCTCGCGACGCTGAGTCTCGAGAGGGCGAGCCAGGAAGAGGTCGTCCTTAAGTTCAGCCAGACCCTATCGACGACGAAGGAGGAGATCGGCCGGCTCGAGGAGCGCTCGCGGCAGGCGGAGCAGTCCTCCGCCGACGTCTCGCGCCAGCGCGAGACCCTCGCTGCCGAGATCGACAGCGGCGCGAAGAGCACCGCCGCGATCGAGCCCGAGCTCGAGCGCCTCGCCGCCGACCTCGCGCGCCAGCAGGCGCTGCGCGAGGAGGCCGAGAAGGACTACGAGACCTCGCGGCAGGCGGTCATCAAGGCCGAGGAAGAGCTGGCGCGCCTGAAGGCGCGCGCGGCCGAGATCGAGACCGCGCACCTGAAGCTCGCGCAGCAGCGGCAGGACCTCGCGCGCGAGCCGTCCCGCGCCGAGTCCGAGTTCCAGCACCCCCAGGTCCACCCCAAGAGCCCCCAGAACGGCCTCGAAGAGCAGCCCTCCCCCGCCAA
>CAZMIB010000149.1:0-504 GCA_964566245.1 uncultured Elusimicrobia bacterium | reverse complement strand
GGGGGCGCGGCGCGTTTGGAGCCCCGCGCGCAGCATGCTCGGGTAGCGGGGCAGGGACGTGGGGCGGGAGGTGTGGCGCGCCGGGTCCGGGTTCCAGCACCTTCAGGTCGACCTCAAGAGCTCGCTGAAGGACCTCGAGAAGCAGACGTCTCGCGCTAAGACCGGCGAGGACGAGCTCACGGCCCTGCGCGCCGACGGCCAGCGCCTCGCGGGCGAGGCCGCCGCGCAGAAGACGTCCGTCGACGAGCTCGACGCGCGGCAGAAGGCCGCGGTCGCCCGCCTCGCGGAGTTGGACCGCCTCGGCTGGGAGCTGAAGAGCCGCCGCGGCGAGCAGGAGGCTCGCCTCGAGGCCCTCGAGCGCAAGGCCCTGCAGGATCCGTGGTGGGCCGGCGGCCAGGCCGTCCTCGCGGCCGGCCTGCCGGGCGTGCTCGGCCGCCTGCGCCAGTTCCTCGAGGTCGACGACGCGCACCGCGCCGCGGTCGAGGTCGCGCTCGGCGAGTCGCT
>CAZMIB010000148.1:0-7946 GCA_964566245.1 uncultured Elusimicrobia bacterium | reverse complement strand
GGCCCCGCTGTACGACCTGGGCCGCGACGAGATCTCGGTCAACGGCGACGGCGGCAGCTACGTGTCCCGCTGGTACCCGTGGCCGGACACCTTCGTGTCCACGGACCGGACGCGCGACGGCTTCTCGTTCGAGCATAACCAGGCGACCCAGGAGTCGACGTTCTCGCGCCAGGTGTCGAGCCAGGTGGTGCGGACGGTGAAAAGCTGCTGGTACAAGGCGCATTACAGCTTGAGCTGGAACGCCTTCGAGGGCCGGTGGGAGGCCCACTTCCAGCACTACGACGGGGCCTGCTTCGCCCAGAAGGAGGCCGGCTTCCCGACGGTTCGCAACGTGAGCGTGGGCTTCGACATGCGGGGCCAGAGCTTGACGCCCTGGGACCGCGAGAAGTTCAACGTCCGCTTCGACGGGAACAACCTCTCGATCGACTCGGAGAACGGCTGGGGCTCGTCCTACCACGACGCCTTCAACTACGCGCAGATCGTCAACGACGGCTCCCGCATCGTCCTGCGGGCCGGGGCGCGGCAACTCACGCCGCCGGACCCGGACGGGGTCTCGCTCGCCTTGGTCAACAACAACGGCGAGTTGAACCTGGTGGCCGCGGACCGCTGGTTCAGGGAGTACGCCGGCGAGACGCTTCAGGTCTCGGTCGTGATCAAGCACGAGGCCAACCACTGGTGGCAGGCCAACCAGACCGTCTTCCAGGGCGACCTGACCCAGGCGGTCGCCGGCCCGTCGATGACGATCTTCCAGAGCTACCCTCCCGAGCGGGGGAACTACTACATCGCGAGCTGGAGCTTCCGGCGGTTGAACAGCCGGTACAGCTCGAACGAGACGGTGAACAAGGGACAGGGAAACTCGGCGTCGTTCTAGTCGTCGAGGGATCAAGCGCGAAGGCGGAGGCTCCGCGAGGGGCCTCCGCCTTTCGCCGTCAGGGGGATTCTAACGCTTGGGCTCGGCGACGTCGAGGCGCAGGCGGCCGCCGTCGGCGTCGGCGAGGATGACGGAGCCCCGTGAGGGCTCGCTCTCGATCAAGAGGTCGGCGAGCGGCCCGTCCAGCAGGCGGGCGAGCGCGCGGTCCAGGGGGCGGGCGCCGAGCCGGGGGTCGAAGCCCTCCTTGAGGATCAGGGCCCGGGCCGCGGGCGTGAGGGTCAGCGATAGTCCCCGGCGCGCCAGGGACTCCTGGATCACGGCGAGCTGGAGGTCGAGTATCTTCTCGACGGCCTCCGGGAGCAGGGGGTTGAAGAACAGCACGGCGTCCACGCGGTTCATGAACTTGGGCTCGAGGACGCGCTCCAGCTCGCGCAGCGTGGACTCTCGCCGGAGCCGCGGGGCCCCGCCCCCCGCGGCGAAGCCGATGCCCGGCGGCTCCCCGGCGGCCTGGCCGCCGAGGTTCGAGGTCATCCAGACGATCGCGTTCCGGAAATCGACCGTCTGGCCTCGCGAGTCGCCGAGGACTCCCTCGTCCATGATTTGAAGCAGGAGCTTCCTGACGGCGGGATGGAACTCCTCGAGCTCGTCCATCAGGACCAGCGAGTGCGGATGAAGGCGCACGGCCTCGGTCAACTCGCCCGGGTTCTCGTGCCCGATATAGCCCGGGTCGGCGCCGATCAGGCGGCTGGCCGACTCCTTGGTCGAGAACTCCGAGCCGTTGAAGCGCACGAGGCGCATGCCGTGCTCCTCGGCCAGCGCCTTCGCGAGCGCGGTCTTGCCGACGCCGGTGGGGCCGACGGCGATGAAGGCCCCGACGGTCTTGGCGGCCCTCCGAAGATCGGCTTTCGCGATCCGTATCGCGGCCGCGACCCGGTCGACGGCCTCGTCCTGGGCGACGACGCGGGCCTTGAGCCGGGGGGGCAAGGAGCGCAGGCGGGCCGTCTCGCTCTCGTTCATCCTCGCGACGGGTATCCCGGTCCAGTCCGCGAGGACGGTCCGCACGTCTTCCTCGGAAACCTTGGAGCGGCCGCGGAGGCGGGACAGGCTGGCCGCCTCATCGAGCAGGTCGATGGCCTTGTCGGGAAAGTGGAGGTCCTTGAGGTGGCGCTCGGCGACGCGCACCGCGGCCTTGAGCGTCTCGTTCGGGAGGCGCAGTCCGTGATGCTCCTTCATCGCGGGCCGCAGGCCCTTCAGTATCGCGAGCGTCTCCTCGGGCGTCGCGGGCTCGACGGCGACCTTGCGGAAACGGCGCTTCAGGGCCTTGTCCTTCTCGATCAGACGGTACTCGTCGTCGGTCGTGGCCCCGATCATCGACAGCTCGCCGCGCGACAGCGCCGGCTTGATCAGGTTGGCCATGGTGTTCTCGCTGCCCTCGTATTTCCCCAGGCCCACGATCAGGTGCGCTTCGTCCGCGAAAAGGATGCCGCGGCCGTCGAGCCGCTTGAGCTCGTCGAGAAGGCCCTGGAGGCGCTCCTCGAAGGTTCCGACGTATTTCGTTCCCGCTTGAAGGCCGGCCATGTCGAGCCGGAAAATGAGCTTGCCCTCCATCTCCGGGACGAGCCCGTCGGCGATGGCCTGGGCCAGGCCCTCCACGATGGCCGACTTGCCGGAGCCGGCCGGGCCGACCAGCATCGGGTTGCGCTTGGTCCAGCGCGTCAAGGTCCTCAGCAGGCGGTCGAGCGCCGCGCGGCGTCCGATGAGCGGCGTCAGCTTTCCCTCGGAGGCCATGGCGACGAGGTTGTCGGTGTAGGTCGCGAGCGCCGGAAACTCCTGCGGGTCCAGCTCGAAAGGCGGGAGATCCGTGAAGAGGGACGCGTCCACATCTTGCGCGGGCGGGGAAGGCGCGGCCCCGGGGGGAACGGGCCCCGGAGCGTTCACGAATCCCCCGGGCACGATCCAGGTGGACTGGTCTTTCGCGGGCGGCGCCGCCTCGACTGAGGGGCGCGGGTGCGGTTGGAGGGCCCTCTCGACGAGCCGGCCGAAAATATCAAGCGCGCGTTTGCCTGGAATGAGCTCCAGCGGCGACTCGTCGAAGCCCTTCGCGTCCAGCCCGGCGAACGCCGCGTGCAGCGCCCTGATTTCGCCGGCGAACGGCGGGATCGGCTCGCGGGCGTCCTCCGCGGCTTTCAACCGCACGTTCTTAAGGTATTTTTGCGCGACGGCTATCTCTCCGAGCAGCAGCTCGTCTTTCTCGCCGTACGGCGGGTTCCCGAGCTTTCCCAGAAGCCAGTCCAAGCGGTCCAACAGTATCTGGATCGATCTGTGGCGCAGAACCAGGCGCGCGAGCTCGAGGTTGTCGAGCGTGGCCTCAAGTCGATTCGCGAGATTTCCAAGGAGGACGACCGCGCCGTCCGCGTTCCTCAGGACGTCGGTCCAATCGGCCTTGCCCGAGCCCTTGACCGCGCGCTCGAGAAGGTCGAGGGCGCGCTTCTCCTCGTCTCCGCGGGGCGCGTGGGGCAGCGCGTAGGCGTACGGCGCGTTGTAAACCAAGGCCGGGTCGCCTAGCGCCAGAAGAGCCCCGAGGGCCAGGCCCTCGGTCCTCAACTTATCGGCCTCCAGCCACTCGGCGCGCGAGGCTCCGGCGGGCATCTGGAGGTCGAACGAAACGACGAGGCCGGGATAGGGTCGTAGGCCGCCGAACACGCGCTCGAACTCCCGCTTCCAGAGGTCGAGGGCGCCGGGAGCGGGACCGGCCGGTGAGGCCGGCGGGGGCGGGGCGTCGACGCGCGTGGCGAGCCCGTCGAAAAGCCCGAGGAGCTCTTTTTCCCGAGGCGTGTTCAGCGCCGGTCCGTCGAACCCGAGGCCGGATTGGCGCAGGTAAGCGAGGCTCGCCTTGATGTTGGCCGCCTGGCGCTCATCGGGAGGTTCAAGCTCGGGTTTGGAAAGGATGGAGGCCAAATAGCCGCGCGTCGCGGCCAAGAAAGTGGGCGCCTTGGCGGCCGCCCGGTCCCGGCTCCAAAGCTCGCGAAGCTTGTCGAGGCGGTCGATCAGCGCGGCGACCGCCAGTCGGGTCCGGACCTGGAGGGCCAAGGCGAGGTTGGCGCGCGTCGCGTCCGAGGATTTCCGGGGGTTTTCGAGCGTGCAGACCGCGAAGTGGACGTCCGAGAGCCTCTCGGACCAAAGCGGGTTGGCGCCTTTGACGGCCCGGAGCAGGCACATGAGCCCGAGGGCCTGGGTCTTGTCCGACAGCGTGTGGGGGGCGGCGTAAAGATAGAGCCCCGGGCCGATGTCCAGCACCACCCCGAGCTCGCGCCCGCGCGCGAGGAAGGCGGCCAGCTCCGGCGCGGGCGTGTCGTGAGCGGTCAAGATCGCTCCGGGCGCGGGGAGGGAGCCGGTCCGGTAAACTTTCTTGAAGTCCTCTTTCCACTGGTTGACGGCCGTTTCGGGAAAGAGGATGTCGTCGCCCGGGTCCGGCGCCTGGGGTTCGTCGGCGCTCAGAATCGGCGCGGCGCGGGAGAGATCGAAGAGCGCGCCGGCCGCGGCTCCGGAGTCCGTGCCGGAGCGCGTCGGGACGCCTTGGAAGATCGCGACATCGGCGCGCAGCCTTTCGGCCAGGCGTCCGGGGGCGGCGGCCGGACGAGCCGCGGCCGCGAGGGGGAGCCGGGTCGAGGCCGGCGGCAAGGCTTGCCTCGCGAGCGGCATTAGGGGCAAGACGGGCGCGAGGGCCGCCGCGGGAGGGGCGAGCGGCGAGAGCAGGCTCGGCGCTTGAACCGAAAGGGAAACCTCGGCGGGAGCGCTTTTCGTTTGCGCGAGGGCCCGCGACGCGAGGCCTAGGGAGACGGCCAGAAGCAGCACGTCGGGGATGGTATCAAGCTCGGGCCTCCGTCGGCCTAGGCCTTGCGGGAGCGCGAGGAGGGGGAAAACGGCCCTGGGTCAATGGGTCCGCCGCCGCGGCCGATCTTCGGGGGTTACGGTTTCGGCGTCTCGGCGCGGAGGATGATGCGGCCGTCAGCGGCGTCCGCTTCGATCCGCGAGCCGGGCGCGAGGTTCTTGTCCAGCAGGGCGTCGGCGAGGGGCCGCCTGAGCAGGCGGGTCAAGGCGCGGTCGAGAGGACGGGCGCCGAGACGCGCGTCGAAGCCTTCCTTTAGGACCAAGGCCCGGGCGGCGGGCGCCAGCGCCAGCGACAGGCCCCGCGGGGCGAGGGCCGCCTCGACGGCGCGGAGTTGGAGGTCGAGTATGCCCGCGACGGCGGCCTCGGGCAGAGGGTTGAAGAACAGCACCGCGTCGAGCCGGTTGAAAAGCTTCGGCTCGAGCTTTCGCTCCAACTCCCGGAGCTCGGCCTCGCGCCGCCGCGCTCCGTCCGTGCTCCCCGCCTCGAAGCCTATCGAATGCCGCTCCCCGGCGAGCTGGCCGGTCAGGTTCGAGGTCAGCCAGAGGATCGCGCTCGTGAAATCCACGGTCCGGCCCTGGCTGTCGGTAAGGCGGCCGTCGTCCATGACCTGCAGCAGCAGCTTCAGCACCGACGGGTGGAACTGCTCAAGCTCGTCGAGCAGGACCAAAGAGTGCGGATGCCGCCGCACCGGCTCGGTAAGCTGCCCGCCATCCTCGTAGCCGACCAGGCCCGGCGCCGCGCCGATGAGGCGGCTGGCCGTCTCCTTCGACGCGTACTCCGAGCCGTCCAAGCGCACGAGCCTCATCCCGTTTTCCTCGGCCAGGACGCGCGCGAGCTCGGTCTTGCCGACTCCGGTCGGCCCGACGGCCAAGAAGGCCCCGACGGTCTTGTTTTGCCGCCCCAGGCCGGCCTTGGAGACGCGTATCGCGGCGACGGCCTCGTCGACGGCCTCGTCCTGCGCGATGACCTTGGCTTTCAGGCGGGCCGGCAAGGCGCGGAGGCTTTCGGCCTCGCTTTCGGTCATCTTCGCGACCGGAATCCCGGTCCAGTCTTCGAGCGCGGCGGCGACATCGTCCGGCGTGACCTTCGCCCGGTCCGCGAGGCGGGCCAGGCTGGCCGCCTCGTCGAGGAGGTCGATAGCCTTGTCGGGAAAGTGCAGCTCCTTGAGATGGCGCTCGGAAAGGCGCACCGCGGCTTCGCGCGCGTCCGGGGGGATTCTCAGGCCGTGATGCTCCTCCAGCTTGGGCTTAAGCCCCTTCAAGATCGCGAGCGTCTCCTCGGGGGTAGCTTCCTCGACGATGACCTTCTTGAAGCGGCGCTTGAGCGCCCCGTCCTTCTCGATGATGCGGTACTCGTCGTCCGTCGTGGCGCCGATCATCGACATTTCGCCCCGCGCCAGCGGCTGCTTGAGGATGTTCGAGAGGGTGCTCTCGCTGCCCTCGGTCTTGCCCAGGCCGAGGATCATGTGGGCCTCGTCGCCGAAGAGAATGCCGCGGCCGTCCAAGGTCTTGAGCTCGTCGAGGATGGCGTGGACGCGCTCCTCGAACGTGCCGAGGTATTGAGCCCCGGCCACGAGGCCGGCCATGTCCAGCCTGAAGATAAGCTTGCCTTCCAGCGCCGGCACGCGCGCCTCGGCGATGGCCAGGGCGAGTCCGTCCACGATCGCGCTCTTGCCGCTTCCGGGAGGGCCGACGAGCATCGGGTTGCGCTTGCTCCAGCGCGTCAAAGTCCGGATGAGGCGGTTCAGCGCCTTTTGCCGGCCGATCATGGGCGGCAACTCGCCCGCGGCCGCCAGCGCGACGAGGTTGTCGGCGTAGGTCGTCAGCGCGGGGAACTCCTCCGGGTCGAGCTCGAACGACTCCGGCTCGGGCGCGGAGGCCGCCTTCATCCCGTCATGCAGCGGCTTTTCCTCCCGGCGCGCGATCATGGATTTCAAGAAGGGCACCGCTTCCAGGGGGTCGGGCTCCGGCGCGGGCCCCGCGCCGGGCACTTTACCGGGTTTGTTGCCGCCCGCCGGCATGTCGTCGATCGTGAACGGGCGAGGGTGCGGCCGGGGAGGCTTTTCGGCGAGCGTGCCGAAGATGCCGATCAGCCGTTCCAGCCCGTCGGAGGGGAACGCCGGCTCGTCCAAGCCGCGCGCCGCCAGGCCCGCGAGGGCCGCCTTGAGGGCGGCGGCCTCGGCCGCGTCGGGCGCGATCGGGTTCCGGGGGCTGGAGGAAAGCTCGTCGTGGACTTTCAGCAGGAACTGCTTGGCGCCCGCGGCTTGCCGCCGGAGCTCCACCGTCGCCGCGCTTTTCGTTCCCGTCTTCAGCGTCTTATCGAGCCAGTCGAGGCGGTCGAGCAAGGCGCGGGTGGAAAGGTAGCGGCGGACGGCGCGCGCGAGCTCGAGGTTGTCGCGCGTCGTCGTCGGGAGGGGTTGGATGGCTTCGAGCAGGATCACCGCCTCGTCGGTTTCGATCAAGCAGTGAGACCAGGGGGCCTTGCCCAGGTCCTTCACGGCGCGCAGCAGATGCTCCAGCGCGCGGGCCTCCGCCGGGCCGGCCGGAGGATGCGGGGCGGAGTAGAGGTGCACTTCATCCGAGACCGGCAGCAACGCGCCGAGCGCCACGCCGTCGGAGCGAAGCGCCTGGCGCTCGGTCCAATCGATGCCCGGGCCGTCGCTCGGGCCCCTGGGAGAGGGGGTCGCCTCAAGGATGAAGGTCATGCCCGGATAGGGCCGGAGCTTGGGAAAGGTAAGCTTGAAAGCCGCCTTCCAGTTCTCCAACTCGTCCCTAGGCGCGGTCGCGTCCTCGGAGTCCGCGGGATCCTCCGCCCCGGGAGCTCCGTCCGGTCCGGCGACGGGGCCGGGGAGCACGCCGGGAATCGTGGCGCCGGGGCGGCTTCGCTCCGCCAGCAGGGCCAGGGCCTCGAGCATGCGCTCCGCGCGCGGCTGCGGGAGGACGGCCTCATACGGCCCATAGGTACGTATGCCGTCCAAAGTCTCGCGCAGGGCCTTGGTCTCGCCCTCCAGCGGCGGGATCGGGTTTCGGAGATCGCGCTCCGGCTCGGAGAAGAGCATAGAGAGATACCGCAACGCGACGGCGGCGTGGCGCCCCAAATCCGCGGGCTTTGGGTTCCCCCGGGCCTTATTCGGCTTCCCGAGGAGCCCCTTGGCCCCGTGCAAGAACCCGCAGGCTCAGACCC
>CAZMIB010000147.1:0-7946 GCA_964566245.1 uncultured Elusimicrobia bacterium | reverse complement strand
GGGCCTTGCTGACGTTCAGGAGCAGGCCGGGGGAGGGCGCGTAGGGCGTGGGCGGGCCGTCGCTTTCGTCGGCCTCCAGCACCAGCAGGTCGGAGGCGCCGCTCCAGGCGTTGCCGAGCAGGCCCTTGCGGCGCAGCGACGGCAGGTACGCCCCGGCCGCGAGCGAGGGGCCGCGCCCGCAGG
The DNA here is from genome assembly GCA_964566245.1 of uncultured Elusimicrobia bacterium. Classification (GTDB taxonomy): domain Bacteria; phylum Elusimicrobiota; class Elusimicrobia; order CAZMIB01; family CAZMIB01; genus CAZMIB01. The sequence continues at coordinate 7,763 of CAZMIB010000147.1, read as the reverse complement.
CCTCGAGCGCGTGGAAAATCATCGCGGTGACCGTCGATTTGCCGCTGGTGCCCGCGACGGCGACGGCCCGGCGCGAGGCCGCGAGGGCGGCCAGCTCGTCGGCGCGGTGCACGATCGGGCGGCCGAGAGCGCGCGCCCGCGCGAGGTCCGCGTTGTCGTCCTCGATCGCCGTCGAGGCGATGACCCGGTCGAGCGCGGCGTCGACGCCGCCGCCGTCCTGCCTGAACAGCTTGATGCCGGCGGACTCCAGGCGCCGCCCGAGGTCGCCGAGCCCGTCCTTGTCCGCGAGGCGGTCCGAGCCGCCGACCGAGTCGCCGGCGAGGGCTCTAAGCTGCGCCAGGGCGCTCATGCCGACCCCGGCGACGCCGACGAAATGCAGTTTTTGAGGGAGCACGGCGCGGGAGCTTCCGCCGGAGGGTCGATCGGTCACGACCAGATTCTAGCGGAAGCTCCCGCGCGTTACTAGGGGTTACTCGCCCGAGCCGGAGTCGTCCGCCTCGTCGTCATCGTCGTCCGCGTCCTTATGATGGCGCCCTTTCTTGCCGCATTCGCCGGAGGAGCACTGCATCTTGTGATGCATCCGCCCCCGCATCATCTCGAAGCGCCCGGCCATGGCCACCGCCGCCTTGGCCCGCTGCGCGGGCGTCAGGATCGCCGACATCTTCTCCATCATCTGCTCGCGATCGGCCTGCATCGCCTTGCGCGCCGCGGAGAGCTGGTCGAGCGTCGCTTGCAGGTCCGCGTCGGAGGCCTTGTTCCTCAGCTGCTTGCGCAGCTTCGCGACGGTCTCCTTCATCTGAGGCCCGTTCTTCTCGCGCTTGGCCTTCTGCTCGTCGAGCAGCGGCTTCAGCTTCTCGACCTGGGCGTCGGTGAGGTCGAGCTTGTCCTGCATCATCTCGAGAAAGCGGTCGCTCCTCGAGCCGGCCTTCTTGGCATCCTTGTCCTTGGCCCATGATCGGACGGACGGGGACGCCGCCGCGATCAACGCGGCCAGCACGACGGCATGCCTTCGCTTCATATGTCTTCCTCCTCGTTCCGGGTTATGAACCGGCTCAATGCGGCGTCTCCTCGGCGGAATGGCGGCGGCGCGACTCCGCGATCAGGGCCTCGAATTTCGGCCGCTGGTCCGGGCGCAGGATCTTCATGATCTCGGCCTGCGCCGACTCGCGGTCGGTCTTGAGCCGCGCCAGCGCCTCCTCGCGCGAGGCCTTGAAGGCCTTGGCGCGGGCCTCGAGCACCGCCTTCACGGCCTGGCTCTGGGACGGGTCGAGATCGAGCTTTTTCTGGAGCTTGGCCAGGATGCGCTCGGGGTTCGGTCCGCGCTGCATCCAGCGGCGGTAAGCGAGGCGCTGGCCCCACGAGCCCGCGGCGGCGCCGAGGACGAGGCCGGCCGCGAAGACGAGGCCTATCTTCATCCAGCGCCTCATCGTTCCTCCACGACCAGCGACAGGTCGCCGGGCGGCGGCGCGACCCAGGCCGAGAGCTCGGCCCCGTCGGTCAGGTACAGGGCCTCGGGCCAAGGCCGCGGCGTCATGGAGGCCAGCCAGGCCGCGAGGCCCAGGCCGAAGGCCGGAGCCAGCCAGCGGCCCCACGCGCGATCCTCGCGGGCCTCCAGGCGGCGGACGACCTTGGCGGCGAAAGCCTCGGTCTCTCCGGGCGTCGGGGGCTCCGGCGCCATGAAGAGCGCGGCCGCGAGCCTCTCGCGCAGGCGCAGCTCGAGCCGGCACGCCGCGCAGGCCGCGACGTGCTCCAGTACCGCCGCGCGCTCTAGCGCGGGCAGCTCCCCGTCGCGCAGGGCGTCCAGGCGTTCCTCGACTCGCTCGTGTTCCATGGGCTTCGCTCCTTTAGACGTCCGACGGGGCCAGAAGGTGTCGCAGCTTCTCCTCCAGGCCGCGCCGCGCCCGCCTCAGGCGGGCCTTAACGGCGTCGATCGAGCAGCCGAGCGTCTCGGCCAGCTCGCGGTACGTGTAGCCTTGCACCTCGCGCAGCGTGAGGATCAGGCGGGGTCCGGCCTCCAGCTGGTCGAGGACCCGCCGCGCGAGCTCGGCGTCCTCGTCCGAGGGGCCGGGGGCGGAAGGCGCAGCCAGCAGCCGGTGGATCGAGTCCCCCTCCTTCTCGAGCAGGGCCTCCCATGACTCGGCCCGGCGCCGGTTCTCTCGCCTGAGGATGTCGAGACAGCGGTTGTAGGCGATGCGGTGCAGCCAGGTCGAGAAGGCGGCGTCGCCGCGGAAGGCGTCCAGCGACTCGTAGGCCTTGATGAAGACCTCCTGCGCCGCGTCGTCGGCGGCCGCGCGGTCGCGCAGCACCGAGACGCACAGCCCGAGCACCGCCGCGTGGTGGCGCCGCACGAGCTCGGCGAAGGCCTCGCTCTCCCCGTCGCGCGCGCGACGGATCAGGTCGGGCTCGTCGGGGGACGCCTGGCGGCCGGCGGGCTGCTCTTGGGGGCTCACTCGTAGCGCAGGGCTTCGATCGGCGACAGGAGCGAGGCCTTGCGCGCCGGCCAGAAGCCGAAGACCACGCCGACGCTCGCGGAAAAGAGGAACGCGAGCGCTATCGCCTGCGGGGTCACGATCGCGGCCCAGCCCGCGAGCGTGGACAGCGTCACCGAGACGGTCACGCCGAGGACGATGCCAATCGCGCCCCCGATCGTCGAAAGGACGGCCGACTCGATGAGGAACTGGGACAGGATGGCCCGCCGCGCGGCGCCGACGGCCTTGCGCAGCCCGATCTCGCGCGTGCGCTCGCTGACCGAGACGAGCATGATGTTCATGATGCCGATGCCGCCGACCAAAAGCGAGATCGCCGCGACGATGCCGAGAAGGAGCGTGAAGGTCTGCGTCGTGCCGGTCAGCGCGGCCTGCAGGTCCGCCATGTTGCGGAGCGTGAAATCGTCGTCCTTGTAGGCCGGAAGGCGGTGGCGGCGGCGCATCAGCTTCTGGATGTCGCCCATCACGACCGGGATCGCGTCGGGGGAGTCGCACTCGACCGCGATCGTGTCCAGGTACAGCTTGCCGAGCACGCGCTTCATCGCGGTCGCCAGGGGGATAATGATGATGTCGTCCTGGTCCCGGAACGTCGAGGAGCCCTTGATCGGGAGCACGCCGATGACCTTGAAGCTGATGTGGTTGACCTTGATCATCTTGCCGACCGGGTCCTCGCCTTTCGCGAACAGATTGTTGATCACGGTCTGGCCCAGCAAGGCGACGCGCGCGAGACGCTGGTTCTCGGCCTCGGTGAAGAAGCGGCCGTAGTACGGCTGGGAGGCGCGCATCGGGGCGTACACCGGGGTCGCCCCGGTCAGCGAGGTGTTCGTGTTCTGGTCCCGGTAGACCGCCTGACCGCTGCCGTTCACGTTCCCGTCGACGCGCACGATGTGAGGGTTGAGCTTCGCGATCGCCTTGAGGTCCTCCAGCGTCAGGCGGCTGAACGAGCCGGCCCCGCCGTGCACGCCGCCGATCGAGGTCGAGCCGGGCATCAGCATCACCAGGTTCGAGCCGAGGCTGGAGATGCGCGCCTCGACGGCCTTCTGCGCCCCGCGCCCGACGGCCAGCATCGCGATGACCGCCGCGACGCCGATCAGTATCCCGAGCATCGACAGCGCGCTGCGCAGCTTATTCGCGGCCATCGCGCGCAGCGCGGAGGCCCCGTACTCGCGGAACTCGGCCCAGCTCGGGCGCGACGACGTAGCGGCCACCGGCCGCGAGTCTAGCTTCGAGGCCCCCGGCCGAGAAGGATCAGCCGTTCGGACGGCGGGAGCCGTTCCCCCCTCGCCGCCGCTGGAGCCCGAAGGCTCGTCGGCGACGATGTGGCCGTCCTTAAGGCGTATGATCCGGGCCGCGTGCGCCGCGATGTCGGGCTCGTGGGTCACCATGATCACGGTGATCCCGCCGCGGTTCAGCAGCTTGAGCCGGCGCAGGATTTCCTCGGCCTGGTCGGAGGCGAGGTTGCCGGTCGGCTCGTCGGCGAAGATGATCCGCGGCCGGTTGACCAAGGCGCGCGCGATCGCGACCCGCTGCTGCTGTCCGCCCGAGAGCTCGTTGGGCCGGTGCTCGATCCGGTCGGCCAGGCCCACGTCGCCCAGCAGCTCGCGCGCCCGCTCCTCGCGCTGCGGCGCCCCCGAATAGATCATCGGCAGGGCCACGTTGTCGAGCGCGGTGGTCCGCGCGAGCAGGTTGAACATCTGGAAGATGAAGCCGATCGTCCGCGAGCGCAGCGCGGCTCCCTCGTCGTCCGAGAGGCGCGAGACGTCGCGGCCCAGGAGGCGGTACGCGCCGGAGGTGGGCCGATCCAGCAGGCCCAGGATCTGCATCAAGGTGGACTTGCCGGAGCCGGACGGCCCCATGATCGCGACGAACTCGCCTTCCTCGATCGTGAGGTCGATGCCCTTGAGGACCTGGAGCGTCTCCCCTCCCACGTAGTAGGAGCGGGTGAGGCCCCGGATCTCGATCAAGGCCATTTGAGCATCACCTAGCCCTTCTTGGGCTTGGGGGCCTGCCCGAAGCCGTCCGAGCCGGGCTTGCGGCTCCCGCCGAAGGTCAGCGGGCTCGACTGCGGGGCCTGCTGCGGCACGTACCTGCTTTGCGCGAGCAGGATCGTATCGCCGGCCTCCAGGCCCGAGACGATCTCGATCTTCTCGCCGCTCTCGATGCCGGTCTTCACCTCGCGCGCGACCGGCTTGCCGTCGGGGCCCGGGACGGAGACGAGCTTGACCCCCTCGGGCCCGTCGCGCACGGCGGTCGCCGGGACGAGCACCGCGTTCTCCTTGCGGCGGACGATGAAGCTGATGTTGGCCGTCATCTGCGAGCGGAAGAACGGCGGGACCGCCTCGGGCTTGATCTTGACTCCGTACTGGATCACGTTCGAGACGTTCTTGCCCTCGTAAAGGATGTCGAACACCTTCCCGCTCGTCGGCTTGTCGGGGTAGGAGTCCAACGTGATCCTCGAGTCCATGCCGACGTGCACGCGGCCTATGTCGGACTCGTCGACCTGGGCGACCACGATCAGGCTGTCCGACATCGCGTACAGGACGATCGAGGGGTCGACCGTCTGCCCGACCACGACGTTGCGCAGGATGATCACGCCCGACAGCGGCGCGACGATCGGCGTCGGTTTGTACGAGTCCTGCCAGCGCTTGAGCTCCTCGGGCCCGCGCGCGCGCGCCGCGTCGAGGATGGCCGCCCTGTCGCTGGAGCTCATCCACGCGAGGATGCTTCCCGCGACGACGCGCTGCCCCTCGTCGACGAGCAGGTTCTCGATGCGTCCCGCGATCGGGGGCTTGATCTCGACGCGGTTCAGCGGCGCGACCGAGCCCGTGGCCTCCACGGTGTCCTCGACCGGTCCCTGCGTCGCGGTCACGCTGCGCGTGCCGGGCTTGGCGCCGCGCCCGGATTTGCCCCGCGCGAGCCACGCCGCCCCGCCCGCCGCCGCGAGGACGAGAGCCGCCAAAACGATCCGCTTGCCGTTCATGCTCACTCCTTCAGTCCCCGCCCCAGCGCCCGGGCCCAGCCCGCCTCGGCCTGGGCCGCGTTCAGCCGCGAGCCGATCGCTTGGCGCTCGGTGTTGATCCGGTCCGAGGCGATGATCTCCCAGTTGTCGTAGGTCAGCAGCCCGCTCTCGTAGCGGACGTCGGCCTCGTCGTTGCGCTGCCGGGCGGCCTCGAGAAGCGCCGACTCCACCCGGACCTGGTCCGAGGCGTCGGCGAACGCCGCGAGCGAGGCGTGCAGGTCGGCCACCGCCTGCTCGCGGGCCGCGCGCAGGTTCTCCTGGGCGCGGTCGAGGTTGCGCCGGGCCGAGCGCACGCCGTAGTACGCGGCCGTCGGGCCGCCGCCGAATAGAGGATAGCTCAGCGTCCCGAGGAAGGTCCACTGGCTCCGGTCGGACGGGAACTCGCTGGCGCCGACCACGCCGCGCGAGTAATCCGCCGTGAGGCTCGGGGATAGGACCGCGCGCGATTGGGTCAGCGAGGCCGCCGCTCCCTGGACTTGAGCGTCCTGGACCGCGACGTCCGGACGCGCGGCCACGACCGCGCCGAGATCCCCCGGGAGCCCGTCCGGCGGCGGCGCCGCGCTCAAGGCGCCGGTGGCGGCGACGGCCGTGAAGTCGTCGAGGCCCATCTGCCTGTCCAAGGCGATCCTCGCGGAATCGAGTCCCCGCTGGGCCTGGGACAGGTCCGCCTGCGCCTGCAGGACCTGGGCCTTGGCCCGCAGCATGTTGCCCTTGGACTCCCGGCCCGAGTCGTAGCGCAGCGTCACGAGCTTCGCGTCCCGCTCCCGAAGGTCCAGGATGCGCCGCGAGACCTCGATGTCCTCCTCGGAGAACAGCGCCTGCGTGAAGGCTTCGCGGAGGCTGAAGCGCAGGTTCGCTGAGGTCAGCGCCAGGTTGGCCTTCGCGAGCGCGAGGGACGCCGCCGCCGCCTTGATGGACGCGACCTGCCCGAGGCTCCACAGGTTCAGGCTGAGGTTGCCCTGGGCCGCCCAGGCCGGGGAGCCGGAGCTGGAGTCGGAGTAGGTGTGCGTCAGCGAAAGCTGGGGCATGAAGCCGTTGAAGCTGCCGTAATAGGCGTCCTGGGCGGCCTCGACGGCGCGCGCGGCGGCCGCCAAATCGGGACTATGCCGGAGGGCCAGCGCGACGCCGTCGTCCCACGTCAAGCGGCGCGGCCCGGCCGGCGCCTGCGCGCCGGCGCTCGCGGAGCAGAGGAGCAATCCGATGAAAAAGAAACGGGAACGCACGTGCATGAAGGGCGCTTGATCCTACTATTTTAGACGCGCGGGGGGCGCCGTTGGTGTCGCCGGCGGGGAAGGTCACCCCGGCTTTACGCGGGAGGCATAACGCCTCGCGGCGGACGCCCGACGCCGAACGCGGAAGGGCCGTCGCCCCGAGGGGCGACGGTCCTTTTCGCTCGGTTCTCGCGAGGGTCTTACGCCGTCGTGGAGGAATATCGTTGCTGCGGGGCGCCGACCCTGCCGCCGAGCGCCGCGGCGACAGCCCCGAGCGCCTCTCCGATGAAGAGCCAGATGAAGGCCGCGCCGAGGCCCTTGGCCGCCGAGGTGCCGAGCTGTTCCAGATTCGGCTTGCCGACGGACGGAGGCAGGTTGGGCTGGGTCTCGCCTCCTCCTTGAGGCTGGACGCCCGCTTGCCCTTGGGGGCCGCCGCTTTGCGCCATTTGCGGCGCCGCGGCCCCAGCGAGCCCCGCCGCGCCGCCGACGACGCGGCCGAGCGTGGTGGTGACGAGGAAGAACGTGACCACCATCGCGAGGCTCCAGGCCACGAACCCGTGCATCGCCCCGTCGGCGCGGCGCGGTATGCCGGCCTCGTGTCCGGCCACCCAGCCGCCCACGTACAGCGAGATGATCATCGTGAGGAGTCCCCAGATCACGCTTCCCGCCCCCGGATTTCCCCCGCCCGAGCTCGCGAGGTTGACGGCGCTGAGGCCGATCCCCGCGCCCAGCAGCCCGAGCATCATCTGTATCGCGAACGCGACGATCCCGCCCGCCCAGACCGCGCTCCAATGCACGTACCTCGCCGGCGCGATCACGCTCGGCGTCTGATAGTGCTCTTGCGCCATGGCTTCCTCCCGGCCGATCCCGCCGGCCATTCACGGCCTCGACACCTCCATTATAAACGCCGGGCGCGAAGCCGCCGGATGGCGGACGCGTAAAATCCCTGCGTCGGTGAACTTCAGCGCGCCCTGCGCGGCGGGCCGGGAGCCCGGACCCCGTCCGCGGACACGCGGTTCGCGCCGGAGGCGCGCCCGCTCGCGTCTC
>CAZMIB010000146.1:0-7949 GCA_964566245.1 uncultured Elusimicrobia bacterium | reverse complement strand
CTGCGCCAGTTCCGAGCGGTAGACGACGCGCACCGCGCCGCGGTCAAGGTCGCGCTCGGCGAGTCGCTCGACGCGATCCTGGTCGAGGAGCCCGAGGCCGCGCGCAGCGCGATCGAGTTCCTGCGCACGACCGGCAAGGGCCGCTGCCGCTTCGTCGTCCTGAGCGCGGTCCCCGAGCCCCCGTCGAACGGGGCCGAGGGCCTGCCGTTCGGCTCCCGTCCGCTTTTGACCGTCGTCCGCTCCGACGCGAAAGCCTCGAAGCTGATCGGCCGCCTCCTGGCCGGGGTCTACGCGCAGGCGAAGGACGTGCACGGGCCGTGGTGGGTCTCGGGCGGCTCCGACGAGCTGCCGGCCTCCCCGGTCGCCGAGCGCGAGGACCTTCGCCGCGAGATCGAGGGGCTCAAGTCGCGCCAGGAGTCCGTGGAGTCCGAGAAGGGCTCGCTGCGCGCCGACCTGCAGGCCATCGAGGCGACCCTCGTCGAGGCCCGCCAGGTCCTGAAGGAAGCCGACGCCAAGTCGCTTCAGCTCGCGGCCGCCGCGCGCGAGCGCGAGTCGCTCCAGCGCTCGCTGCGCGAGGAGGCGGTCGTCATCGAGCGCCAGATCCGGGCTTATCTGGCCTCGATCGGCCAGCGCCTGGAGGCCCGGAAGGTCCTGCACGTCCGCTCGCAGGACGTCCGCAAGGAAGAGGAGGCCGGCCACGGCGAGCTGCAGCAGGCGCGAGAGGCGCGCGAGGCCCTGCAAGCCAAGGTCGTGCACGAGAACGCGCGCTTCGGGGCGCTCAAGACCCAGCGCGACAACGCCGCGGCCCAGGTGTCCTTCTACGCCGGCGGCATCGAGCGTCTGCAGGAGCAGCGCCAGGCCCTCGCGGCCCTGGTCACGCGCAAGAGCGGCGACCTCAAGATGGCCGAGGCCCGGGCCGCGGAGCTGGAAGGCGTGCTGCGCGACTCCAAGACCCGGCTGACCGAGCTGTACGCGCAGCAGGCCGGCCAGGAAGAGGAGTCTCGCCGGCTGTTCGAGGCCCTCGACGGCCTGCGCCGGCAGAACGAGACCAAGGCCGCCGCGATCAACGAGCAGAAGGGGAGCGCCGACGACCTGCAGTCCCAGCTTCACGAGCTGGAGCTCGCGACCAGCCAGACGCGCGCGAGGCAGGAGATCGCCGTCAACCGCCTGCGCGACGAGCACCAACTCACCCCCGAGCAGGCGAAGGCCGCCCACGCCGAGGTCGAGGCGACTCCCGAGGGGCTGTCCTCTTTGCGCCAGCGGATCGCGCGCCTCGGCAACGTCAACATTGCCGCCCCCGAGGAGTACGAGGCCCTCAACCAGCGTCAGGGCTTCCTCGACGGCCAGCTCGCGGACCTCGCGAAGGCCAAGGCCGACCTGCAGTCCGCGATCCAGAAGATCAACGCGACCACGCGCGAAAACTTCCGCCAGACCTTCGAGGACGTGCGCGAGCACTTCCGTAAGATCTACGGTTCGTTGTTCGAGGGCGGCGAGGCCGACCTCATCCTGACGGACCCCGAGAACATGCTCGAGACCGGCGTCGAGGTCTTCGCCCAGCCGCCCGGCAAGAAGCTGCAGTCGATCACGTTGCTTTCCGGCGGCGAGAAAACGCTGACCGCGATCTCGCTTCTGTTCGCCTTCTTCACGGTGAAGCCCTCGCCGTTCTGCATCATGGACGAGGCCGACGCCGCCCTGGACGAGGCGAACGTCGAGCGCTTCGTCCAGCTCCTGAAGGACTTCGCGAAGAACTCCCAGTTCCTCGTGATCTCGCACAACAAGCGCACGATGGAGGCCGCCGACGTCCTCTACGGCATCACGATGGAGGAGTCCGGCGTCAGCCAGGTCATCTCGGTGGAGCTCCGCCGCCGTGAGATTGCTGAACCTTCTCGGCCCGTGGCCTCGAAGCTAGACTCGCGGCCTGAGGCCGCTACGTCGTCGCCCCCTCCTCCCCGGGCGCTGCCCGCGCCCGAGCCCGCCGCGAGCGAGCCATCCCAGGGCCGCGAGCCCGCGGACGAGTCCGCGCCGGCGTCGTCCTAAGCTCCCTCCCCTCCATCGGAGGACGGGGGGAACCGCGGCGCTTGAATATTTTTTAAGCCTCTGTTAGAGTTTTAGCAGGGGAGAATCAATGTCCCGAATCATCGACGTTCGCGCCCTTCCGAAGTTCAATATTTGGGTCAAATTCCAGGACGGCGCCGAAGGCAAGGTGGACCTCTCCGATCTAGCCGGCAAAGGTGTTTTTTCGAAGTGGCTTGAGCCCGGTTTTTTCGAGTTAGTCGCCGTCGATAAAGAAAGTCACACCGTGACCTGGCCTGGAGGGATCGACCTGTCCCCCGAGTCCTTGTACGAGGACATCTCAGGCAAGAGCGCTCTCCGCGCCCGGCATGCCTGAGGTCAGCCGGTTCTACGGAATCATCATCTACATCTATTTTCGCGAGCACGACCCGCCGCATTTCCATGGCCGGCGCGATAGACGCGACGCCGAAGGCGTCGGCCTCCACCTTGGCCGCCGTTCCGGCAAAAGCTGGACAAGCTCCAGGCCGCGGCTCAAGCCTTGCCCGGCGTCGCGCGCTCACAGCCCGAGGTTGCCGCGCTGATGAAGCAGGTCCACGAGGCGGTAGGCCCGTTCATGCAGACCGGCGATTACGACGCCGCCGCAGCCGGCCTCGAGTCTTGGTTCGACGAGGCGCATCGCTTCGCCGCGGCCGTCGAGGTTTCCGAGGCGGGGGGCTTGGGCTCGCTCACGCAGGCCCGGCTTGCGGTCCGCGCAGAGGGCGCGTCTCCGGTTCCGGCGCGCCGCGCCGTTCCGGTTCCCGGAAAGGGCGCGTCGAGAGAGGCTCGAGTTTCGATTGCTTCGCGCGCCCTGGCCGTCCTGGCCGAGAAGGCGGGCATGCTTCCGGCGAACGATCCCCGGCGCCGGCTTAAGGCGGCGGCGGCCATCATCAAGGACCATAAGCGGATCATCGAGCGGGGGCGAAGGGCGGGCAGGGAAGCGATGGCCGAGGACATGGTCAGGAACGCCATGCACTTTCTCTCCGACTACCTTGAAGCAAGAACCTTCACGCCCGAGGTCAAAGCCCTGGTCTTCAAGGACCCGCGGCTGCGCGAGGCTCTGGCCGAGGAATCGCTCAATGTCCTGTTTCGGACGAGCGGTTCCGCCACGGAGCAAAACCCCGCCCAAGAAGCCTTGACCCGCATCGAGCGGCTGCTGCCCTACCATCTGATCGGGGCGTCGAAGGCGGCGGTGGCGAAGGCCGGTCGGTGGTCGGCCGGGAGCATGGTTGTCTGCGCCGCATGGTGGGGCATCGTCGCCGGGGCCATACATCCATTGGCCCTGTTTTCCCTGATGCCCGGCTTGATCGAGTTTGCGGACAGTATTGACGTGTTTATCGGATTCGCACTCATCGTCGCTGCGTTTGTTTCAGCCTGCGTCATCACCATGGCTGCCGCCATGTGTCTGCTCATTGGCACCGGCCTAGCCTTCGCGGACCTCGGGCCCGTCGTTCAAGAATGGCGTCAAGCCTTCCGTGCCTTGAATCAGGCCAAGGCCGGCTACTTGGAGGCGTACGCGGAGCATCGTCCGCCGGCCGAGGTCAAGGCGCGTTTGGAGGGAGAATACCGCGCTTACGCCGCGAGCCTGTCGTCGGCGGAGGGGGCTCTCGCCTCCGACTTGGCGGACTTCGATAAGACCGGCGAGGCCGCCGAGGCCTTGGCCCCTTCGCCCGATCAGCCGTTCGAGACTGGTATCGTCGCCTTGCTGCGCCACCCCAATGCGGGCGTCAGACAGCGGGCCGACGAGCTCCTGCGCCGGATGATCAGGGCGGATGCCAGGCAGGCCGCCGGGGCGAGCGTTCCCGTTCCGGAGGACTTCGAGTCCCTGGCCGAGCATGCTTTGCTGCTGTCGAGCATTGTTCCGCATCAGGGCTGGAAGGACTTGAAGGCGGCCCTGCTCGTCGAGGTCGCAGCGACGCTGAACGCGGCGGACATCCGCGACGTTGAACCCGTCCTGAGCGAGTTGGCCCTCCACCTCGACGCCCGCCGCGGCGCCATTATCTAAGGCCGGCCGCGCGCGCATGGCGCGCGGCCGGCGTTCCGTGCTATAGTCCGCCGGACGAGGCCCACATTCCTCAAGGAGGCGCCATGCAAAAAACCATGACGAAGGCGGAGAAGAAGAGCTTGAACTCGCCCGAGGAGACGCGGACGTTCGATAAGGGCAAGGTCGAGGTCGTGAAGATCGGCGAAATCCCTGTCGGCCGCGCGACCTTCCAGCCCGGCTGGAAGTGGTCGACCTGCGTGAAGCCGATCGCGAACACGAAGAGCTGCCAGGCCGCGCACTTCGGCTACCAGCTCTCGGGCACGATGACGACGATGATGGACGACGGCACGAAGATCGTCTCGAAGGCCGGCGACGTGCTGAACCTGCCTCCCGGGCATGACGCTTGGGTCGAGGGGAACGAGCCGGTGGTCGTCGTCGACTTCCAAGGCATGGCCGACTACGCGAAGAAGTAGCCGCGGACGATTCCATCAGCAAAGGAGCCGGAGGCGCGCCGGACGCGCCTCCGGCTTCGCGCGTCCGGGGAGGTCACGGCCGGTAGTAGCGGCCGACGCTGAGGATCGGCGAGCCCGAGGCCTGCCAGGAGTACTCGACGAACACGAGCTTCGTCACGGCCCCGCCCTCGCGAGCGCCCCACATCTGGATCATGTGCCCGGCGTCGTTGAAGCAGCCGTCCTGGTTGTAGTCGTGCCCGCCGCTCAGGTAGACGATCAGCTTGGACAGGGGCGCGTAGTTCAGCAGCAAGGTGCTCTGGCACCACATCTTGGGCGCGTAGGACACGGGGCAGGCGAAGCTGGTGGTCGGCGTGTCCGGATCGCCGCGTACCTCGAACACGGAAGCATCGAGCGACTCGGTCAGGCGCGTCCAATCGCTGTTCGCCGCCGCGTTCTTTTGAAACAGCTCGCCGTCGTAGTGCGGCGCGAGGTCCTTCAACGCGATCGCCGAGCCCGTCAGGTCCTCGGTGACGAACGCGAAGCCGTGGGCCTGGCCGAACGTCGTGCCTCCGATCTTCACCGACCCGCTCGAGTCGTGCAACCCGCTCGCGAGCTTGAAGCCGGAGCGGTTCTTTAAATCCAGCCGCCAGTCATACACGACCTCGCCGATTTGGATCGTCAGCGCGTCTCCGTTCAGCTTATATTTGCCCGAAAAAGACTGAAACGCGCCGTAGGCCGGCACATGGATGGGATCCGGGGTGCAGTCGCCTCCGTAGGGGGCGTTCATCGGAGGATAAAGCTTCAGCGGGGCGTTCACGACCCACGCCGGAAGATCGGCTCCGGCGTCGAAATAGAGATAGTTCATCCGCAGCGTGTCGGGGCCGTAGAAGGTGAAATAGCCGAGCTCGAGGTAGCTGTCCGTCTGTCCATCCTGCGCGGCGTCGTAGGAGACCGCGAACACCAGGTTCGTTCCGTCTCCGACGAGCGGTTTCATCGCGCTCGAAGGGGAGGGCGCGGCGGCCGCGCACGCGACCGAGAGCGCGGCGAGCATCGCCAGCACGAACGGTTTTCTGTCGATCAAGGGACCCGGGCCTCGGGGTTATTATGCGCCCGGCGGCCGCTCGCCGCAATGGGACGGGCTTGCGGCGCGGGCGCGGCTGGGTTAAACTCCGAGCGTGAGGCTGGCCGTCCTTTCGGATATCCACTCCAACATCGAGGCCCTCTCGGCCTGTCTCGAAGCGCTCAAGGAAAAGAGCGTCGACGGCTACGTTCTTTGCGGGGACACCGTCGGTTACGGGCCGGATCCCGAGGCGGTCATCGAGCGCGTCCGCGCCCTTTCGCCGCTCTACGCGGTCAAGGGAAACCACGACCTGGCCGCGCTGGGGGAGATGGACCTCGGCTGGTTCAACGCCTTCGCGCGCGCGGCGATCGAGTGGACGATCGGCCGGCTCTCGGGCGAGGCGGCGGCGTTCCTTAAGGGACTGCCGCTACGCGTCGAGACGCCGGATTTCACGGTCGTTCACGGGACGCCGCGCGATCCCGCCGAGGAGTACCTGCTGACCAAGCAGCAGTTCATGGAAAACCTCGGGAGCTTCAAGGCCTCGCCGTGCTTCGTCGGCCATAGCCACCTGCCGCTCTACTTCCAGGTCCTGGAAGGGGACCGCGTCGTCGGGGACATGCTGGAGGGGGAGTCGCGGTGGAGATCCGGGCCCTTGCCCTGCGCCCTCAACCCCGGCTCGGTCGGCCAGCCGCGCGACCTCGACCCCCGCGCGGCGTGCGCGGTCTTCGACACCTCGGACCGGACCTTCTACATGCTGCGCGTGCCCTACGACGTCGAGGCGACCCAGAAGAAGATACGCGCGGCCGGCCTGCCTCCCTTCCTCGCCGAGAGGCTTTCCCAGGGCCGGTAAACCGGCCGATCAGACGGGGGTCTTGGTCCCGATCGCGTCCAGCGCGGCGGCCAGGTCCAGCGCGGAGCGGAAGCGGGCGTTGGGGTCGGGGTCGAGGGCCCGATCGATCACCTCGTCGATCGCGGGCGGCAGCGCGCGGTTGACCTCGCTCGCGCGGCGGTACAGGCGGGCGCGCTTCTGGTCCAGGAAGCTCGGCCCGCGGAACGGCACGTCGCCGGTCAGCGTCTCGTAGAGCAGCACGCCCAGCGAGTAGATGTCGGATTCCTTCGAGACCTGGCCGAGCTCCTGCTCGGGCGCCATGTAGGCCGGCGTGCCCCAAGCCTCGGTGCGCGAGAGCTTCGAGACGGTGTCCCGCGCGACGCGCGCGATCCCGAAATCGGCGACCTTCGCGCGGCCGTCCTTGGTCAGCAGTATGTTCGCGGGCTTGAGGTCCCGGTGCACGACGCGACGCTCGTGCGCGAACGCTAGTCCGGAGGCGACGTCGCGCACCAAGCGCTTCGCCTCGGCCAGCGGCAGCACGCGGCGCTCGTCGAGCAGCTTGTCGAGCGGCGCGCCGTCGACGTGCTCCAGGATCAGGTACACCTCGCCGCCGTCCTCGAGGATCGCGTGGATCTCGACGACGTTCGGGTGCTTCAGCGACGCGACGAGCCGGGCCTCCTGCATGAAGCGCTCGCGGTCGCGGCGGCTGTCGCGTATCTCCTCGCGCATCTTCTTGATCGCGACCTTGCGCTGCAGGGCCTCGTCGATCGCCTCGTAGACCAGGCCCATCCCGCCGCGGCCGATCTCGCGGACGACGCTGTAGTGCCCGCCGATGCGGCCCTGGGGCGAGCCGGGGGCCGGCGGCGCCCCGGCCCCGAGCGCCCAGCGCAGCGGGGTCGTCCAATTCTTGCGCCACGTCGAGGGCTTGGGACGGCGGGTGTAGCCGTCGCGCAGGCCGTACGCGGCCAGGGCCAAGAGCGGCAGCCCCAGCAGCAGGCCCAGCCAGGATACGAGGGAGCGCGCTTTTCCGGCCGCGCCGCGCATGAGCCCCGCCGCGCCGTCCGCGAGGCGGCTCGCCAAGCCGGGGGCGAACTGGCTTTCATCGTCGGTGCCGTAGCGCTCGATCATGGCTTGCAGGTCGCTCTTGAACTTGGGGTTCAGGCCGGCGGCCAGCTTCATCTCGCGCAGCGCCTGGGCCCGGTACTCGGGGCCGAGATGGTCGTAAGCCAGCGCGCGGTTAAGGTGCGCGTAGGCGTCGCGCGGATTGATCCTCAACGCGGAGTCCGCGTCGACCAATGCCTTCTGCGCCAGGCCCATCTTGTTATACGCGAACGCGCGCGCGTCCAGAGCCCGTAGGTCGTTAGGGGAAAACTGGAGAGCCTTCGTGGCCGCGTCCACGGCCTCCCTATAGCGGCCCTGCTGATTGAGAATCATCGCGAGCGTCGAGTAGCCGGCCGGGTTCTCGGGATCGGCGGCGATCGCCGCGTTGGCGGTCTTCAGGGCCGCTTGCGCGTCGCCCAGGCCGAGCTTGGCCGCCGCCTCGCGCGCGAGCTTCTCGGCCCGGCTGCCGGAGGC
>CAZMIB010000145.1:0-7952 GCA_964566245.1 uncultured Elusimicrobia bacterium | reverse complement strand
CCGCCCCCCGGCCTGGGCCGGGCCTGAAGCTCGCCGTTAACGGCCAGGCGGCCGACGAGCGCGGGGCCGCGATCGCGACTCTCGACGCGACACCTTTTCATGCCGGGCCGCGTCAAAACGACGTGGCAGGATAGGAAGGCCGTGCGCGACGCGACGGATTTTCGCCGACGCCAGGCGAACCCCCTCGCCTTATCCCAGCCCGGAACGAACCTAGCGGAGGAAGACGACAAACCATGCGACAGTCATCGATAAGCCTCATTCTCGCGGCGTCCTTGCTGGCGCCGCTGCTCGCCGCGGCGCAGGACGCCGGCGGCGCGGGGGACCAAGGCGCGGGAAGCCCGCCCAGCGCCGCGCCCGCCGCCTCGGACGCGAAGGCGGCCCTGAAGGCCGCGAAGGACAAGGTGAAGCAGGATGAGGAGGCTTTGAAGGCCGACAAGGCCGCCGCGAAGACGGCCTGCGCAAGCGCCGGCGCGGACTGCGACGCGGCGAAGGCCAAGGTCAAGGCCGACAAGGACCAGATGAAGACCGACAAGGACGCGATGAAGGCCGCCTGGAAGCAGGCCAAGGGCGCGGGCGGCGCCTCGGACGACAGCGGCGGACATCGGCATCATCGCCATCACAAGGACGGCGGGGACGGCGACAAGGGCGGCGACAAAGGCTCCGAAGGCGGCAACTAACCCTTCGCGGCGCGCTTAAGGTTCCCGGCCCCCTCCTGAAGGTCCACCCTCGGGAGGGGGCTTTTTCACGCCCGGGCGAGGCGGAGGTCAGGCGGCCTTGACGGCCAGGTAGTCGTAGAGGACGCGGCCGTTGTAGGGGGTCGCGTTGCGGAAGACGAGGCGCCAGCCGGAGCTGTCGAACTGGCCGCGCTGCTTGAGCCAGCCGCCGAGGGCCGGGTCCTTCTCGAGACCCGCGGACAGCTCGGGGTTCGGGCACAGTACGATGTTGCGGTCGTCCATCGCGAGCACGAGCAGGGGAACGACCTGCAGGGCCCCCGCGGCCACCGGGGCCGCGGCCGGCTGCTCGGCGGCGGCCTGGCGCGCCTCGAGCCGGATCATCCGGGCCTTGGTCTCGGGGATGTTCGCGTCGATCGCGGCCGAGACCCAGTCCAAAAGACGCATGCGCACCGTGGCGAGGTCCGGGGCGTCGGCGATCCGCTGCATCCCGCCCTCGCGGCGCATCGCGCCCACGAGCACCGAGACCTCCTTCAGGTAGGTGTTCTTCTGCGAGTCCGGGATATAGAACATCACGACCAGGTGGACCTTGCCCCCGTCGCTCGCGCCGTAGTCGATGCCCGCCGGGCTCCAGCCGACCGCGCATAGAAGCTCGCCGGTCTCCCCGGCGCGCACGTGCGGGCAGGCGACGCCCAGGCCGATGCCGGTGTTCTGCGCGCGCTCCCGGGCGAGCATCGCCTCGGCCAGGTCCGGGCTGCCGGCCAGGTCGGGGATGGCCTCGATCAAGTGCGCGAGGTACTTGAGGGATTTTTCCTTGTCGGTCTCGGGGAGCTCGATCAGGCGGCCGTCTTGCAGGGCGTTCAGGAGGCTCTTCACGTTTTCAGTCCGTTCCGAAGGTCTTGATGAAACCCACCTTGACCAGGTGGGTCAGCACGCAGTAGGCCAGCAAGGTCGCGCCGAGCCACGGCCAGAACGCGAGCGGCAGCGGCGTGAGGCCGAGGTACGCCGAGAACGGGGAGTACGGCAGCCAGGCCGCGACGCCCATGACCGTCACGGTCGTCAGCGCGAGCGCCGGGCTCGGCAGGCTCTGGAGGAACGGCACGCGGTTCGTGCGGATCACGTGCACGATCAAGGTCTGGGTCATCAGCGACTCGACGAACCAGCCGGTGTGGAACAAGCTCTCGTAATGGGCCTTCACGGCCTGGGTCGCGCCGGGGGCCGAGAAGTCCCGGCAATGGAAGTAGAACATCATCAGCGCGAAGGTCGTGTAGTCGAACAGCGAGCTCATCGGTCCGATGAACACCATGAAGCGCTTGATGCTGTCGATGTTCCAGCGCCGCGGCCGCTGCAGGTACTCCTCGTCGACGCGGTCGGTCGGGATGCCGACCTGCGAGAAGTCGTAGAGCAGGTTGTTCACGAGCACCTGGATCGGCTTCATCGGCAGGAACGGCAGGAAATAGCTGCCGCCGACCACGCTGAACATGTTCCCGAAGTTCGAGCTGGCGCCCATCTTGATGTACTTGATGATGTTGCCGAAGACCTTGCGCCCCTCGATGATCCCGTCCTCGAGGACCAGCAGGCTCTTCTTGAGCAGGATGATGTCGGCCGACTCCTTCGCGACGTCGACCGCCGTGTCGACCGAGATGCCGACGTCCGCGGTCTTCATCGCCGGGGCGTCGTTGATCCCGTCGCCGAGGAAACCGACCACGTGCCCGTTGCGCTGCAGCGCGCGGATGATCTCCTCCTTCTGGGAGGGGGTGAGCCGCGCGAAGACGGTGGCCTTCTCGGCGGCCTCCGAGAGCGCGGCGTCGTCCAGGCCGCGGAGCTGGTCGCCGGTCACGAGGTGGTCGACCGTCAGGCCGACGTCGCGGCAGATCTTCTGCGTCACCAGGGCGTTGTCGCCGGTCAGGATCTTGGTCGCGACCCCGGCGCGGCGCAGCGCCTCCAAGGCCGTAGCGGCGGTCTCCTTCGGCGGGTCGAAGAAGGCGATGTAGCCCAGCAGCACGAGATCGCTCTCGTCGGCCGCCGCGAACACCTCCTTCGTGCGCGGGAAGTCGCGGTACGCGATCGCGAGCACCCGGAAGCCGTCCGCGCTGAGCTTCTCGTACTCCTCGAGCAGGTCGCTCTTGAGCATGTCGATCAGCGGATGAATCTCGTCGTCGACCTGGTAGCGGCTGCAGACGCGGAAGATCTCCTCGACCGCGCCCTTGCAGATCAAGGTGTGGTCGCCCTCGTGGTCGATGATCACCGACATCCGGCGGCGCGAGAAGTCGAACGGGATCTCGTCGACCTTGCGCGCGCTGCGCTCGACGTCCAGATCGGTGCGCGAGAGGATCGCCCGGTCGAGCAGGTTGCGCAGTCCGGTCTGGTAGTAGCTGTTCATGTACGCGTAGCGGAGGACGTCCTCCGATTCGCGGTTCGTCACGTCGACGTGGCGCTCCAGGACGACCTTGTCCTGCGTCAGCGTGCCGGTCTTGTCGGTGCACAGCACGTCCATCGCGCCGAAGTTCTGGATGGAGTTGAGCCGCTTGACGATGACTTTCTTGGCGGACATCGCGAGCGCGCCCTTCGAGAGGTTCACGGTCACGATCATCGGCAGCATCTCGGGCGTCAGGCCGACCGCGACCGAGAGCCCGAACAGCAGGGCTTCCGCCCAATCGTGCTTGGTCATCCCCACGATCAGGAACACGATCGAGACCATCACGACCATGAACCGGATCATCAGCCAGGTGAAGCCGTGCACGCCCTTGTCGAAGCTGGTCAGCACGCGCGTCCCGGCGAGCTTCTGCGAGATCGAGCCGAAGTAGGTGCGCGAGCCGGTGCCGACGACCAGGCCCCGCGCGCTGCCGCTGAGCACGTTGCTGCCCTGGAAGCACGCGTTCGGCAGGTCGATCGCGTTCTTTCCCGCCGCGTCGCCGGGCGCGGCGGTCTTCTCGACCGGCATCGACTCGCCGGTCAGGGCGGATTGGCTGACGAAGAAGTCCTTCGCGGACAGGAGCCTGAGGTCGGCCGGGATGATCGAGCCCGCGGCGAGCACGACGACGTCGCCGGGCACGAGCTCGTTCATGTTGAGCTCGGTCTCCTTGCCGGCGCGCAGGACCGTGCAGGTCGTCTTGACCAAAGCCAGCAGGCGCTCGACCGCGCGTCCCGACTGCGCCTCCTGCACGTAGGCCAGCAGGACGCTGAGCACCACCATCGCGCCGACGACGATCGCGGCGGGCATGTCGCCCATCACGAAGGAGACGCCCGCGATCACGAGGAGCTGGACGACCAGCGGGTTCTTCGCGCGCTCCCAGATCTCGCCGAGGAAGCCGAGCCGGCGCGCTTGGCCCAGCTCGTTGAGGCCCCAGCGCTCGCGACGCTCCTCGACGGCCTCGTCGGGGAGGCCCCGCTCGCTGGAGCCGAGGCGGGTCAGGGCCTGCTCGGGCGACAGGGACGCCAGCTCGAGCAGCTCCTTCTCGGCGGGCGCCTGCTTGGGCGCGGCTTGCGCCGGCTCCTGCCGCTTCAGCATCCGTTCGACCATGGTCGCGTTAGTGCCCATCGACGATGATTCTCCAGCCGGATTCTAACAAATTTGCGTTGGTCCCCGACCCGCTTGCGGGAGGGGAGGCATGGTAATGCCCGCCGTCGGGGCTGGCGGGGATTTGGCACGGTGATTTAGTACAATCGCTCTGCTACGGTTGGCTCGAGGCCCATGTCCATCGTCCCATCGAACCTCAATGACCGCGTGCGCGAGGCGGTCGCTTTCTACTGGCAAACGCTCGACAAGCAATCGAAGAAACAGCGCAAGAAAGGCGCGCGCCGTGTCGACCGCGGTACCCGCTCACGGGTCACCGGCGGCAAGCAAATGGACGGGTTCGCGCGTCTGATCCGCCAGATTCTCGTTGAGAACAAGCTCCCCGAGGCCAGCGTCCATCTGGACAAGATGCTTGAGCTTCCGGGCTACTTTCGCCCCACGAAGGAATGGGATTTAGTGGTCGTGCGGGGCGGCCGATTAATCGCCGCCATGGAGCTTAAATCCCATACCGGTCCCTCGTTCGGAAATAATTTCAACAACCGCGCCGAGGAATCCATCGGCACGGCTCAGGATTTCAAGACCGCCTTCCGGGAGGGCGCCTTCAAGCCCGGCGGACAGAAGCCTTGGATCGGGACGCTCATGCTCCTCGAGGATTGTCCCGGCACGCGACATCCCGTTCGTGTCAACGAGCCTCATTTCAAGGTCTTCCCTGAGTTTCGAGAGACGACTTACGCCAAGCGTTACGAGCTGCTGCTCAGGCGTCTCGTTCTTGAGGAGCTTTATACGCGAGCCGCGTTGCTGCTTTCTACCCGGGCCGAGGGGGTGCGCGGCGAGTTCAAGGAGCCCGCGGACGACCTCCGCGTGAGCGAGTTCTTCGTCAGTCTCGCCGGCCACCTAGGAACTTTCTCCGCGCGCCAAGCGTAATCTATTCGTATGCGGCCCGTCCTCAATCTGCCGATCAAATTTTCCGCCGAGGCCTACAACTATGGGCCCCGATCCTCGGGAGAAACCCACGGCGTCGTTTTGACCAAGCCGCATATCGTCGAGTTGATTCTAGACCTTGCGGGTTATACGGCCGACAAGGATCTCGGCGCAATGCGCCTGCTGGAACCCTCTTGTGGAACCGGCGCGTTCTTGGTCACGGCCGTGCGGCGCCTCCTTCGGTCGGCGCGACGCCATAAGCGCAAGTCCTCCCGACTCGCCGATTGCGTGCTCGCCTTCGACATTGACCCGGCGCATGTTGCGGAAACGCGGCGGGTTGTCGAGGAAGTTCTCAACGCCGAAGGCTTGGGCAACGGCGTCGCGAAGAGTCTTGCGGAAAGCTGGGTGCGGCATGACGATTTTCTTCTGGCGCCCCTTGAGCCGGAGACATTTGACGCCGTGGTGGGAAACCCGCCCTATATCCGGATAGAGCAGCTTGCTCCCGAGTTGCAGCGGACCTACCGCGACCGATATGAGTCGTTGTACGATCGGGCCGACATCTACGTCGCGTTCATCGAGCGCGGTCTCGCCCTTCTGAAGGCCGCCGGGACTCTGTCGTTCATTTGCGCGGATCGCTGGACGCTCAATCGCTACGGCGCGCCTCTGCGCAGGATGATCGCCGACGGCTTCCGCGTGAAGGCTTACATTGACCTCCATCAAGCTTCACCTTTCGAGTCGGAGGTCATCGCTTACCCGTCGATCTTCGCGGTCTCTCCCGGGCGAAGCAAGGATGTTCCCGTGGCGCGCCTGTCGACCGCGACGCCGGATGAATGCGCGAGGCTGAAGGAGTTGCTTGGCGCGAGCGAGAAGGTGATGCCGCCCTTGTCCAGCTACCCTGTTTGGTTCACGGGCGACGAACCTTGGGTATTAAGCCCGCCGGAACATTTACGCGTCCTTCGCGATTTAGAGGAACGTTTTTCGCCGATCGAGGCCGACGGCCGCGCTCGCGTCAGGATAGGCGTGGCCACGGGCAGCGATGGCGCTTACATAGTGGACTCGGACGCCGATATTGAAAAGGACCGCCTCGTCCCATTGGTCATGCGCGCCGATATCGAAAACGGCCGCATCACCAACAACCGCCGCTTCGTCATCAACACCTTCGAGAAATCCGGCCAGGTCATCAAGCTTGAAGATTACCCGCGCCTCAAGCGCCATCTAGAGTCTCTCGGCGCGCCTATTAAGCGACGGCATGTCGCCCAGAAGAATCCGGCGGCTTGGTTCCGCACCATCGACAGGGTTTATCCCGAGATCGTCGGCGTTCCGAAACTGCTGATCCCCGACATCGCCGGCTCGAACGAGGTCGCGCTCGATGAGGGCAACTACCATCCGCACCACAATCTCTATTTCGTGACCTCGGAGGCGTGGGATATGGCCGTCTTGGGCGGTCTTCTTAGCTCGAAAGTGGCCTTGTTCTTCATCTGGTCCTATGCGACCAAGATGCGCGGCAGCTACCTGCGCTTCCAAGCCCAATACCTGCGCCGAATCAGGCTGCCCAAACCCTCCGATATCTCCCCGGCCCTCGCTAAAGCCATCCGCGCGGCCTTTGAGAGGCGGGACTTTGAAGCGCTGGATGCGCTTGCGCTCCGAGCCTATAAGCTCGAGTCAATCCCGTCGTTCGATTTCGTCGACACGCGGAAGTAGGCTCATCCCGTCGTTCGATGTCGGCGACGGCCGAGGGAGGTCGATCTAAAAATGCCTGGCGACGAGTCACGAGACGACCCATTCAAGGACAAGAAGTTCGAGTTCGCCTCCACCGCGGGCGTGGACATGTTTCAAACCATCGCCGAGGATTTCATGAAGCGGATTTTCGGCTTCGCGCCGGGTGACTATCTCATCACAGACGAATCCAATCTGTTCGATTTTGAGAACCAGCCTCTTTTCAAGGACAAGACCGGTTATCTGAGCGAGAGCGAACTGAAACGGCGGGTGAAGGCCGAGTTCGGTCTCACGGTGACCGACTTCGAGTCAGGCAACCTATTGGGCCTGTTCCGCCGTATCCATCGAGGCGAAACCGACATCTCCTCTCGTTGAGCCCGGTCCCGCCCCTCTCTTATCGCCGCGCGTTATCACCGGAAAGCGCCCACGCGACGGTGAGGCCGGTCGTCAGCGCCCAGTCGGGGGCGGAGGCGCTGAGCCCGCGGCGGTAGGCGGCGTCGAGCGCGAGGCGGCCGCGCTCCCAGATCAGTCCGCCGAGAACCGAGCTGCCTTGGCGCCCGCGCCGCGGGTTCTCGCCGTTCACCTCGGAGACCAGGCGCAGCCGGCCCCGGAGGGGAAGCTCGGCGATCAGGCCCCATAGCCCGAGAGTCCTCGCAGAGCGGTCGACGCCCGCGCCGAGATTCATGTGCATCGTCAGCGGCGCCAGGCGCCCGCTGACGATGAGCGCGCCCTCGGCGCCCAGGCGTCTTTCATCGGGGATCGTGGGGATCAGCGCGCTCGCCTCGAACGCGGCGCTTGGGCCGCTTTTGTCCTGGAGAAAGCCTTCCCTCAGCACGCTTTTGACGGAGAGCGCGGCCTCGGTTGCGCGCGAGGCGGCGTCCGGCGGATGCTCGAGCCGGCTCTCCGCGACCAGCTCGAAGCGCGGCGCGATCCCGTAGTTGAGCGCCGCCGTCGGCGAAATGGGAACGTTCTCTCCGGCGCGGCGCTCGAGAGTGAGGACGCCCAGCTCCAGCTCGAAGGTCCTCGGCGCGGCGACGGCGCCGTCGGTCGAGACGAAGGGCCGGTACGCGCGGGCGGGCGTCGGAGGCAGGCCGACCAAATCGAAGGAGAGGCGCCGGATGAGGGTC
>CAZMIB010000144.1:0-8110 GCA_964566245.1 uncultured Elusimicrobia bacterium | reverse complement strand
GCCAGCGCCTCGATCAGCTCGGACTGGCCGTTGCCCTCGACGCCGGCGAGGCCGAAGATCTCGCCCGCGCGCACCTTGAACGAGACTTCCCTCAGGGCCGGCAGGCCCCGGTCGCCTTCCGCGGAAAGCCCCGCGACCTCGAGGACCGCGGGGCGCGCCGCCAGCTCCCGCGGCGTCCGGGCCTCGCGCTTCACCTTGAACAGCACAGGCCGGCCGACCATGAGCTGGGCCAGCTCGGCCTCGCTCGTGGAGGCGGTCGTCACCGTGCCGACCGTGCGCCCGCGCCGCATGACCGTCGCGCGCTGGGAGATCGCGAGGGCCTCCTGGAGCTTGTGCGTGATCAAGACGACGGTCTTGCCTTGGGCCTGGAGCCCCTTCAGCACGCCGAAAAAGGCGGCCGTCTCCTGCGGGGTCAGCACCGCGGTCGGCTCGTCGAGGATCAGCAGCTCGGCGCCGCGGTAGAGGAGCTTCAGTATCTCGAGGCGCTGCTCCTCGCCGACCGAGAGGTCGCCGACCATGGCCTTGGGGTCCAGCGCCAGGCCGTAGCGCTTGGAAAGCTCGGCCGTCTCGCGCTCCGCCCGCTCCAGATCCAGGCTCGCCCCGCGCAGCGGCTCGCTGCCAAGCACGACGTTCTCGGCGACCGTCAAGGTCGGCACGAGCATGAAATGCTGGTGCACCATCCCGACCCCGGCCGCGATCGCGTCCCGGGGCCCCTCGAAGCGGACCTCGCGCCCGCCCAGGCGCATGCGCCCGGCGTCGGGGCGGTACAGCCCGTACAGCACGCGCATCAAGGTCGACTTGCCGGCCCCGTTCTCGCCCATCAGAGCGTGGATCTCGCCGCGGGCGACGCTGAGAGAGGCCCCATCGTTGGCCGTCAAGGCGCCGAAGCGCTTGACGATCCCCTCAAGCTCGACGGCCGGGGACGCGGCGGCGCCGGAGCGGGACTCGGCCGGGCTGCGCGCGGGCGAGCTCATGCGCCCTTGAGGTACGGCACCGCGATCTCGCCGCGCACGATCCGGCCGCGCAGCTCCTCGACGCGCTTCACGACCGCCTCGGGGATCAAGCCTTTGTTGTGGTCGTCGAGCACGTAGCCGACCCCGTCCTCGCCGAGCCCGAACTCGCGCACGCCGGGCGTGAAGCGCCCCGCCTTGAGCTCGGCCACGGTCTTGTAGACCGCGATGTCGACGCGCTTGACCATCGAGGTCAGGATGAAGCCCGGGGCCTCGTCGTACTGGTCCGAGTCCACGCCGATCGCCAGGCGCCCGCGCTCGCGCGCCGCCTCGAAGACGCCCAGGCCGGTCAGGCCCGAGGCGTGGTAGATGATGTCGGCGCCCTGGTTGATCTGCGAGAGCGCGAGAGCCTTGCCCTGGGCGGGGTTGCGGAAGGCCTCGCCGGTCACGCCCGCGTAGCCGACCAGCACCTGCGCCCGCGGCGCGACCGCGCGCACGCCCGCGGCGTAGCCCAACTCGAACTTGTGGATCAGCGGGATATCCATCCCGCCGACGAAGCCGACCGATCCGGTCTTGCTGAGCAGCCCGGCCACCGCGCCGACCAAAAAGCTCCCTTCCTGCTCGCGGAACTTCAGCGCGACGACGTTCGGCGGGACCGGCCGGCCGGGGGCGACCGCGTAGTCGACGCAGGCGAAGCGCTTGCCGGGGAAGTCGGCCGCGACGCGGTTGATGTCGTCGGTGAACAGGAACCCGACCCCGATGATCAATTGATCCTTGCCTGAGGCGAGCTGGCGCAGGGCCGACTCGCGGTCCGCGCCTTCGCCGGGCTCGATGTAGTCGAACTCGACGCCCAGTTCCTTCGACGCGCGCTCGATCCCCGCGTAGGCCGAGTCGTTGAACGACTTGTCCCCCCGTCCCCCGACGTCGAACACCAGCCCCACGCGGAGCTTGCCCGACGCCGATTCCGCCTTGGGAGAACAGCCGGCCGCCCCAAGCAGCAAAGCGGCCAGCAAGAATCGCCTCACGCGATTTCCTCTTTAAACTCGGAGCCGGGCCAGAGGATGCGAATCCTGAGCGATTGGCCCTCCATCGGGGACAGCGAGCCCCAGGACATCGCCAGGTTCTCCATTTGAAGCTCGGGCGTGAACTTGCCCGACTTGCCGACGACCAGCTCCTCCGCCTGCAGGTCGCGCGCGACGCGGGCCATCGCGTAAAACGGGTTGTTCGAGGGGACGATCAGCGGGATCACCGAGTGGCCGATCTTCTCGGCGACCGCGATCACGCGCGTGAACAGCTCCTCCTCGTCCGGGGTCGGCGTGCCGAGTTCCCCCTCCAGCGCCAGGCCCTTCGCGACCTTGGTGGTCAGGACGATCACGTCGGTCGTCCGCCAGTCAACCTCCTCCAGAACGCGCTTCAGATGGACCAGGTTCGAGGAGTCGCGCACCGCGACCACGATGCGGCGCGGCTTCTCGCTGCCGACGGCCTCCGCCGACAGGCCCTGGATCTCGTTCAGGTTCACCTTGTCGACGTGCTCGTCCGACTTGCGCTCCTCGCGGCTGCGGCGGCGCTCGTTGATCTTCTCGGAGGCCTCGAGCGCGATGAAAACCAGCAAGGTGAAGATCGAGCCCGAGATCGTCGCGACCTTCTTCGTCACCAGGTTCACCAACGCGGTGAAGAACAGCGTCAGGAAGATCGCGACCAGGCCCATCGGAAGCTCGAACGTCCCGAGGCGGATATTGCCCGGGACCTTCCACTCGCGCTCGGTCTTGTTCGTGAGCCGCAGCACCAGCACCGAGAAGGCCTTGAAGACGAAGCTCCAGATCACGCCGAAGGCGTAGGCCTCGCCGAGCATGTACAGGTCGCCGTGGCAGAGGATGATCGTCAGCGCCTGCAGGAGGGCCGTCAGGTTGATCATCCGGTACGAGGTCCCGAAGCGCGGGTGCGGGCGCCTGAGCCAGTTCGGCAGGACATGATCCTCGCCCAGCCGGTTCAGCACCCCGTTGGCGCCGACGAGCGAGGTATTGACCGCGCCGGCCAGGATCAAGAAGCCCACCAGCACGACGAAGGCCTGGAAGATCAGCCGCCAGTGAAGAGGCCCGACCAGGTACATCGTCAATCCGCTGATAAGATTGTCGCTGTACTGCGACAGCCGGACCGAGTCCGGGATGATCATGACCGAGAAGAAGCCGACCAAGGAGGTCAGCAGCATGCTGTACATGAAGATCACGAAGCCGGCCTTCTTGAAGTTGGAAAGCTTCGGGGCCTCGATCTCGCGGTAGACCTGGGCCAAGGTCTCCTCGCCGCTCATCGCGAGCAAGGAGTGGCCGAAAGCGATCGCCAGGCCCAGCAGCCCCAGCGGGCGGATCGAGCTCTTCCAGCCCTTCAGCCAGCCCAAGGCCTCGTCGCTGAACACCGGGGCCAGCGGGGGCAGTTTGAAGCCCCGGACGTGCAAGGTCAGCAGGCTCCAGCCGATCAGCACCACGGCCATCACCGTCGTCAGGACCATGATCTTCACGGCCTTGTCGCTGGACTCCTCGATGCCCTTCACGTTCTGCCACCAGAAATAGGCCGTCACGAGCAAGGCGAACACCGAGGCGGAGAGATTCGGCGGCAGGCTCCAATGGACGTGCATCCTCGGCAGCACGGTGTTCAGGAGACCGACGAAGTACTGTCCGGCCGCGACCGCGCTGATCGGGCCGGTCAGCACGTAGTCGAACATCAGCGCCGAGACCGAGAGCTTGGCCGTGATCCCGCCGAGGCGGTGGCCGAAGATGGCCTGTTCGGCTTCCTTGACGACCCGGTAGACGCCGCCGCGCGTGAACATGCTGGACGACTCCATGTACAGCGCGCGCACCGCGTACGAGAACAGCATGACCGCCAGGATGTACCACGGGGCGGCCTTGCCGATGGCCTGCTCGGCGATGGCGCCGATGTAGTAGGCGGTCGAGGCGAGGTCGCAGAGCACGACCGCGGCCGCCTGCCAGAAGCTGATGAAGGTCAGCATGGCGGTCGTGATCAGGATGACGTTGCGCGCCTGGGGGCGCCTGGGCGGAATCTCGGCCATGGAGGGGATCGGGGTCGGCACGGCTATCCTATCATTTCGGGATGCCCAGCCAAGGATGGCTCCGGCCCTGGGCGCCGTGCTCGGCTTCCGCGGCGATCATCTTGGCGATCGAGGCGCGGTCGAGAGGCGAGGCCAGCTTCCACAGCGCCTCGAAGACCTCCTGCATGATCACGGCGTCGACGCCGGTCCAGAACTGGTTGTTCTCGAAGTTGTGCTCGAAGGCGTTCTTGCTGATGTTGGTCGAGTCGTGGCCCTTCAGCAGCTTGCCGTCGAAGAGCATGACCTTCATGTGCATCTTCTCGGAGCGGGGATTGACCACGTTACGCGGGGCCAAGGTCGCGTTCGGCCCGCTGATGGTGCGGTACTCCATGCCCTTCTCGATCAGCGGCATCAGATGCTTGAGCGCGGCAGGCAGGTGGCCCTGCCCGCGGTCCGCGGCGAATCGGACCGGGACGCCGGCGGCGAGGAGCCGCTCGATCACGGCGATCATCGGAGGCGTCGGAAAGGGGCTGAACATGAGGATGTCGAGCCGCTCCTTGACCTGCTTCATCGCCGCCACGATCCGATCCTCGCTGCCGCCGTTCGGCGAAAACGAGACCAACGGCAAGCTCGCGCTCCCGTAGACGAGGCTCGGATGAGGGTCGATCGGAATAGGGCGGGCGGGATCGAAGGCCGGGTCCTCCGGCTCCAACTGCTCCGAAAACGGCCGGGCGAGTCCCATGATCCAGTCGAAATACCTCCCGAAGAGGGCCGCCCGCGCCGGATCGTCGCTGAACGCGATGCTTTCCCAATGGCTCGTCGGGACGGGCATCGACGTCCCGGTGTAGTTGGCGGAGCCCATCTGCAGGAAAGGATTGAGGCCGAGGAAATCGGTGAATTTGTTGTGGTTGATGCCGATGCTGCCCAGGCCTTTCAGGATGAAAAGCTTCAAGGTATCGCCGAGGTTGGCGATGATCAGCTTCATCGCCTCGGTGCGCTCCTGATGCTGGCCGCCGTGCTCCGCCTGGGACAGCTTGTGCGGGAACCAGTTGCTGTAGTCGCCGACGAGGACCTGCGGCTTGCCCTCCTGGCTCGCCTTGACGATCGCCTCGGCCATCGGCATCAGGTCGAAATTGTACGACGCCATGTTCATCCCGCGGCTTTCCTTATGGACCTTGAGCCACAGCTCCTGGGCGTCGGTCCCCTCGAACGGAAACGCGACCCGCGGCACCTTCACCCCGCCGTAAGCCACCAGCTCGGGCCGGGTCGGGATGAGGATCATCGGAGCTCCCCGAGGCTCCCTCTCCTCCTCGATGGGGAGAGGCTTCTGGGGAGGGGGTTCAACGACGGTCGTCGATTCCTCCCCCCCGAAGAAGCGATTCACCCGCCTCGCTCTTTCCTTCGCCTCGGCGCCATGCTGTCCCGCCTCGGGAGCCGACAACTCCTTCCGCGCCGTCTCCGCGTCCAATCGGGCCCCCGCCAGTTCGTCGGCGACCTCCTTCTTCGTCTCGGCGAAGGAGCTGTAATGCTCCGCTATCTTAAGAAGCCGCTCCACGGAAGCCTTCGGCAGGTCCGTCTCGGTCAAACGAGCCTTCAGCGCCTCGGGCTTATCGGCGATCGCCCCCAGGACCATGGCGAGGCTGGCCTTCTCCGCCCCTCTCGTCACGCGAACCGCCTCCCGTAACGACTGAAGCGACGCCAGCGCCTCGCCGTGCAGCGACGGGAAATAGCCCGCCAACGCCCGCTCGACGCCCTGATGGAACGCCGGCCCGAAGCTGATGGCCGGCGCGGCCGGCCCGGTCCCCGCGCTCCCCATCCGGGTCGCCGCCCCCGAAACGCCGGCCCCGGCGGCCCAGAATCCCAACGCGAAAACGATGAGCTTGCGCATGCGTGTCTCCTCAGCCGGCCAACGAGGACGGCGAGAAACCAGTATGCCATCTCCCCTTGATTCCCAGGAGGGCCCAAGGCTCTATTTTTCCCCCGCCAGAAGGCCTACCCCGGCCGATTCAAGAAGTCCTACCCAAGGGGACCAACCGGGACTAGAACAGGTGTCATACTTTGAATAATTGAATTTTGCCCCCGGCCGCGCCGCCGGCTGAATAATTCAAAAATTCAAAGTATGACACCACGACCACCACGACGGCGGCATTCCTTTGATATAGTGTCGCCACGGCCTGGGTGTCAGACTTTGAAAATTTGACACTTCGGCCTGCTCCCGAAAGTGAAAAATTCAAAGTCTGACACCGCTTCGTATGTGCTGGGGTTGTTGTTCGTTATCAATCTGCTGAACTATGTCGATCGGCAGGTGCTTTATGCGGTTTTTCCGCTGATCAAGCCGGAGCTGCATCTTTCGGATACCCAGCTCGGGGCGTTGGCGTCGGCGTTCATGATCGTCTATATGTGCGCGGCGCCGGTCGTGGGGTGGTTCGGCGACAGGACGGCGCGCAACCGGTGGATCGGCGGAGGCGTGGGGTTGTGGAGCGTCGCGACCGTCCTTTCGGGTCTCGCGAGAACCTACCCGCAACTGTTGTTCTCGCGTTCCTTGGTCGGAGTGGGCGAGGCCAACTACGGCAGCCTCTCGCCCTCCTTCGTCGCGGAGTACTTTCCCGAAAGCCGGCGCGGACGGGTGCTCGCGATTTTCTCGATGGCGATACCGGTCGGCAGCGCGTTCGGCTACGTGCTCGGCGGGCTGCTCGGGGCGCGCTGGGGTTGGCGGGCGGCGTTCCTGATGGTCGGCCTCCCGGGGCTCCTGGCCGCGTCGCTGGCGACGCTGCTGAAGGACCCGCGCCCGGCCCCCGTCGCGAAGACCTCCTGCCCTGGCGGGCGCGAGTATCTCAAGCTTCTTGATAACAAAGTCTACATCACGGACACCTTGGCCTTGGCCGCGCAGACCTTCGCGCTCGGAGGCTTGGCGGCTTGGCTGCCGTCCTTTTTCGTGCGGCAGTGGGGCGTCGGGGTGGCCGATGCCGGGACCTGGTTCGGCGGCGTGACCGTCGCGGCGGGGGCGCTCGGAAGCCTCGCCGGAGGCTGGCTCGGCGATTGGGGGCTCAGGCGGACGCCGCGCGCGTATTTTATTCTCTCGGGCCTGGGGCTCGCGCTCAGCGTCCCGCTCGGGCTGGCGACCTTGTTCGCCGGCGCGCTAAAGACCGCCCTCGCGTTTCTCTTCTTCACCGAATTTTTCGTGTTCCTCAACACCGGCCCGCTCAACGCGCTGATCGCGGACAGCACCCCGCTCTCGATGCGCTCGATGGCCTTCGCGGCCAACATCTTCGCGATACACGCGCTCGGCGATGCCGCCTCGCCGACCGTCATCGGGTGGGCGTCGGACATAGCCGGACTCCGAACGGCGCTCACGATGACGATCGGGGCCTTGGCGGCCGCGGCCGGACTTTGTTTTTGGGGGTGCCGGTACATCCCCCTCTCCACCCTTCCTTAATACAGCGGCGCCCGCCGTCGACGGACTGCTGCGCGTAGGCTTCACCGAGGAGGCCGCGGCCTTCAACCTGGACCGCGCCCTCGGCGCTCGGGCGTCACGCCGAGTTTGCCTCCATTCTCTGGCGCGACGGCGCGGAAGGAGCGATGCTATTCACGAACGTCGGACCAACCGCGGAGTACGCGGAGGGCGCGGGGGACTGTACCGCGCCCCTTCGGCGCCGGAACGCTCGATGAGCGGCCGGCGGGGCCCCCGCCGGAAGGAGCACGCGGCGCCCCCCAGGGGGAGGCGTTGGGCGAGAGGCGGCCCAAATAACAAGCCGGCCCCGGAGAACCAGGGCCGGCTTTTCAGAGGCGAACGGAACGGCTTACTGCTTCGGCGCTTCCGCCGGGGCGGCGGCCGGGGCGGCCGGCATGTCCTTCTTCATCATGTCGCCCTTGGCCTTCTTGGACTTCTTGCTCATCTTGGCCATCTTCTTCGACTTCTTGGCCTTCTTCGCGGGCATCGCGTCGGCCGGCTTCGCATCCGTCATCGCCGGCGCGGCGGTATCGCCGGTCTTCATCGGCTCGTCGGCGAACAGCGGAGCGGCGATCGCCGCGACGAGCAGGCTCAGCACGAACTTCTTCATGGGTCCACCCTCCTTGAACATCGTCGGTCCGGCGATTCCGTATCCTTGCGCGGCGA
>CAZMIB010000143.1:0-8201 GCA_964566245.1 uncultured Elusimicrobia bacterium | reverse complement strand
CGCACCCCGAGCGCCGCGGCCCCGCCGATCGAGGCGTGCCCCCGCGTCCCGCCCTGGGCGCGCTCAAGGCGCGCGGTCTGCACGGCGCCTCGGAGCACGGCCGACACGAGTTTTCCGGCGCCGCCGTGCTCCAGCGCGAAATGGAACGCGCGGCGGACCTGCCCCAAGGACTCGAGCTCCCCGGGCAGCCAGGAGTCCAGGCCCGCGGCGACGCGATAGACGTGATGCACCGCGCGCCGCCCGACATGGACGCTCAGCGCCGCAAGGTCGTCCCCGGCGCGCCTCGCGTACCAATCGCAGACCCGCGCCGCCCCGTCGACCGGGTCCTCGGCCGCGGCCAGCACCTCCAGCCTCCCGCAGGTCGACAGCACGACCACCTCGCGCAGGCCCGCGAAGACGCGCAGGTAGAGCAAGGCGTCCAGGAGGCGGTCCGGCGGGACGGCCGCCGCCTCGCGCCGCCTCAGCGGCATGCCGCTTTCATTGAGACTGACGAGAAACAGATTGTCTAGGTTCATGGCAGCCCCGCCGGCGACGGTCGCCGGCGCTTAAGGGAGCCGCAACGATCCGGCCTACTCGGCGTCCTCGACTTGATGGCGGGCGGCGTTGACGGTGCGGCGCGAGACCTTGATGCCGTACTCCCGCTTGAGCCGTTCGGCGAGCTCGGCGTCGGTGCCCGTCACCCCGGCCTCGTGCCAGCGCGAAAGCGCCTCGCGCAGCACGCGCCGGCGCCCGGGAAGGAGCTCGATCAGCGGCGCCTCCTTGCCCCAGGGCAGGCGTATCGACCGGCCCGAGGCGGCGCGGCTGATCGTGCTCGGGGCCAGGCTCAACCGCCGCGCGAGCATGCGCAGGCTGATCGGCCGCTTCAGGTCGAGCCGCCGCGTGCGCAGGTAATCCCCTTGGAGGGAGGCGAGGTTCTCGACGATGCGGTAAAGCGTGTTCTGCCTCAGGTTGATCGTCTCGACGCGCTTGAGCAAGGAGCGCAGGCGGCGCAGCTCGGGACCGGCCAGCAGGCGGCCGGTCTTCCATTGCTCGAGCCGGTCGTAGCGTATCTGGTACAGGCCGCGCGCCCAATACGGCGAAAGGAACTGAAACGACGGCGTCTCCCCCTCGACCGAGAGCTCGGCCAGGCAGGAGTAGGCGCGCGAAGGCTCCGCGGAGGGCGCGGCGAACTCCGCCTGCGCCCCGATCTCGAGCAGCAGCTCGTGCACCGCCCCCGCCTCCTCCGGCGTCAGGCCGGTGCGGCGCGCGATATCCTCGAGCGGCAGAGCCTCCTCGGCGTAAAGATAGTAGCGCTCGAAGGCCGGACGGCCCATCTTGCGTATCGCGGCCAGCAAGGCCTCGCGGCCCTCCAGCTTCTGCTCGACCTCGACCGGCTCCCCTCCGGCGGCGGTCGCCTCGTTGAGCTCGTAAAAGCCGGAGCTTAGCCCCCCCGCCGGCCAGCGTTGGCGGCGGATGACGCCCGGCGAGCCGGTCGAGCCGAAGAACAACTTGCGGAAAAGCGGGTCCTTCTCGAGCGTCTCGATCTCGGAGGCGAACTCGGGCTCGCGCATCTCCATCCACTTCGCCATGCGCAGACGGCCCAGCACGGCGAGGCGCTGATCGGTCTTCGCTTTGAGCTCGAGGTTCGGGCGTTGGGCCATCTGGCTCTCCTTGGCCGCGCATTCCTAAAAGGATAAAATCAGCGCGGTATGATTGTTGCTGTTTTTATTCTAGCAACATTCCTGCCACCCCAAATTTCCCGATGCCTCGATCCAAGGCCACGCCGGAGCTGGAACGCGCCCTCGTCCTCTACGAGGCTTTCCGGCAGTCCAACGACGTCATGTTCTACTGCGACAGGAACGGCGTGATCCAAGACATCAACGACGCCTTTACGCGCCGCTACGGCTGGACGCGCGAGGAGGTGATCGGACAGACCCCGCGCCTGATACGCTCCCGGCACACCACCAACGACACCTACAAGCGTATGTGGGCCCAGATACTCGACCCGGCCAAGGGCTACTGGCGCGGGGAGCTGATCAACCGCACCAAGGACGGCCGCGAGTTGCCGGTGACGCTGATGATCACCGCGGTCCGCGACGCCAAGCGCGACGTCATCGGGTACGTCTCGAACGCGGTCGACCTGTCGCCTCAGCTCGCGCTGCAGTCGCGCGTCGCGCAGTCCGAGGCCTTGGCGCACCTCGGCGAGATGGCCGCCGTCGTCGCGCATGAAATCCGCAACCCGCTGGGCTCGATCGTGATGGCGGCCAAGCAGCTCGCGGCCGGCAGGCTCGCGAAGGACGACCGGGAACTGGTGCTGAAGGTGCTGCGCGACGAGAGCCAGCGCCTCAACGAGACGCTGACGAACTTCCTCAGCTACGCCAGGCCGCGCGACCTCAAGCTGAGCCCCAGCGACGTCAACGCGCTGGTCGGCGAGGTGTTCAAGCTCGTCGACTCGACCCGGCCCCTCACGCGAGCGATGGGCTCCAAGCTCCCGCTCGACGAGCGACTGGAGCCATTCCCGATCGACTCCGACCAGGTCCGCCAAGTCGTCTGGAACATCGGGCTGAACGCGGTCCAAGCCCTCGACGGCCGCGGGACTTTGAACGTGGAGACGGGGCGCTCGGATGGGACCTGCTTCATCCGCGTCGCGGACACCGGGCCCGGCATCCCGGAGAGCGCCCTGGCCGATATCTTCAAGCCCTTCCACACGACCAAGACCCAGGGGACCGGGCTGGGGTTGGCGGTCGCGGACCGGATCGTAAAAGCCCACGGCGGGCGCATCGAGGTCGACAGCACGGTCGGTGAAGGAACGAGCTTCACGGTCTTCCTGCCGGCGATTCAAGGATAGCCATGCCCAAGCTGCTTCTCGTCGAGGACGACCCGTCGCTGGCGGCCCTGCTCGCGCTCGAGCTGAAACGCGAGGGCTACGCGGTCGAGCGCTCCGCGAGCGGCGAGGACGCGCTCAA
The DNA here is from genome assembly GCA_964566245.1 of uncultured Elusimicrobia bacterium. Classification (GTDB taxonomy): domain Bacteria; phylum Elusimicrobiota; class Elusimicrobia; order CAZMIB01; family CAZMIB01; genus CAZMIB01. The sequence goes on along the minus strand of CAZMIB010000143.1, from coordinate 5,256 downwards.
GCGCGTCGCCGCCGAGCCGTTCGACGTCGCGATCACCGACCTGCGCCTCGGCGCGACCGACGGCCTCGCGGTGCTGGCCGGGGCCAAGCGCCACCAGCCGGAGTGCGAGGTGGTCGTGATGACGGGTCACGGCTCCATCGACAGCGCGGTCGCCGCGATCAAGGCCGGGGCGTTCGACTACCTGACCAAGCCCGTCGACCCCGAGGAGCTGAAGCTGACCCTCAAGAAGGCGCTGGAGCACCGCGACCTGCTCGGCGAGGTGCGCCGCCTGCGCGAGGAGGTCCGCGGCAAGTACAGCTTCGAGGGGATCGTGCACGCGAGCCCGGCGATGGCGCGGGTCCTCGATCTCGTGCGCAAGGTCGCCGCGACCGACGCGGCCGTGCTGATCCACGGCGAGTCGGGCACCGGCAAGGAGCTGATCGCGCGCGCGCTGCACGAGAGCAGCCCGCGGCGCGGCGGGGCCTTCGTCGCGATCAACTGCGGCGCCCTCCCCGAGGGCCTGCTCGAGAGCGAGCTTTTCGGCCACGTGCGCGGGGCCTTCACCGGCGCCGAGCGCAACAAGCGCGGGCTGTTCGAGGAGGCCAGCGGGGGCAGCCTGTTCCTCGACGAGATCAGCGAGACCACCCAGGCCCTGCAGGTGAAGCTGCTGCGCGCGCTGCAGGAGGGCGAGGTGCGCCGCGTCGGCGACAACCACCCGATCAAGGTCACCGGCCGGCTGATCACCGCGACGAACAAGGACCTGGCCCAGCTCGTGAAGGACGGCCGCTTCCGCGAGGATCTGTACTACCGTCTGAAGGTCTTCCCGATCCACATTCCCCCGCTGCGCGAGCGCCCCGAGGACATACTCCCGCTCGCCGAGCACTTCCTGCGCAAGGCGCGCAAGAAGCTCGGCGCCAAGGCCTCGCGTTTTTCCCCCGAGGCCGCCGACGCCCTGCTGCGCCACGCCTGGCCGGGCAACGTCCGCGAGCTGGAGCACGCCGTCGAGCGCTCGCTGATCATGGCCTCCGGCGTCGCCGTCGAGGCCGAGGATCTTCCGCCCGAGCTCCTGTGGCCGCCCCCCCCGCCTCAAGCCGCAAAAAAGAAGCCGAAGCGCCGCGGCTAGCCCCCCGCTGGCCGTTCCATTGCAGTATCGGCGGGAGAGGGTACATGCCATGCGCCGACCTCCCAGCGTGCTTGTCGTCGACGACGACGCCTCGTCCCGGGCCATACTGGGCCTGGCGCTCCGCCGCGCGGGTTTCCGGCCGACCACCGCGGCCGGGGGCGAGGAGGCGCTGGAGCTTTTAAGGCGCCGCGACTTCGATTGGCTGGTCACCGACGCCCTGATGCTGCCGATGAACGGCTTTCAGCTTGCGGCCCGGGCGCGCGAGATCCGGCCGGGGATACGCACGGTGATGATCAGCGCGCTGGACGCGGCGGCCGACGCGCGGCGGCTCGAGATCGAGAAATTCTTCGCGAAGCCGGTGGACTCCGCGGCGCTGGAAACGTGGCTGTGGAACGGGAACGGCCCCCCGGGCGCCGCCCCCTCGGCCTGACCCGCGCTTACAGCACCTTCAGCAGATCCATCGTGGTGACGATGCCGACCATCTTCTTGCGACGGGTGATGATGACGCGGTGCACTTTTCGGCGAAGCATGAGCCGGCTCAGCCGGAGCACGGAAAGCTCCTCGCCCGCGGAGACGACGTCCCGGCTCATCAGGTCGCGCGCGGTCACGACCCGCCGGTCGCGTCCGAGCCCGTCCGGCTCCGAGCCGGAGTAGAAGTCGCCGCCCTCCCATTCGTCGAGCCCGGCCTCCTTGAGGTGGCGGACGATGTCGGTCTGCGAGACGACGCCGACGAGCTCGCCGCGCTCGTCCGTCACCGGGACGCCGGTGATCCCCTTTTGAAGAAGCAGCTCCGCCAGCTCCCAGAGGCTCGCGTCCTGGTCGACCGAGACGACGTCGACGCGCATGACGTCCCTCGCGCGCTTGACGCCGTCCGCGCGGGAGCCGTTGTCCTCGGCGTGCCTTTTCATGCGGCTCTAGCGCCCCGGCCCGGCCCCGCGCCCGGCGGCCAGGCCCTCCCATAACGAGCGGAAAGTCTCGGGCTTCAGCGCGGACAAGTGATGACGGAACACGATCCGACCCCGGCGATCGACGATGAATAGATTATGGAACGGGCAGGCCCCCGGCGGATGATCGAGACCGAGGCGCCGCTCGACCACGTCCTCGGGATCGAGCAGCATCGGAAAGCCGGCGCGGACCGCCGCCTCGGGCAAGGCCTCGCCGCATGGAAGCAGGCTCACCGCCAGCACGCGGAAACGCTTCCCCTGCGCGGCGACGAGTTCCTCGAGCGCGGGGATGCGGGAGCGGCAGTCCTCGCACAGGTTCGTGAACCAAAGGACGGTCCACTCCGCTGGAAAGGGCTCGGCCAAAGTGAAGGCACGGCCTCCGGCGTCCATCAGCGTGAAGTTGGGGAAGGTCTCGCCTACCCCCAGACCGCCCCTCCTCCAGGCCCGCAGGTTCCATAGGGCCCTCCAAAGCCATAAGGGCATACGCATGCGGGGTCTCTCAAGGATGGATTTCACGGTTTTCTCGCGTTGATTTTCGCTTCATGCAACGTTGCGGCCGCGCGGCGCCGCCTCGATCAGCGCGAAGGCGGCGGCCGACGCGAGCGCGACCCGCAGGACGTCTCCGGCGCCGAGCGGAACCGTCCCCAGCACGCTCCGCAGCGGGGACCACCCGACCATCAAGCCCTCCAAGGCGAGCCCGCCCGCCAGGGCCGCCGCGAGAGCCGGATCGAGCCACGGCGAGCCGGCGCGCGGGCGCCGCGAGGCCGAGCTGACGACGATGACGGCGCTGTTCGAGGAGGACGAAAGCAAGGCGCGACCAAAGACGCCGCGCGAAGCGCCCGCCTCCTATAAAGGATAGGGCCCACCGCCGACCCCCCTTGAACGCTCGCGGCCCGAGGGATATAACATCCTCATGCCCACGGAGCCCGCCAGGTGACTTTCACCCGAGTTCTAACGTCCTCGGCCGTTGTGCTCTCATTGTCGTTGCTGGCGGGACGAGTATTTTCCACCGACAACCCCGCACCCGCGACGACCACGCGGTCGTTGGTCGTGCCGATTAATCGCGACAAGGCCGACCCCAGCGCGCCGATAGGTTTCAGCGTCATCGTCATGAATCAATCGGGCGTCACGACCACGGGCAAGCCGGGCCTGGGCGGCAACACGCTTCAATTGGTTTTCGCGGGGGCGTCCATGCCCCCGTTTCTTGAAGTCAGCTACAGCATCGCGATCGGCGCTTTTATGAGCACCTACTCGAACCCGGTCTATATAGACGCTCAAAGCAAAGTGGTCGACTCAAAAGGAAATCCGGTCATCGCTCCTCTACCCTCCGCGGATATCAGATACAAGTCCGGCGATTGCGTCACCGGGGCGCCTTGCATTTCGAACAATGGAGGGCATTCCACGCCAGGGGTGATGAATTTCAATCCGGCAGCCGATTCGATGTGCGAGTGCATCTCGATCAGAAACGGTTACGACTCGGATATTCCGGCGCCCGGCTCGAATCCACCGGCAGCTTCCGGCGGCCCGAGCTTTCCGGGAGGGGGCTCGACTTCAGGCGGCTCGTCGCCCGGCTCAGGCCCAACAGCCGGTTTGCCGCAGCCTCCGCCCTCCCCCAACCCGTTGACCACTCTGACGGTGACCGTGAATCTCAACGACGCCATGAAGAAAGACCGCACATTCTCCTCGCCGGAAGATTTTTGGTGCGGCTTCTCCATGGGCCTTTGCGGCCAGGGCGACGTGAATAATACCTCGGAGCCGCTGCGCCTCGGCGCAAACAGCAACCAGTTGGCCTTCGATATCGACTTTACGGGCGTCACGCCCGCGCCGCATTATCAGGCCTGCGTCTATTGCGTGCCGCATAAATACGATAGGGTGAGTTCTCCCGCTTCCTGCTTGAATCAGGAGACGGGCTGCCAAATCACCGTCAACGCGCCGAGCTCGAAGAGCCAGACCACCGCCTCCGCCACGGCTCACGACCCGCTCCAAGTCGGCGCGCTCCGAGTCGCCGAGCCCGGCTTGGGAGATCCTTTGAATTTGCTGGTGCCTTCCAACGCGGTGTGGTCCGTGGCGACGGAATTGTCGGCAGCATACTTCCAGAAGTCGGACCCTACGCGAGCCGGGATGTTCCGCATGATGAACGCGTGCTTCAATTCCAAGGCGATGGGCTACTCCGGGGCCCAAATCGCGAGCGCCATGCAGGGCTTTCCTTTCGGAAGCCAGACCTTGGATTATTTCGTCAACCAGGTGCGCAAGGAAGTGGCCACGAGCAACTTCGGTCCCATCGATAAGCTGCCGGCCAAGCAAGCCGCCAGGGTCAACGCCTGGTTGAACCGCCCGATCACCGATGATGAAAGAGCGGGGATCGCGCCTTTCGCCTGCGACTTCACGTACACCAATCTGCAGTTGGGAAATACGCTAAGCGCCGTGGGCGCCACGGCCGTGGATGTCGTGAGCAATGGTTTGGCCTTCGCGGGTTTCGTGCGCGTCGTGCAGTTGATGGCCGCCGCGATTGGCGCGGCCAAGGCGGCGAACGCGGGCTTGTTCCTGGCGGGTGCGTACGCGGCAATCAACAGCGGGTGGCAATGCGCCCGGGGGGTGCTGGCCAACGATCCTTCGGCGATCGACCGCGCCAAGAAATACAGAGCCTGCGGCGATGCGACAGCCTCGGGCCTCCTGTTGCTGTACGTGCGGTACCGCGGCAGTCCCGCCGATGCCCAGACCCAGCAGCAGATGAAGACCGTGTGCGAAGGCATGGGCGACGACATAGGGAAATCGATCGATCCCGCGGCCGCCGCGGCTCAGAATCCCACCGCCAGCACCGTGGGGCAAGCCCCCGGCGCCGGTTTTGTGAACCTGGGTTTGCTCGCCGACGTTGCTTACAGCTTGGCCGACATCACCGCCAAGCTCGGCAACGCTCTTCAAAAGATCGGTAAATACGATCCGAAGTTGATCGAAACGCAAACGATGGAGGATTGCTTCCCCAAGAGCATCTGGAACCATCCGGATTTCGCCGCGACAAAGTCAGTCTTTAGGAACAACTACGATGCCTTCCTCCTCTTCTGCGAGAAGGTCACCGGCCTCAGGTTCGATGAAGGCGGGACGACGCCGGCCGGGAGGGACGCCATCATCAAAGCCTTGGGAGGAACTCCGGAGCCGGAGATTCCGGCGGGCAATGTAAGCGAAACTCAACTGCAGTCCGACCTCGCCAAA
>CAZMIB010000142.1:0-8246 GCA_964566245.1 uncultured Elusimicrobia bacterium | reverse complement strand
GGCGCTGCAGGGCCGGCAGGTCGGTGCTCGCGCCTCCCCCGCCGCCCCCGGAAGGCGAGCCTCCCCCCGCGCTGGGCGGGGGCTTCGGCGGCTCGGAGGCGGGTTCCTCCGAGGGGGAGCAGCCCGAGAGCAGCCACGCGGCGGCCAAAAGCGCCGCGACTTCCCGTTTCATCATTCGCCCCAGGTCAGGAACAGCGGCATGTACGGCTGCACCGAGTCGGGGTTCCTCGGCAGCACGCGGATCGCGAAGCCGTGCCGTCCGGAAACGCCGACCTGGACCGTCGCCTGGAAAAGCTGCCCCCCCTCGCGCGAGCCGTCGGGGGTCATCCTGACGATCTCCCCGCGCTCGATGCGGCCCTGCGCGTCGACCGGGCCGTGGTAAAGCTCGACCGAGACCTCGTCGGGCTTGAGGTCGCCCAGCTGGGCGCGGATCGCCACCGGCAGCCCTTCTCCCGCGCGGACCTCGTGGCCCGGCTTGAACGAGTCCACCTCCACCTTGACGCGCGGCCAGGCCTGCCCGATCCGGGAGCGCCAGGCGGCGAGATCCCGCGCGCGCCGCCCGCCGTCCTCGGCGAGCCTGCGCCCGGCCCCGTTCGCCGGCAGGTAAAAGCGGTCGAAGTACTCGCCGACCATCCGGTGCGAGGAGAAGCGCGCCCCCAACTGACGCATCGCGGACTTCATCATCGCGATCCAGTCGCGCGGCAGGTCGCTTTGGTCGCGGTCGTAGTACAACGGGACGACCTCCTTCTCGAGAAGGTTGTAGATGGCCTCGCTCTCGATGTTGTCCCGCTCCTCGAGGTCCTGGTACTCCTCGGCCCCGCCGATCGCCCAGCCGGTGTCCGGGGCGTAGGCCTCGGCCCACCAGCCGTCGAGGATCGAGAGGTTCAGCGCCCCGTTCGCCGCGGCCTTCATGCCGCTCGTGCCCGAGGCCTCCAGCGGCCGGAGCGGGGTGTTCAGCCAGACGTCGACCCCCTGCACCAGGTAGCGCGCGACGTTGATGTCGTAGTTCTCGAGGAAGACGATCCGGTCGCGGAACTTCGGGTCCTGCGAAAGCTGGACGATGTGCTTGATCAGCTCCTTGCCGGCGTTGTCGGCCGGGTGGGCCTTGCCGGCGAAGATGATCTGGACCGGGCGCGCGGGGTCCGAGAGCAGCTTGTGCAGCCGCTCCGGGTTGCGGAACAGCAAGGTCGCGCGCTTGTAGGTCGCGAACCGGCGCGCGAAGCCCAGCGTCAGCGCCTCGGGCAGCAGCACCGACTCGGCGTGCTTGAGGAAGGTCTGGTCCGCGCCGCGCGCCGAGAGCTGGCGCTTCAGGCGCTTCCTCGCGAACGCGACCAGCTTGGCCTTGCGGAGCTGGTGGACCGCCCAAAGCTCCTCGTCGGGGATCGACTTGATCTTGGCCCAGCCCTCGGGATCGGACGGGTTCTCGGCGAAGCGCTCCCCCAGGTAGCGGTCGAAAAGGTCGCCGTGGTCGTGGCTGATCCAGCTGCGCGTGTGGATGCCGTTGGTGATCGATTGGATCGGGATCTCGTGCATCGGCAGGCCCGGCCATATCTTCTGCCACATCGAGCGCGAGACCTCGCCGTGCAGCTCGGCGACGCCGTTCAGGTACGCCGCGAGCTTCAGCGCCAGGACGGTCATGCAGTAGGTCGGCGAGCGCCCGGGCTCCTCCTGGCCGAGAGCCAGGAACTCATCCCAGCGCAGGCCGAGCTTCTGGGCGACCGGCTCCATGTAGCGCTGCACGAGGCCGTGGTCGAAGTGCTCGTTGCCGGCCGGGACCGGGGTGTGCGTCGTGAAGACGTTCGTCGCCCAGACCAGCTCGCGCGCCTCGGCGAAGCTCATGCCGCGCTCGGCCATCGTCAGGCGCAGCCGCTCCAGCGCGAGGAAGGCCGAGTGGCCCTCGTTCATGTGGAAAACCGTGGGCCTCAAGCCCAGCGCGCCCAGCGCGCGCACGCCGCCGACCCCGAGCACGATCTCCTGGCGGATCCGCATCTCGCGGTCTCCGCCGTAGAGGCGGCTGGTGACGTCGCGCAAGTGCGGCGGATTCTCGGGGAGGTTCGTGTCCAGCAGATACAGGGAGACGCGGCCGACCGGGACCCGCCAGACCTGGACCTTGACCGTCTCTTGCCCGAGCTCGACGTCTATCTTGAGCGGCTTGCCGGAGGCGTCCTTCTCGACCTTGACCGGCATGTTGTACCAATCGTTCTCGGGGTAGCGCTCGAGCTGCCAGCCGTCCCGCTGCAGATACTGCTGCAGGTAGCCCTGCTGGTACAGCAGCCCGACCCCGACCAGCGGCAGGCCCATGTCGCTGGCGGTCTTCAGATGATCGCCCGAGAGCACGCCCAGGCCCCCCGAGTAGATCGGGAGGCCCTCGCCGATGCCGAACTCCATCGAGAAATAGGCGATAAGGAGGTCTTTCTCGTTCGGGAAGCTCCGCGAGAACCAGGTCGGCCCCTCCATGTAGTTCTTGAAGCGCGCGGCGACGCGGTTGAGCATCTCGAGATAGGACGGGTCCTTCGCCGCGCGCTCGAGCTTATCCTGCGGCAGGGAGCCCAAGGTCCAGATGGGATTCTGGTAGGATTTCTCCCACAGGGCCGCGTCGAGGCGGACGAACAGCTCGATCGCCTCCCAGTTCCAGGTGAACCACATGTTCATCGAGAGATCGTTGAGGGCCTTCAGGCTCTCGGGCACGTTCGGGATGACGTTGAATTGGGTAATCTTCACGGGACCTCCGGGACGCCATAGTATAGGGAGAATCGCCCCTCGCCCGCAATACCCGTTTTTACCTTTGTTTTGCTTACTAATTTTTTACGCTTTTTCGGCTTGAGCGGAGGAAGCTTTCGTGCTATAATTTCCCCGGGTCTAGAGATAGGCCTGGGCGCCAGGACGGGCCCAAAAGACGTACCGTCGAAGCAGTCAAAGAGGAAGAAGAAGAATGAAAGGACGAGTGAAGTGGTTCAACGACCAGAAGGGCTATGGCTTCATCACCCCGGAGGATGGCTCGAAAGATCTTTTCGTGCACCATTCCGCCATTCTAGGAGAGGGATTTAAGACCCTTGCCGAGAATCAGGACGTTGAGTTCGATGTGACCCAGTCCGACAAGGGACCGCGGGCCACGAACGTCCGCAAGCTCAGCTAAAAAGCTGGCTCGCTGAATCACAAAGAGCCCCTCGGGCAACCGAGGGGCTCTTCTTTTTATATGGGGCCCTCTCCCGACGGGAGAGGGCGAGGGTGAGGGGTGATTCTTTCGTGCTGCAGCGCGTCGAGATAGTTCTCCAGCACGGCCAGAAACGGATCGTCCGTTCCGGCGCCGTTAGGCATCAGCCTGGCCCGCGCCAGCTCGCGTAAATGGAGCCTGACGTCCCCCGCGCCCTTGCCCGGCAGGGCCTGCTCCAAGAGGCGGACATGCGCGGCCAGCGCCGCCCGCGCGGAGGGATTGTCCGCCCGACCGGCCCCCAGCAGCTCGGCGGTAACGACGTCCTCCAGCACCCCGAGCGCCGACGCGCGTACGTCCGGGTCCTTGCCGCCGAGAAGGCCCGCGATCCCCGCCTCGAACGAATCGGCCTTGGGAGCTTTCGAGCCGGCGCTCGCGGACGCCGCCAGCGCGGCGTATTTTCGCAGAGCCGCGTCTTTCAACTCCCCGGCCCGCTCGACGAAACGATAGGGCTCGAGGTAACGCGCCAAGCGCCGTTTGTCCTCTCCGGCCAACTCATACATGTCGCCGTGAGGCGTCCGGCGGATGACGTCGTCCCCGACGCTGCCCAGCACAAAAAAGCTCAAGAGGCCCACGACCATGAGAAACGCGCCCAACTCCTTCTGGGAACCCGCCAAAGCGAAGCCGACGAGGGCCGCGCCGAGAGGCGCGAGCAGAAAGCATAAAGCGACGTTGTTGATCGCGACCTGGCGCCGATTGGCGACGACCTCGCTCGGCACGAGCCGGTCCAAGGCGGCCCGCAATAGGCTTGCCGGCTCGGCGACGCCGGCGCCGTAAAGCGACGCGAGAGCCTGACGGAACGAAGGCTCGTCCACGGCCAAGCGCTTGGCGTGCGGGGAGTAGGGATGCGCTCGCACGTGGCTATTCAACGCGCTCAGAGCTTCGGCGACGGCCTCGGCATGACCGCTCTCGATGAGGCGCGTCGCGCGCCTCACCGCGGCGACGGCCGAGGCGATCTCCCGCTTGGACTCCCTTTCGGCCCGGCGCGCCGCGACTTTCCGCTCCGCCACGGGAGGCGCGAGCTCGGCGACGACGAGGCCGCCCGGAGCCTCGCCGCCGTTGAACACGCGGTCCAACTCGGCGGAGGCTAGGTCGAAATCCCCGCGCGTCACGAACGGCCCGACGACGGCGTGGACCTCGCGAAGCAGCCCCGCAAGCGCGGGGCTGGAGGCCGAAAGACGCGGCAGCTCGCGTGCCGCCGCGTCGAGCCTGTCGAGAGTCGGGCGAAGCGGCGCCGCCGTCCTTTCCCTCAGCGCCTCGATGCGGGACGGCTCGGCCAGCAAGGTCAGGGCCATCCGCGCCCAGACCGCCGACGGCGGCGCGCCGGTCCGCGGGGAAACCGCCGCCAGGTTCAAGAGCTCCGTCAGACCCGCCTCCGGCGGCTTGGCCAGGAAGGCATCGAGCCTCTCGAGCATGGGCGCCGAGGCGGGCGCGGGAGCAAGGGCGGCCGACGCGCGCGCGGGGACGGCGAGCATCCACGCCGCCAGCAAGGCGGCGAGCTTCACGAGCGCGCCGGCGGCAGCACGCCCGGGGCGCGCAGCGCGTCGAGATAGTTCTCCAGCACGACCAGAAAAGGGTCGTCCAAGCCCGCGCCGTTCTTCGCCAGGCGGGCCCGCACCAGCTCCCGCAAATGGCGCCGCACGTCGCCCGCGCCCTCGCCCTCGCCGAGCGCGCGCTCCAGCAGCCGGACATGCCCGGCCAAGGTCGCCCTGGCCGCGGGATTGTCGGCGCGCCCCGCGGCGAGCAACTCGCCCGTGACGACCTGCTCGAGCAGCTCCAGCGCGGAGGCGCGCACGTCCGGGTCCCTATGCCCGAGCAGGCCGGCGATGCCGGACTCGAACGTCTCCGCCGTCGACGCTATCTTGGCGCTTGCCACATTTCCCCCCGGCGCGGCCCTCAGGACTCCGACGCCGTCTGCTTGGCTTTCTTCCTGGGCGCGGGGCGGCTTTTCTTGACGATGTAGTCGATGCGGACCGTGCAGTACGCCAACCCGCGGGTACCGTTGAAATAGTACCCAATGATGCCGGAGTCGATCACTACATAACCGGCGGCCTCGAAGCGCGCGGGGAGCAGGCGCAACTGCTTGTTCGCTTCATCCTGGGTCAAAGGTCGGCTTTCGTAGGTCCGGATTACTTCTCCATCCTCGGCCTGGGCGAGCGTCGCCGTCGGCGCCGCCGCGGGGGCCGGCGCCGCGGAGGGAAGGCTTTCCTTCCAGGCGGCATCGGCCGCCGAGGCCCGCTCCGGCACGGCCGCGGCCAACGACAGAACGACGACCAACAACGATCCTTTCATGGTTTTCTCCTTGTGATTCGACACGGCGCGGCGGTTTCAGCGCGCGCCGGCGCGTTTAGCCTCGCGCCGGCGCGACGTAGTCGATCCGGACCTTGTACCCCGCCACGCCCCGGACGGTCCTGCTGCTTACGCCCGGGTGGACGGGCCCGAGCACCGGGACGGTGACCGAAGCGATGACCACGTAACCCGCGGATTCGAGCTTGTGGGCGACGTTTCGCTCAACCTCATCGGCAGCCTTGACCGCGTCCAGGTACTCGGCCACGCCGTAGACCGGGCTCTCATAATGCCTCACGCCGGCCGCCCCGGCCGGCGCGACGTTGTCGATTTGAACCTTGTAACCGACCAGGCCCTGGGCGACGTAGTGGCCCATGCCCGCGCGGACGGGCCCGTGCACCGGGACGAAGTCCGAGGCGAGGATCGTGTAACCCGCGGATTCGAGCTTGCGGACGGCGTTCCGCATGGCGCCCTCGGCGGCCTTGGCCACGTCCAGGTAAACGGCAACGCTGTAGACCGGGCTTTCGTAACGCTGGCTGGTGGCCGCGTCATCGGCTTGCGCCAATATCACGCCGGTCGGAGCGCCCTCCGGCGCGACGGGGACCTGACCAAACACGGGCCCCGCCAAGGACAACACGACGACGAAAAACGATCGTTTCATGGCTCCCCCTTTGGTTTAACGGCCGGCGCACTGGTCGACCGCGGTCTCGACGTTGGGCGAACCGCCCCGCCGGCGGAGCTGCTCGAGCTCCTTGAGATAGCACGCGATCGGCGCGACAGCGTCCGTCGCCTGGGCGCACAACCGCGCGGCCAGGTGCGCCTTGAGCGAGGCGTCGAAGGCCCTCAGGCTCATCGCGCCTTGGTAGCACAGCGCCGGAGCCTTCGAGCGCGCGTGGCGGCAGACCTGGACGCCCCCGTCGGGCGTGAGGATTTCGCCGGGATAGTTCAGCCCCATCACGAAGGCGTAGCACTCCGCGGGCTCCAAGGTCGCCGTGTCCGCGCACAGGTAGACGCCCTGGTCGGCGTTCATCTGGAACAAGCCGAAGCTCAGGCCCATCGCCTGCTTGTAGCAGGCCACCGGGGTCTCGTCGGCGGCGAAGCGGCACAGGCTGAAGGCTTGGTCGCCGCGCAGGACGTAGCCGCGCACGCTTAGCCCCTCCGCCTTCTTATAGCAGGCGTTCGGCTCGCCCTCCTGCGCCGCGGCTGCGGCGCCAAGCAGCGACAACGCCGCCGCGAACGCCGTCAAGCGCGCCGCGGCGTTGAACTTCGATGAACGGTTCATGGTTTCTCCCCTCCGCCTCTCAGCGGATCGCGTCGAACGCCGCCCCGAGATTCTCGGGGCTCAAATCGCGCGGCTGCGGCAAGCTCGAGCCGTCGCCCGAAGGCTCCGGTTGAGGCGCCGGAACCGGAACGGGCTGCCCGTCGCGGTCGTACAACCTGTAGTCGCCCGCCTTCGGCAGGACCAAAATCTGCTCGACCTGCCCGTCCGCGTCGTTCCTGTAGCGGACCTCCGCGACGTCCGCGCCAAGGTCGGCCAAATAGGTCTCGACGACCTGGCCCGCCTCGTCCAGACCGCGGCTGTAAAGCTGAGCCGCCTGCGTCGTCGGGTCGATGCGGACGACCCGATTGCCGTCGGCGCTGTAGTACTCGACCGGCGCCGGCGGGGCGTCGGCGGGCGGCGGACCGACCTCCTCGGCCGGCGGCGCGTCGGCCGGCGGCGGATCCTGCGGGAGCGGCGCCGCGGGGTCGACGACCTCCGGTATCAACGTGTAGCCGCCGTCGATGGATCGATACTCGTAATAAAGGCCGCCGATGAACGCCAAGAAAACGCCGGCGCGGTAAGGATGCGGCCACCACCAATAGCCCTCATGGAAGAAACAGCGGCGGTGGCGGACGTGATCGTACCAGAACTCTCCGTTACGCGACCTCTCGGGAGGATGGAACCGGACGTAGCCCGGGTGCGGCGGCACGGAGACGACCGGGCGCGGCGGAAGGCCGGGACGATGCCCCGCCGTCGGCGTTCCGGGCCGGGGCTCCGGCCGAGGCTGGGGACGCGTCGGCTCGGGATGGGGCTGCGGATGCCAGGGTTGAGGCTGGGGATGCCACGGCTGAGGCTGCGGCCGCCAGGGCTCGGGACGGGGCTCCGGCCGAGGCTCGGGCCTATGCCACGGCTCGGGACGCGGTTCCGGCCTCGGCTCCGGTCTCACGGGATGATGCTCGCGCGGAGGCTCCCGATGCGGGCCTCCAAAACCGGGCTGGTGGTGGAACTCGCGCCCCGCGACGCCCGGAACCTCGATCGCCGGCGACTCCGCGCCGTCCGGCAGCCGCTCAAGCCCGATCGCCGAAACCTGGGCGCGCGCCTGAACGGACAAAGACAAGAACACGAGCGGAGCGAAAACTTTCACGCGGCCTCCTGAAAACGGTCGTGCGTCCTCAATCGGCCGACAGTGTACCGTTCCACCCCGGGCCGCCTGGAGGGCCCAAAGCCCCGGATCAACGAACGGCAAAGGGCCCCCGGGTCAATAGACCAAGGGGCCCGTTGGCTCGCCGGCTCCGACGAGGACTATGCCTCGGACATGAACGGGTACTTGAAGTCGGTCGGCGGGACGAAGCTCTCCTTGATCGTCCGCGGGGAGGTCCAGCGCACGAGGTTCAGGTAGCTGCCGGCCTTGTCGTTCGTGCCCGAGGCCCGCGCGCCGCCGAACGGCTGCTGGCCCACGACCGCGCCGGTCGGCTTGTCGTTGACGTA
>CAZMIB010000141.1:0-8353 GCA_964566245.1 uncultured Elusimicrobia bacterium | reverse complement strand
CTTCATCGGGGTCCGAGGGGGCCTGCTGGCGCGGCTGCTTGGCGTCGCCCAGGTCGTCGATCGGCACGACCTCCACGCGCAGCTTGCCGCCGGCGCGGCGGCCGAGCAAGTCGAGCAGGAAGAACTTCTGCCAGGAGGACGACTCCCCGGGCTGCCAGTAAAGCTGGACCGGGAACTGCTCCGCGGGCCCCGTGCTCACCGGCGCGGCCGAGGCCGCCATCGTCAACGTCAACGCCAGAACGTTAATCATTTCCCCCGCCCCTGGAACGCTTGATCATGTGCCGGATGCGCAGCGACAGCTCTTTCAGGTCGAAAGGCTTGGTGATGTACTCGTCGGCGCCCAAATTGAACCCTTGCGCCTTTTCCTCGGACGAAAGGAAGCGACCCGTCATCATGATGAGGATCATTTCCTTGTAAGCACGGCGCAAGTCCTGGCAGATCTGGAAGCCCGAGGAGTCCGGGAGCTGGATATCCATGATCACGACCTGGGGTTTGCGGGCGTGCGCCACGTCCAGCCCTTCCCGGGCCGTGCCCGCCTGCAGGCAGTTGAAGCCCTCCAGCTCGAGGACCTCCGCCAAGCTCTCGCGCAGATGCGCGTCGTCGTCGATGATCAGGAGATCGTTCGCCATGGCTCCCCTTTCACTTTCCCCGCTTCGACGGAGGCACCAGCTTGTACCCCACGCACGGAACGGTGTGGATGAAGCGCGCCGCCCGGCCCAGCTTCTGGCGCAGGCGCCGCACGTGCACGTCGACGGTCCGCGGCGAGCCGAAGTAGTTGTAGCCCCACACGCGCTCGATCAGGTACGGCCGCGAGAGCACGCGGTTCTGCGAGCTCAGGAAGACGTACAGCAGGTCCAGCTCCTTCGAGGTCAGCGGCACCTCGCGGCCCCCGACCTGCAGCGTGTAGCTCGACAGGTTCAAGTCGATCTCGCCGAGCCGCAGGACCTCCTCGCGGTGGTTCGTCACGGTCCGGCGCAGCACGGCCTTCACGCGCGCGAGGCACTCCTGGACCTCCTGGTTCAGGCCCAGGCACTCGTCCGCCCCGAACTGGAAGAAAGCCAGGCGCATCGAGATCGGCGTGCTCGGGCCCGCGATCTCCTTGTGGTTCATCTGCACGGGCATGTCCGGCCGGTCCAGCAGCCCGACGACCGGGAGCTGCTTGGTCGGCCCGCGGCTCCGGAGGAACTTCAGGAAGGCGATGCCTTCCTCGTCGATAAGGTCGGGCCCCAACAGCAGGCAGTCGCAGTTCTTCTGCGACAGCAGACCCATGATCTGCTTCGCGCGCGTCGCCACGGTCACCGAAAAATCGGCCCTCGCCAACGTCTCGAGCAGGACGGTCGCCCGCGTCGGCTCCTTCGCTCCGTAAACGATGTTGACTCTCACGGTCGGTAGCTCTCGGCCCTGCCGATCCTAGGCCTCGCCGACCTCTTCCACCTCGGCGGCGGCGGCCTGCTCCGCCTCCTCGGCCGCCAGCTCGACGCTGATCCCCTTCAGGCCCAGGCCCTGGATCAGCAGGTTATACAGCTTCGAGCCGACGACGAGCAAGGTGTCCATGAGCACCGTATAGAGGACCGTGAACAGCAAGGTCGCGAAGAGCTTCGTCAGCGCGGGCATCGCCCCGACCTCGGGGTTCGGGAGCAGGAAGAACGTCAGGACGCCGCCGAAGAGTCCCAGGATGCCCAGCAGGCCCGAGAGCACCGGGCGGGTGATCGCCAGGACCGCGGCGCTGTAGATGCCGCTGCCCGCGACGAGCAGGACGAGGCTGTTGGAGCGATAGCCGACCATCGCGAGCACGAGCCCGACCACGGCGCCTCCCAAGGTCCCGGCGTTGAGCATCCACGTGAAGTCCAGCTTCCTGACCTGGTAGTTCATTTATGTCGCTCCCTCACTCGATCTGGTCCTGGCTTCCGATGGATCCGCCGCTCAAAGGCTCAAGCCCGCGCCCAACCCGGGCGAGAGCGCGCCGCCGGGCGAGCTCTTGTCGCCCTTGGGCTCGAAGAGGATCAACGTCCTCCGGTGGTCGCCGGCGCCGGACAGATGCGTCACGCGCACGTGCCGCGGCTCGTCCCGGAAGACCGTCTCGCCCTCCAGCAGCGTGTTCGGCTGTTCCAGCGCCTGGCCGACCAGCCGCAACAGCTCCTGCTGCTGGCTGTCGACCACGTCGAGCAGGTGAACCCTTTGGGCGGGATCGGCTTCGTTCCCCGCCTTGAGGGGGAAGGTGGTGTACAGGACCGAGTTGTTCTCGTCCATCACGATCGCCTCGCTCCTGGCGGCCACCATCGTCCGCAGAATGTGCGCCCACCAGCCCTGCTCGGCCTCCGAACGCTGACGCTCGCGCGACTGGACCAACTCGAGCTCGCCCTTCATCCTGGCCAAAAGGGCGGACAAAGCGCCGGCGACCTCCCCTATCTCATCTTTTCTCGCGGGGAATTTCAAGTCCATGTTCTTCAGGCTGACCGCCTCGATCGAGTCCCGGAACATGTTCAGCGGCGTGAGTATGAAGTGGTGCATGAAGAAAAACAGCGGCAATCCCAATAAGAACAGCACGCCGGCCGCCCCCAGCATGTACTTGTTCATCGCCGACTGGATCACCGCCTCGACGCCCTCCCGGCTGACCAGCATGCTGACGATGCCGGCCACGTCGCCGCGTATCGAAAGCGGTATCGCGACCTCGTAAAGGTTGCCGTCGGGATGGGCCCGGACCTTCGGAGCCTTCGACAGGAAGGCCTGCTTGATCGCGTCCGTCTTCGGCGCCCCCATCTTCGCGACGTAGTCGTCCCAGGTCAACATCAAGAGCTCGGGGGACTTGTGCCAGCGTATCGTGCCGTCCTTGTTGAGGTACAGCAGGTCGGCGATCCGCCGGTCGTTGTTGATCTGGCCCATGATGTCCAGCTCGTCGAACGTGATCGCGTGCGGGTTGCGGTCGAGCCCCTTCTGCAGGACCGGGGCGTAGTTGCGCACCAGGTTGATCGAGTCCTGCTTGAGCTTCTCGTCGAACGTCCACTTGAACAGGTTGTAGTAGAAGATTCCGCCGAGGAACATCACGTAGACCCCGATGCCGATGAACCACAGGAACCACTTGACCGCGAGCCTCATCTCACTGCCCCGTCAGCATCGCGTCGATGCGCCTCAGGCCCGAGTCGCAGTCCAGGTTCGAGGGATCGAGGTCCTTGCAGAGCGTCCACTCGTACTTCGCCTTGTCGTACTGCTTCTGCTGGAACGAGACGACGCCGTTCAGGTAGTGCTGCTGGGCGTTGCGCCGGTTCTCCTCCTGGGCGCGGGCCTTCTGCTCCGGGGTCTGCTCGTCGACCGGCTTGATCTGGGCGGGCTCCTTCGCGGGAGCCTCCTCGGGCTTCTCCTTCTTCTTGGCCTCCTCCTCGGCGCGCTTCCGCTCCTCCTCCTCCTTGCGGCGCGCCTCCTCGGCCGCGGCGGCCGCGGCCTCCTCGCGCCGGCGCTTCGCCATCTCCGCGCGCCGCTTGACGTTCTCGTCCTCGCGGCGCATCATCTCCCGCGCGCGCGCGACGCGCGCCTCGGCCAGGCGCGGGTCGTAGCCGAACTTCTGGGCCTGCCGCCACTCGTCCATCGCCGCGGTGAACTTGCGCGCGTTGTAGAGCTTGTCGCCGTTCGCCAGGTGCTGGCTCGCGATCTCCCCCTTCACCTCCGCGAGCAGACGCGAGGCCTTCGAGTCGCCCGGCGTCACCTGCAGGACCTCGGAGAGCGACTGCAGCGCCTCGTTGAGCCGACCCTGGCTGTAGAGCTGCAGCGCCCCCTCCATCTTCTTGTTGGCCTGCTCCTCGCGCAGCTCCGCCTCGGCCTTCGCGATGCGGTCCTGCAGACCGGGATAGCCCGGGTACAGCAGCAGCGCCGCGTACCACTGGTCCAGCGCCTCCTGCAGGCGCCGCTCGCGGTACGCGTCCTCGCCGCGCGCGCCGTGTTCCTCGGCCAGCTCGCGCTGGATGCGCTTGAGCCAGTAGCGGGCCTTCAAATTGCTCGGGTTCAGCTTGACGATCTCCTCGAACTTGCGCTGGGCCTCGACGAGCCGCCGGTCCTCGTACAGCGAGAGCCCCGCCTTGAAGCGGTCGTCGATCATCTGCCGTTCGCCGGCCGCCCGGGCGGGCGCGCCCTTAAGCTGCGAGGCGGCGGTCTTCAGGAGCTGGGCGTCCTCGTTCGCGGGGTCCATCGCGAGCACCTTCGCGGCCAGCTCCTGCGCTCCCTCGTAGTCGCCGCGCTGATACGCCTCGAAGGCGTTGTCGTAGACGACGGACAGCATCTTGCGCTGGACCTTCATCTTCTCGATGTTGACCGTCGTCCAGAACTGGCGGCGCTCCTCGCTCTCGGAGACCGACCCCAAGCTCGTGTTCGCCAACCCCTTGAACAGCACGATGTCGCTGTCCTGCTGCGCCCGCGCGCGGGGCGCGGCGACAAGCAGCACGGCTAAAACGGCGGCGAGGGTTTTCAAAACGGCATACCTCCGGTCAGGAGATCCTTGACCATCGGCGAGAGCATCAGGATGAACACCGTCGGGAAGATGAACACGAAAAGCGGGATAAGCATCTTGGTCGAGGCCTGCGCGGCCAGCTTCTCGGCCTTGTTCAGGCGCCGGAAGCGCATGTCGGCCGAGAAGCTCCGCAGGAGGTCGACGAGGCTCGTGCCGAGCTCCTCCGACTGCGTGATCAGGCCGGTGAACGAGCGCACCTCCTGCACGCCGGTCCGCTGCGCCAGGCTCCTCAGCGCGTCCTTGCGCGTCGCGCCGAGCGACACCTCGGTCAGGGTCTTCTCGATCTCCTTCTCCAGCTCGGTCGTCTTCCGCACGACCTTCGAGATGCGGTCGAAGGCCACCATGTAGTCCGAGCCGGCCTCGATGATCAGAGCGGTCAGGTCCACGAAGGCCGGGAAGTTCACCAGGATTTCCTGCTGTCGCCGCTCGATCCTGGCGCGGTACAGGGCGTCGGGGATGAAGAACGCGATCGGCGAGAAAAGGATCGCGATCGGATCGATGATCACGCCCAGAAAAAACGCCGCGACCAGCACGAAGATTTCCTTGCGGTGCAGGATGTCGATCGGCTGCGGGTAGGCCGGGCGGCCGAGCAGCATGTGCGTGTAGTCGAGCGGCTGCTCCAGGCTCAGGTTCTTCGCGAGGAAATAGTCGAGGCGGTCCACGATGCCGCCCTGGGGGTTCAGCTTGAGGCGGGCCTCCGCGATGCCCATGCCCCCCTGCCGCGTCAGGGCGCCCATCGCGGTGCTGGAGGCCTGCTCCTCCTTGCTCGCCAGCATCGCCTGGACCGCGTTGAAAACGAAGATCGACCCGAGGAACGGGAAGCCCTTCAGGATGATCGTCTGCAGGAGATCCATGTTGGGGGCCTATACCTTGATTTGCCCCAGCGCGCTGACGACCTTCATGCCGATCATGATCCAGACGCCGCAGAAGAAAAGGATGAACATCCCCAAGCCGCTGGTGTAGAAGCGCGTCATCGTCGGGCCCTGGAACATGAACATCACGCCGAGCATGATCCACGGCATGATGCCGACCACGATCGACTGGATGCGCTGCTGCGCGGTCAGCGCCTGGATCTTCTCCTCGAGCTTCGCCTCCTCGCGGATGTTCTCGACGATGCGGTCGAAGATCTTGATCAGGTTGCCGCCGACCTGGCGCTGGATCACGATCGCCTTGACCATGTAGTTGATCAGGCGCGACTCGATGCGGTCCTCGAGACCCTCGAGCGCCTTCTCGAACGGGGTGCCGAGCTGGTAGTTCTTGATCACCAGGCCGAACTCGTCGGAGATCGGAGGCAAAAGCTCGCGCTGCACCATCTGGAAGCCCTGCACGAGATCGAGGCCCGACTTCAGCGCGTTGCCGAGCAAGGTCAGCGCGTCCATGAGCTGCTTCTCGACCTGGGTGCCCCGGCGCTGGCGTATGAAGTTCAGCACGACCATCGGGGTCTTCAGGCCGACGTACAGCCCGATGGCGCAGCACGCGAAGAAGGCCAGCAGGTTCAGCGTCAGCGCGCCGAGCAGCGCGAAGAACGCGAACGGGATCACGACCAAGTAGTGGACCTTGATCGCGACGAACTGGCGATTGAACTCCTGGGCCCACTGCTGGCTGCGCAGCCAGTAATCGTCGATCGCCTGGCCGATCGCCTCCTGGTTGCGCGTGCCGAGGGTCAGCCCCGCGAAGAACATCATCAGCAAGCCGCCCGAGGCCAGCACGATCGGCAAAAGGCCCGGCGGCGCGGGCCGTTCGGCGGGGGTCCCGCCGCGCGGCTCGCTCCACATCACGTCGTAGGCGGCGTTCGAGAAGTCG
Organism: uncultured Elusimicrobia bacterium; assembly: GCA_964566245.1. Classification (GTDB taxonomy): domain Bacteria; phylum Elusimicrobiota; class Elusimicrobia; order CAZMIB01; family CAZMIB01; genus CAZMIB01. The sequence goes on along the minus strand of CAZMIB010000141.1, from coordinate 2,052 downwards.
CCGATCGCGGTCGCCGCGACCATGTACTGCCGGCCGTCGACGCGCACGATCGCGTCCATCAGGCTGTCGTACTCCTTCTCGATCAGGTCGAAGTAGGAGAGCAAGGTTCGCCCGCGCCCGTCGAGAGAGTCCCCGAGGCGCGCGCGATAGAGGCGATCGAGCGACATCCTGAAGCGCGTCCGGTTGTCCGCGAACTCGCGCGCGAGGGCCGGGGGCGGCAGGCCCTGGCCCTGCGGCGGCGGGAAGGTCTTCCTCACGAGCTCGAAGAACTCGTAGAGCACCGACAACGGCGCCTGCCAAAGCTGGGCCTCGTTGAGCACGCCCTCGGCGGGATCCTGCCAGACCGGGCGGGAGATCATCGACGGCAGCATCTCGTCGATCCACTTCGGGGCCTTGATCACGCTCGCGTCGCGGTCCTGGCGCATGTAGTGGTACATGTACTGCGTCTTGACCTGCGCGCCGTCGCCCTGCCCGGGCAGCCCCTCCATCGGGCCGCAAAGAGCGCTCATCTGCGCCGGAGTGAACAGCTCCCCCGCCCACGCCGGCAGGGCCAGGAGCAGCGCGAGCGCGGCAACGACCCCAAGCCCCTCACCCGCCCTTCGGGCACCCTCTCCCCGCTTCGCGGGGAGAGGGAAGGGTGAGGGGCGGGCGCGCCGGCTTTTGAGCGGCTCTTCCTCTAGCATCGCTAAATCCGCGAGCGCGGGTCGGACTGCTGCGCGCGCTGGCGCTTCTGCTCCGGCGTCCAGAACAGCTCGATCGGGACGTCGAGGCCCTTCTCCTTGAACTCGTGGTAGAACCGCGGCGGGTCGCCGGTGGCCTTGAAGTCGCCGATCACGCGGCCCTCGGCGCTCACGCCGGTCTGCGCGTAGCGGAACAGGTCGTGCGTCAGGATCGTCTGCTCCTCGCGGCCGGTGACCTCGGTGATGTAGGTGATCTTGCGCGCGCCGTCCGCGAAGCGCGTGATCTGCACGAACATGTGCACCGCGGAGCAGATCATCTCGCGCAGCGCCCAGATCGGCAGGTCGGCGCCGGCCATCAGGCACATGGCCTCGAGGCGGTTCAGGGCGTCCTTCGGGGTGTTCGCGTGGATCGTCGCGAGCGAGCCCTCGTGGCCGGTGTTCATGGCCTGAAGCATGTCCAACGCCTCGGCGCCGCGGCACTCGCCGACCACGATGCGGTCGGGGCGCATGCGCAGGCAGTTCTTGACGAGGTCGCGGATCGTCACCTCGCCCTTGCCCTCGATGTTCGACGGACGGCTCTCCAGGCGCACCCAGTGCTCCTTCAACAGCTTGAGCTCGGCGGTGTCCTCGACGGTGATGATGCGCTCGTCGTCGGGGATGTAGTTCGAAAGCATGTTCAGGAACGTCGTCTTTCCGGTGCCGGTGCCGCCCGAGATCAGGATGTTCTTCTTGAGGATCACGCAGCTCTTCAGGAAGTCCACCATCGGGGCCTCGATCGACCCCTTCTGGATCAGGTCCTTCGCCATCAGCGGCTTCGCGGAAAAGCGCCGGATCGTGATCGTCGGCCCGCTGACGGACAAGGGCGGGATGATCGCGTTGACGCGCGAACCGTCCTTCAGGCGGCAGTCGACCAGCGGCACCGACTCGTCGATGCGGCGGTTGTACGGCGCGACGATGCGCTTGATCACGCCGATGACCTGCTCGTCGTTGCGGAAACGGTAGTTCGTCAGCACGAGCTTGCCGGCCTGCTCGATGTAGAGATGGTCCGGCCCGTTGACCATGATTTCCGAGATCGCCGGGTTGCGCATCAGCTCCTCGAGCGGCCCGAGGCCCAGGATCTCGTCCAAGAGCTCGTTCACGAAGCGCGTGCGCTGCTCGCGCGAGAACTGGATGTTCGGCTCGCGGTTCAGGATGTTCTCCGCGATCAGCTCCACCTTCTTGCGGACCTCGGCGTTCTTGGCCGCGTCGTCGGAGACGTGCACGCGCTCGGTCTCGAGGCCGGCGACGATCAGCTTGTGAATCTTGGTCTTGAGGTCGTCCCAGTTCTCCGGCAGCCCCTCCATCGCCGCGGCCCGCCGGCCGCCCGGGCCGG
>CAZMIB010000140.1:0-8504 GCA_964566245.1 uncultured Elusimicrobia bacterium | reverse complement strand
CTGTCCGGGGCGAGGGCGGGGCATTGGGCCGGGCTGCAGCCGCTGGCCGGGGGGCGCATGGCGGCGCTGAACGCGCGCGGGGCGCGGCTGGGCGAGGCGCTGGCCAGGACCTTCGACGGCCGGCACCTCTGCGATCTGTGCAAGACGATCCAGAAGGCCGGAAGTCCCAAGAGCGGCCTCGCCGTCCGCGCCTCCTCGCCGCGCCTCGATCTTCACGCCGCGCCGCCGCCGGCCGCGCCCGCCGTTCTCGCGCCCGTCGCGCGCCTGGGCGACGCTCGCGCCCCGGCGGAACCGTCCGTGCTTTTCCCTCCCTCGACGCCGCCTCCCAAACCGACGTTGTCCTAAAGGCCCCTCACCCCCACCCTCTCCCGCAAGCGGGCGAGGGAGCTCCTAAGAGAGCCCTCTCCCTCGGGGAGAGGGTGCCCGAAGGGCGGGTGAGGGTTCGATAACGGCCCTTCGGAAATCATCACGGGAGGCTCCATGAGGTTTTTCAATTTCCTTTCGCTCGCTTTCGTTTCATTGTTGTCGCCGCTGATCGTCGCCCTGTCGCCCTCCTCCGCCTCGGCCTGCGCCTGCGGCTGCGGCGTGTTCGACGTCGGGACCAGCGCGCTGCTGCCCACCCAGCCGGGCCGCATGGCGTACCTGGAGTACGCCCGTCTCGATCAGGACAAGAACTGGAGCGGGGCGGGACAAGCTCCCGCCGAGGACAACGACGACAAGCGCGTGAGGAGCAACCTCCTCACCGCCGGCTACCGGCAGATGTTCAACCGCCGCTGGGGCCTGTCGGCCGAGGCGCCGCTCTGGAATCGCAGCTTCGCGGCGGACGACGGCAGCGGGGGCGTCGCCGAGTTCAGGCATTCCAGCCTCGGCGACGTCCGACTCAGGGGCGTCTACTCCGGCTTCTCGCCGGACATGTCGAGCGGGCTCACCTTCGGCCTCAAGCTGCCGACCGGGGACTGGAAAAACCCGGACTTCGACCGCGATACCCAGATCGGAACCGGCAGCACCGACATCCTGCTGGGCGGCTACCGCATGGGCCGGCCCGCGGACGCGGACTGGGCCTGGTACGCGGGGGCCCAGCTCGACCAGCGGGCGCGGGTCGCGGCCGGCTACCGCCCCGGCGCCCAGATCAACGCGGCGCTCGGCGTCTACCAGGACGGCTGGAGGCCGGCCGGCATCGCGGTCGCGCCGCTGCTGCAGCTCGTCGCCACGCGCCGCTGGCGAGACACCGGAGCCGCCGCCAATCCGGACAATACCGGCTACGAACGGCTGGTCCTTTCCCCCGGCGTCGAGCTGAAGCTCGACAAGGTCCGGCTCTACGCGGACGCGGGCTTCCCGATCTACCAGAACGTCAACGGGAACCAGCTCGTATCCTCGCTGTTCCTGAAGCTGCGCGTCGGCTTCATGTTCTAGCCCTTGAGTCCTCCCTCTCCCCCTTCGGGGGAGAGGGAACACCGGGACGTCCAATAGAATTCACGCTCTATTCATTGCCACCTCGCGGGGCATGACTTAGAATCCCCCCGTCCGAGTCCGGACCGCCGTCAGCATTGGGGAGGCTCCGCATGCATTCGCGGTCCGCGACCTTCCTGGCAGCCGCGTCTTTCTTCCTAGCGGGCGCTCTCGCCGCGCCCTCCGCGCGCGCCTCCAGCATGCGCGAGGCGCCGTTCATCGACGAGTCGCCGAAGGTCGACGGCTCGGAGCTTTATTTTTTCCGCAGCTACGAGGCCGGGCGCTCCAGCTACGTCGTCATCCTCGCGAACTACCAGCCGCTCGAGGAGATCCACACCGGGCCGCTGTGGTTCCAGATGGACCCCTCGGCGCTGTACGAGCTCCACCTCGACAACGTCGGAGACTGCAGGGAGCACCTGACCTTCCAGTTCCGCTTCCAGAACAAATACCTCGGCCGGACCGTGAAGGTCGGCGACAAGAACGTGCCGAGCCCGTTCCTCTTCTCGGCCCCGATAAGCGCCGAGGACGAAAGCGGCCTCAACCTCATCGAGACCTACACGTTGACGGTCGTCCGCGGCAACCGCCGGACCGGCGTCCGCCAGCCGATCGCCGACGCGCGCACCGGCGAGACGGTCTTCCGCAAGGCGCCCGACTACTACGGACAGAAAGTGGAGGGCGACGGCGGGACGTACCGGGATTACGCGCGGACCTTCATTCGCCCCATCGTCCTGCCCGGCTGCCCGGACACGGGGCGGGTCCTCGTCGCCCAGCGCGACGATCATTTCATGGAGAACCTCGGGCGGATGTTCGATCTCTTCAACACGGATATCGCCGATCCGAACAACACCCAGCACTCCTCGCTGCACGCCGTCTCTTCCCAGGTGCTCGAGCTCGAGCTGCCGATCGACTGCCTGCTGTCGAGCCCCGACAACCCGGTGCTGGGAGCGTGGTCGACGGCCAGCCTGCGCCAGGCCCGCGTGCTGCGGCCGCGGCCGTCCTTGGACAAGCCCGACCTCGAGGGCGGGCCGTGGGTGCAAGTGTCGCGCGTGGGCTCGTCGTTCGTCAACATGTTCATGATCGGCCTGCCCGACAAGGACCGCTTCAACGCCGGCGAGCCGAAAGACGACGCCCAGTTCATGGACTACTTCACGCATCCGACCTTGCCGGTCCTGCTTCAACAGCGCTACGGGCTGACGCCCCCGGCCCTGCCGCGTCGGGACCTGGCAGCCTTCTTCTTGTCGGGCCTGCCGGGACTGAACCAGACCGAGGCGGTCTGCGACATGCTGCGCCTCAACACCGGCGTACCGCCGGTCCCGCGAGGCTCCCAGCTGAACTCCGGCGCGCTGGCCTGCTACGACCCGGGGCCGGTATTTAACCCCGCGAACTCGAAGTGCGACCTCGCCGGAGCCCCCAACGGCCGGCGCCCGGGCGACGACGTGGCCGACGCCTTCCTCAAGGCGAGCATGGGCTTCCTGCTTCCGCCGGAGCAGGCTCCCGACCGCAATAAGCCGTACAACGACGGCGTCTTCGTGAACGACCAGCAATTTTTCGAGGGCATGCCTTATGAGCCGACCCCGCACGGAATCCACAACGAGGGGGCGGCGATCAATGTGCAGTTCTAGGCTCGCGGCGCTCGTGTTGGCCGCGGTCGCGGGATTCGGGACTCCCGCCCGCGCCGCCACCGACGGCCGCGCGGCCCCGTTCATCACCCGTCATCCGAAGGTCGACGGGACCGACCTCTACGCCTTCCGGAGCTACGAGCCCGGCCGCCAGGACTTCGTCACCTTCATGGCCGCCTATCAACCGTACCAGAACCGCGAGTCGGGACCGGTGTATTACCCGATGGACCCCGCCGCGTTGTACGAGATCCACGTCGACAACGCCGGCGACTGCAAGGAGCACCTGACCTTCCAGTTCCGCTTTCAGAACGCCTGGAAGGATCTCAAGCTCCAGGTCGGCGACAAGCCGATGTCGGTCCCGTACCCGGTCCTGTCCCCGCTGTCCGCCGCGGACCAAAGCGGGCTGAACCAAATCGAGACTTACACCGTGACCGTGGTCCGCGGCGACAGACGGACCGGGGACCGCGCGCCGGCGGTCAACGCCGCGACCGGCGGGACCGGCTTCCAGAAGCCGATCGACTTCGTCGGCCCGCGCGCTTTCGGAAGCGCGGACGCGTACAAGGCGTTCACCGACGCCTTCATTTGGCCGATTCAAATCCCGGGCTGCGCGCAGCCCGGGCGAGTTTGGGTCGGACAGCGAGACGACTACACCCACGTCGTCGCCCAGATGTACGAGCTGTTCGACGTCGACATCACCACCCCGGTGCCTGGCTACAACGAGCTGAACGGCTGGTCTAACACCGTGATCGCGCTGGAGCTTCCGACCGCCTGCGTCGTCGCCGATCCGTCCAAGCCGGTGATCGGAGCCTGGACCACGGCGAGCCTCAGGCAGGGGCGGCTGCTGAACCCGCGCCCGAGCTTCAACGCCGGGGCCATGGTCGGCGGACCGTGGACCCAGGTCTCGCGCGAGGGCAACCCGCTGGTCAAGCCGTTCTTCATCGGCCTGCCGGACAAGGACGCCTTCAACGCCGCGAGGCCCTCCGACGACGCGCGCTTCCTCGTCTATTTCACGAACCCCGTCCTGCCGGCGCTCATCCAATCGACGTTCAGCTTCGTCGCCCCGGCCCCGCCGCGCAACGACCTCGTCGCGGCCTACTTGACCGGCATCAAGGGCCTCAACCAAACCGGCGCGGCCTGCGAGATGCTGCGCCTGGACACCTCGATTCCACCGGCTCCGCTGGGCAATCAGAACCAGTACGGCGCGCTCGGCTGCGTCCTGCCCGGCCTGACGGTCGACAAAAGCCAGCTCGCCTGCGACGCGGCCGGCTTCCCGAACGGCCGGCGCCCGGGCGACAACGTGATGGCGATCCTGCTGCGGATGGACATGGGCGCGATGCTGCCTCCGGACCAGGCGCCGGACGGCGGACGCGCCTTCGGCCAGGCGCTGAACGTCGGCGATCAGCGCTACCTCAACGCGTTTCCCTACGGCAAGATCGCCCACACGCACGACGATCCTTCGAATTAAACTCCCTCTCCCCTTGAGGGAGAGGGGTGGGGTGAGGGGTTCATGCGCTACTACGTGGCCTTAACGACCGCGGCCCTTCTAGCCCTGTCCGCCTGCGGCAAGAAAAACCCCGGCTCCGGCCTCGCCTCGTCGGCCACCGGAGAGTCGGACTTCATGAACGAGGTCTACGCGCTGTCGCAAACGTCCCCCGACGACGCCGTCCCGATCGCCCCGCCCGCGAGCCCGCCCCCCGCCCCCGACAATGCCGAGCCCCTTCCTTTATAAGGCGGTCAAAACCGGGCGGTCAACGAGGCCCTCAGCTCCCGGGGCTCGGCCGGATGGAAGTGGATGTCCGCCGTCCCATCCGCGCTCGGCGGCTCGCCGGCCAGCCGCGAGGCGTAGTAGTACTCGATGTCGTTCGCCGAGTCGTTGAAGAGATTGAACACCTCCAGCGCGGCCGTCAGGCGCCCGCCGGCGAAGGTCCGGCCCGCCCTGAGGGAGGCCATGGTGGAGGGGCTCGACCTCACGCTGTCGTCCTCGATCAACGGCCTCGGTCCGAAATAGCGCAGCCGCGCCTCGCCGAACCAGCCGTCAAGGCCATGGACGGAGACGCCCGCGGAGGCCATCGTCGCCATCGAGTCGGGGATATGGTTCCCCACGGGATCGTCCTGGGTGAACCGGGCGTGCGACAGCGCGACATCGGCGTCCAGGCTCAGCCACGGGGCGGGGTCGAGCGCGCCCGAAAGCTCCGCGCCGTAGCGCCGGCTGGGGCGGCTGATGTCGGTCGTTCCCTGGTCGCCGTCGAACACCAACTCCGAGTCGCTGTCGAGCAGCCACAGCGCCAACGTCGCACGCGCGCCCTTGCCGCCCGCGGTTCGAACGCCGACCTCCCCTCCCCGCGAGCGAGCCAACGGCGTCGCCGGGGAAACGGGCAGGCCCGTCTTCGGGTCGGCCGCGGCCGTGACGCCGCGCGCGTCGTTGGAGTGGAAGCAGAAGCCTCCGTCGAGGTAGACCTCGGTCCCGCCCCACGGCCCGATAACCAGCGAGGCCTTGGGGCTCAGCACGGTCTCGGAACGGACGCCGGAGTTGACCGGGTTGTCGCTCCGCACGTCGAACCGGTAATCGTCCGCGCGCAGGCCCAGCACCGTGCGAAGCTTCTCGGACCAGCGCGTGCGGTTCTCCACGTACGGGGCGACGCTCAACTCGTTGATGTCGTCGGCGCGGGTCGTGGCCAGCCGGACGCGGTCCTCGGTATGGTACAGCCCGTTCGAGATCGAGTCGTCGCGAACCTGCACGCCCGCGGTCTCGGTCATTTCGAGGCCCAACGCGCGGTGCGTCCACTCGCGCGCGCCGCTCAGTCCCCCGATCCAACGGCGGTCCTTCTGCTCCATCTGGTCGCCATGAACGGGGTCTTCGAGGAAGTACGTGAAGTTGGAGAAAAGGTCCAAGTCGTAGTAGGAGCCGTACGCCGCCACCTTGTCGCGAACGGTTCCATCGTCGCGATGCCACTCCCCCTGCAGCGCGTAGCGCTGGGAGTCGCCGCCGTCGGAGGAGTCGAGAGAGTCGAAGCGCGAGATCAATCCCTCCTCGACCGCGCGCGCGGCGATCTGATCCGTCGCGTTCCACTCCCCGTGATAGCCGGTCGCCATCAGGCTCACGCCCTCCGCGTCCGAGCCGTCCGACCAGCGCAGGACGCCGTTGAGCTTGCGGTAACCGTCCGGGTGGGTCCACGGCCCATCCTCGCGGGAGGCCTCCAGCCCGTACAGCAGCCGCCCCCGGCCGGTCTCCGTCGAGCCCGCGAGCAAGGCGCGGCCATAGCCGTCGGCGCCTCCCTCGACCGTCAGCCGGCGCTGGAGCGTATCGGCGTAGCGAATGTCGGCGGAGCCGGCCGAGGCGAAGTCGCCCCGGTCGGCGAAGTACGGGCCCTTCGTGTACGTGATCGAGCGTATCAGCTCCGGCATGATGAAATTGAGGTCGGTGTAGCCCTGGCCGTGCGCGTGCGACGGCAGGTTGAGCGGCATGCCGTCAAGGTTGGTCGCGAAATCGGTGCCGTGGTCGAGGTTGAAACCGCGCAGGAAATACTGATTCGCCTTGCCCGGTCCGGAATGCTGGGTGATAACGACGCCGGGCACGACCTCGAGAACGTCGCCTTGGCGCAGTATGGGGCGCTCCTGAATCCGCGCGCCCCGAATTTCGCCCTCGGACGCCGCCTCGTCGGCTCCGGCCGCGGCGTCCGGCCGTCCGGTGATGATGATCGGCGGCAGCTCGGCCGGCGCGGAGGTCGACGTTTCGACGCCCCATGCGGAGAACGGCCCCGAGACGTCGAGCAAGAGCGCCAGCGCGGCGCCGCTCAACACGCTCGCGCTCCGGCGCTCACGCGGCTTATCGTCGATTGGCGCACGCCCTTAAAACCGCGAAGCTTGTCGCCGAGAGCCACGAGGCTCGCCGGCTCGCCGCGGGCGATGAGAACTTGAAGGCAATGGTGATGGTCGAGGTGAACGTGCTGCGAGGCGATGATGAGCCGTCCGTGCTCGTGCTCGGCATGGGAGAGCTTGCGAAGCAGCTCCGGCTGGTGATGGTCGTAGACGAGGCTGATCACGGCCACGGCCTCCCGTCCCTCGTCCCAGGACTCGCGCGCGAGCTCCTGCCGGACAAGGCCGCTCAACGCCTCGGAGCGGTTCGGGTGCCCCGCCCCGTCGAGCCAGCGATCCAAGCGCGCGGCAAGCGCGCCGTCCATCGAGACTCCAAAGCGGGCCAAGGGGCCCCTGCGCCGTGTTTTAATCATAGCATGAATTTATAATTTGTGTTACCATTGCATCAATCGAGCCCGCGGGGCCCGGAGCGGCATGGAGGTCGCATGGATCAATCCGCGCTTATAACGACGTTCGCCGCCTCCGGCGGAAGCTGGGTCATCCACGTCCTGTTCGCGCTATCGGCGCTCGCGGTCGCAGTCATCATCGAGCGCGCGGTCGTCATCGGCCGCCAATGCCGCTACCAGGGCACGACCCTGCCCGGCCTGATCGCGCGCATGGACGAAGGCCAATCGCGCGAGTTCCTGGCCGCGCTTCGTCCGGAGACGATCCTGCACCGCGTCGCGCGCGAGCTGCTGGACCATGCCTCGAAGGGACTCCCGGAGCTTGAGCGGCGACTGGAGACTCGCATGGCGCTGGAGAGGCGCTACCTTGAAAAGCGCCTGGTCGTCCTCGGCACGCTTGGCAACAACGCGCCGTTTATCGGGCTGCTGGGGACCGTCCTGGGCGTGATACGCGCGTTCCATGACCTTGGGGCGGCGGTCGGGCAAGGGCCCGAGGCCGTGATGCAGGGCATCTCGGAGGCGCTGGTGGCGACCGCTGTGGGCATCCTGGTCGCCTTGCCGTGCGTCGCCTTCTACAACTACTTCCAGAAACGCAACAAGGATGTTCTCGTCGACGCCGACCGCTTCGGCAAGCAGCTCATCGCGGTGCTGGAGTCCCGAGCCGGAGACGCCGAGGCGATGAAGCGCTGACATGGCCGCGGTCCAGGAGGAGAACGGCGAGGGCATCACCGGGATCAACGTCACCCCGCTCGTCGACATCACCTTGGTGCTGCTCATCATCTTCATGGCGACGGCCCCCATGATCGTCCACCGCGCGATGGGCCTGAGCCTTCCGAGAGTCGCCAACTCCAAGCAGCTTCCGACGCGGACGATCCAGATCCTGCTCTCCGCGGACAAGTCGCTGAAGCTGAACGGCCAGTCCCTCCGGCTCGCCGATCTCGCCGCCAACCTGGCCCAGAGGGCGAGGTTCGACCCCGGCCTGCGCGTGACCCTCTCGGCCGACGAGCGCGTGAGCTGGGGCGACGTCTCCGCGGTGCTGGACGCCGTCCGCGGCGCCGGAATCACACGGATCGCGACCGAGGTCCAGCCCAAGTCCCCGCCGCGATGAGATTAAACGCGCTCGCGAGCGAGGACAACCTCTTCTGGGAGGCGCTGGTCCTCTCGCTCGCGCTGCACG
>CAZMIB010000139.1:4177-8603 GCA_964566245.1 uncultured Elusimicrobia bacterium | reverse complement strand
GGCGCCGCACAGCGAGGCGGCGTAGAGGGCGAGAAGAAGACCCAAGAGAGCTTAGGGCGTTCCCGCGCCGGCGAGCTTGAGGACGACGGCGTGCAGCAGCCTCACGTAGGCGGCCAGGCCGTCGACCGGCAGCCGCTCGTCGTCGCCGTGGGAGCGCCGCCCGTCCTCGTCGGTCATCGGCGGGTCGAGGCCGTACATCTTCACGCCGCGCGCGCGCAGCTCCTGCGAGTCGGTCGACCACGCCGCCAGCGAGGGGCGCACCGGAGCCCCGGGGGCCTCGAGCGCCGCGGCCGCGCGTACCGCGGCGGCCAGCTCGTTGTCGACCGGCATCGGCGGCAGGGAGCCGAAGACCGGCGCCTCGTAGTCGATCTGGATCGAGGGCTCGCGCAGCGCGGCCTTCAGCTCGGAGACGAAGGCCGCCGGGTCGCGCCCCGGCAAAAGGCGGCAGTTCACGACGGCCTCGGCCTGCGCGGGGATCACGTTGGACTTGTAGCCCGCCTTGATCATCGTGATCGCGCAGGTGTCGCGCAAAAGCGCCCCGAGCTCGGGCGACTCGGCGTCGATCGCGCGCGCGGCCTCGCGCCAGTCCGAGCCGGCGAGGCGAGGCACCGCGGACTTCGCGGCCGGCCCGGCCTCGCCGAGCGAGGCCTCGAGGTAGCCCCGCGCGAGCGGCGAGACCTCGTAGCGCGGCTCCCAAGCCGCGAGGCGCGCCAGCGCTCGCGAGAGAGCGTTGGCCGCGCTGTCGGATATCGGGACCGAGGAGTGCCCGGACGGCCCGGAGGCCCGCAGCGTCAGGTCGAGGAACTGCTTCTCCGCGCACTGCAGGTCGATCGAGGATATCCGCTTCCCGTCCCAAAGAGTGTCGCCGCCCTCGTTGAGCCCGTACTCCGCGTCGAGCTCGGCCCCGTGCTCGCGCAAAAGCCACTGGATGTGCCTCTCTCCCGAGCCGGACTCCTCGTCCGCCTCGGCCAGGAAGATCACGTCCCGGTCGAGCGGCGCGTTCGCGCGGCGCAAGAGCGACAGCACCTCCAGCTCGGCGGCGCACATCCCCTTGTCGTCGCCCGCGCCGCGTCCGTAGACGTAGCCGTCCTTGACGACCGCCGCGAACGGGTCGACGCTCCAGCGCTCGCGCTCCACCGGCACGACGTCGGTGTGGCACATGAGCAGCAACGGCTTCTTCTTGCCGCTCCCCCTGAGCCGCGCGATCAGCGAGGCCCGCTGGCCCGTCGAAACATAGATCTCGGAGCCGATCGCCTCCAGATCGAGCGCGTCCTTGAGGTAGCGCGCCGCCGCCAGCTCGTTGCCCGGGGGGTTCGAGGTGTCGAGGCGGATCAGCGCGCGCAGGTGCTCGAGCGCCTCGGACCCCGCGCGCGCGAGGTCGGTCGATGTGGACGCTTCGACGACGGAAGACCCCTCACCCCCGCCCTCTCCCGCAAGCGGGAGAGGGCGCGTTGAAGAAACGACGTCCGGCGATTTCTGCCCGGGCGTCCCCATCTGGCGGACGAAGAAGTCGACGGTCCGCTTGTAGTAGTCGATCCGGTTCGCGCGCTTCGTGAACTCGTGGCCCTCGTCGGGGTACTCGACGTACTCGACCGCCGCGCCGCGGCGCTTGAGCCTCTCGACGACGCTCAAGCTTTCCGCGCGCGGGACGTTGTTGTCGTTCGCTCCCTGGAAGACCATGAGCGGCGCGCGCACGCGGTCCAGGAAATGGATCGGGGAGCGCTCGCGGTACAGGGCCGCGTTTTTCACGGGGTCGCCCATCTCGGTCTCGTACCAGGTCCCGAAACGCGAGCGCGTCAGCTCGTAGTCCTGGACCAGGTCCGGCATCCCGTACGCCTCGACGCCCGCGGCCCAGACCTCGGGCGTCTTGGTCAGGGCCGTCAAGGTCATGTACCCGCCGTAGCTGCCCCCGGTGATCCCGACGCGCCGCGCGTCGATCTTGCGGCGTATCGCCGTCTGGCGCACCGCCTCGACGACGTCCTTGAGATCGCCCCCGCCCCAGTCCTTGTGGTCCAGGTCCTCGAAGGCCTTGCCGTAGCCGGTCGAGCCGCGATAGTTCGGAGCGATCACCGCGAAGCCGGCCTCGAGCAGCGCCTGGCGCAGCGGGAAGAAGTCGTCCTTGGCCTGGTAGTCCGGCCCGCCGTGCACGTGCACGACCGCGGGCGGGGGCGAACCCAGCCGCGCGACCGGCGGGCGGAAGAAGAAGCCCTCGATCTTGGTCCCGTCGAAGCTCTTGAAATCGAACGGCTCGGCCTCGGCCAGGCTCTCCGGCTCCACGCCGCCGAGCGCGGAGCGCGTCACCATGCGCCGCTTATGGGTGAGAAGATCGATAAGCCAGGCGTCCGCCGGGCGCCGCGAGTCCTCGCGCAGGACGACGACGCGCCGCCCGGCGCGGTCGACGTCGAGTCCCGAGATCACGCCCTCGGCCGGCAGCACGTTCTCGACATGGCGGCCCGGCCGCCCGGCCAGCATCCCGGCCAGGTCGGGAGGCGCGATGCGGTACAGCGCGCTCCGGCCGCCCTCGTTGCGCGCGTAGACGATCCCGGCGCGGCTCCAGCGCGCCTGCTCGACGTCCCACTGCCCCGAGCCTATGAACCGGATCGAGCCGCCTGAGGCGGGCAGCACCGCGAGCTGCATGAACCCGGCCGCGTTGCGCGCGGTGAGGAGCCACCAGCGCCCGTCCGGGGACGTGTCCTTCGCGTAGGCGATCCCTCCGGCGACCGGGGGAGGCACGGCCGTGACCGTGCCGCTCGCGACATCGATAAGAAGCAAGTCCCCCGCCTGGTCGTCCGGCGTGCGCGTGGCCGCGATCAGCCGTCCCGAGCGCGACCACAGCGGCGAGACGACGTTGACCGGCTCGCGCGTCAGGCGGCGTGCCTTCTTCGTCGCGAGGTCGAGCACGTCGATCTGGAACAGGAACGGACGGTCCGGATCGGAGACGAAGGCGAGGCTGCGCCCGTCCGGAGAGAAGGCGGGCTCGGAGCCCGTCGTCGGCGCCTGGGTCAGGGGCTCGACCTCGCCGCCGTCCGACGGGACGCGGTAAAGCGCCTTGCGCTCGTCGCCGCCGTGGTCCGAGGCGAAGACCAGCCATTTTCCGTCCGGGCTGAACGCCAGGTCGGAAACCTGCTCGCCGAGACTCGAGAGCTGGACCGGCCAGCCGCCCTTGTCGGTGTCGACGGCCCACAGCTCGAGCGCCCCTGTGACGTCGGTCGCGAACGCGACGCGCCGGCCGTCCGGCGACAGGCGCGCCTCGGTCGTCAGCCGCACCGAGGCCAGGCGTTCCGGAGGGTACGGCGCGCGCTCCGCCGCGGCGGCCGCGATCGCGAGGGCCGCGGCCCAGAGCAGACTCACGCGGCCGCTCCCCCGGCGAAATAGGCCCGGCCCGCCTTCTTCAAGCGCGCGACCTCGGCCGCGGGCAGAAGCTTACGGCGGCCGAGCAGGCGCGTCGTCAAGGTCACGCGCGCGAGCTGCTCCAAGGTCTCGACCTTCCAGAAAGCCTGCTGGACGCTCGCGCCGAGCACGACGACGCCGTGGTTGGCCAGAAGCGCCGCGTCGTGCTCCCTGGCGATGCGCGCGAGCGCCTTCCCGAGAGCCGGCGTGCCGGTCGTCGCGTACGGGGCCAGCGGGACGCTTCCGAGGCCCATGACGACCTCCGAGACGAGAGGCTCCTCCAAGGACAGCCCCGCGCAGGCGAAGCCGGTCGCGACCGGCGGGTGCGCGTGGATCACCGCCCGCGCGTCCGGGCGGGCCCGGTAAAGCGCCAGGTGCAGGCCGATCTCCGAGGACGGCGCGCGCGCGCCGCGGACCTTGCGGCCGTTCCCGTCGACCACGACCAAATCGCGCGGCGAGAGCTCGCCCTTCGAGGCGGCGGTCGGCGTGCACAAGAAGGTCCCGCCGGCCAGGCGCGCGGAAAGGTTGCCGTCGGTCGCGACGACCAGCCCGCGCTCGACCATGAGGCGCCCGGCCTTGACCAGCTCGGCCCGCAGGGAGGCCTCGCTCATTGGATGACCCCGGAAAGCGCCCCCTGGACCATCCGGACCATGGCCATGACGCGCTCGATCAGATAAAAGGTGTAGGCGAGCGTCAAAGCCGTCGCGATCCAGCGCCCGCGCATGCTCAACTTCGGCGAGCGCCAGATCAGCGGCACCGAGAACGGCCCCAGCGCGAAAACGGTCATGAGCCCGATTCCGAGCGGGCGGGAGTAGCCCGGGTCGCTGGTAGCGATTGTGCGGCCAGGGAAGGCCCGTCGTCTCGTGCGGCTCCCACTCAGCGGGCATGCGGAAGCTCAATGGGCGCCGCGTGGCGGGCATCAGTCGATCAGCCGGTTGAGAATGGGGCCGTAAGCGTCGATACGGCGGTCCCTGAGAAATGGCCAGTTGCGCCGGACTTCGTCAATGCGCCGGCGGTCGCAGGTAACCAGCAGCGT
>CAZMIB010000139.1:0-4167 GCA_964566245.1 uncultured Elusimicrobia bacterium | reverse complement strand
GAAGGCCCCCTGCCCCGTGCCGCAGTAGCGGCAGTAACGGTCGGCCCCGTCGATGGGGTGCCCGCAGTCCCAGCAGCGAACCTCGGCGGCCATGGGCTATGAGGATAGCATACGCACCGCCGCCGGGCGAGGGGGGTCGCCGACGAAGGCTAGCGGGGCGACGTCTTCAGCGCTTCGTCGATGGCGGAACGCACGACGGGGTCGGTGATCGCTTGGTTCTGCGACAGCTCTTTCAGGGCCTGGGCGGCCACTAATTTGGCGTTCGGCGCGCCGTTCGTTTGGAATAGGGCGAGGCTCCGGACGATGTCGGCGTCCGCCTCGGGAACGGCTCGCAGCAGGTTGAGGGCGGCCAACTGCTGTTCCTCGACCATAAGGCCCGGGTTAATGAGCGCCGCCTCGGGAAACTTGGCCTCGAAAAGGTCGAAGACCTGCTCCTTGCTTAATTTGAAGTTCTGGCGCATGGCCGCCGAAAGGCGGAGGAGAAAGCCCGGCGGGTACTTCGACCACTCGAAGAGGCCCAGGCTATCCTCCACGTTCAGCATGTCCCCGACGCCGTTCTCGAGCAACGCCAGACGGAACCACAGTATCGCCTCGGTGACCGACGTCTTGGCCGCGGTTCTCAGCGCCAGAATCACCTCGGGGGTCGCGAGCCGTTGCGCCCCGATCAGCGCGGCCGTCAGGATGTCGATCGTTCCCTCTCGCTGCGTGAGACCCATTATCAAGACGGAGCTCACGCGCGGATCCTCCGCCCGGATGAGGCTTGGGTCAAAGGCGTCCAAATGTCGCAGGTTAAGCAGGGCGATGAGCCGCGGCAGGGGCTCCGCCTCCTCCAGAACGCTCGGGATCAGCGCGCGAAGAAAACAGCAGGGGGCGTAACCCTCGAGCACCCTCTTCAGCGTGTCGAGTGAGTCTCCCCCCTCCTTGAGCGCCGTCACCACCCAGCTCATGAACGTCGCGTTTCGACGGAAAATCGCGCGGTAGGTGGCGATGAAAGCACCGGCCACCGATTGGCCCCGCGGGCGCTTGAGCAGGCGCAGGGCTCGGGTGATGCTGGCTTGGGCATGCGGCTCGCTCATAGCGTCCGGAGCCTGGAGCCAGCCCGCCTCCAGGAGGTAGGGTTTGAGCCTGCCGAGCTCCCCGACGCTCAGCATGCGGCTCACCCCTTGGCGGTGGAAGCCCACCGATAAATTCAAATACTGGGCCACCTGCAACCTCAAGGGGTTCGCCAGCGCTTTCAACAGCAACTTGAAGGCCGTACTATCGGTCTGCGTCACGGCCAAAGCCCGCTCCGCGTTCGCCTCCTTGCCGATGTACTGCAAGTCCAACGCGAACAGCAAAGCGTCTTCTTCCCGAACCTGCGCGGGCTTGTAAGGCTCCGGAGGCGCGGCCGTCGAGGTCACGGCGATACGGTCCGCTATCCCGGCCTCCGGCGCGTAGGGAACACCGAAAAGGTTGTTGTCCGCGCGGTCATAGGGGTACTTGGCGTCCACCTTCGCGTCGAGGCGCTCGCGGACGGCCTTGTCCAAATACTCGAGCCGGACGGAGGCCTTGCCCCGGATCAGGCTCTCCAGGACCGAGCGTATCGGCACGAAGTTGATAAGAGCGGCGAGGCGCTCCTTGATCGGCAGGATGATGCGTTCGACGCCCAGCTTTTTCCGGCTGTGCTGGAGGCCTTGCAGGAGCAAATGAACGTCCGCGGAGGAGATGTCCCGGCCGGAAATGGTGTGCGCGTAGAAGGCACGCGTCCCTTCGGCCTCGAGGAGGGTCCCGGCGGCGTAGCCTTTGATGCGCCCCTTACCGTCATAGACGAAAAACACCCGCTCCATCGGGCTGTTGGGGTAGGGCGAGGAGTATTTCGTCGCGCAGTTCCCCCCGACGAAACCGTAGAGGATCGCGAGATCGGGCGGCATCTCTTGCAGCACGACCGTGCCCGAGAGCGTCGCGTCGGTCGCGATTTGAGCGTCGGCCACGCGCTTGGCGTCCTGGCGTATCGCGGCCAGGATTTCCTCCGTCCGTTTGTCCTTCCTGGCCAAGGGCCCCAACATCGCACGGAACCGCTCGGCCAAGGATTGAGGATCGAGGAACCAATCGAGCTGAGCCTCGCCGGCCTCCTGCGCTCTCTGGTGCATCATATATCCCGGACCCGGGATGACGCCGTCGTGGCGCTGGAGAATCATATGCGGCATCGCCGCATCCAGGAACTCCTTGCGCCGCTCAATCTCGGCGCGGAGGAGCCGCAGGGCCTCGCGCTTGTCCAGGCCCGCCGCCTCAAGGCCGTGTTGAGAAGGATCAAACCCGCGGCCGACGATATCCTCCGGCATCTCTCTATCCAGGACCGCCAGTTTCTGAGCCAGCGGAAGCTTGAAGAGGGCCTTGCGCCTCTCAGCGGGCAGCGTATTGATCAAGCCGGTCACGAAACCTTGGATCGAGAACGGCCGCATGCCTGCGTACAGACCCCGCACGGCCTCCATCATCTGCCGCTCGTGCTCCTCCACGCCGGTCGCATGAGCGTTGATCGTTTCGCGCAGCCGCAAGCGCCATGCCGCCAACGTGGCCGGGTTCAGGCGCTTGGTGACGATCCGCAGCTCGCCCTTGGCCGAGGATTCGATGCGCAGCAAAGGCTCGCTCCAGCGAGGCGAGGCGACATAGTCCTGGCTCTCGCGCAGCGACAGCGAAAGCGTCCGTTGATTTTCCAGCAGCTCGAAGAGGTCGGTGTCGTACGTCGCGGCCTCCTCGAACAAGCCGGGGACATGCCGTTGGGCGTGAAGCAGGAAGGCGAGCTTGTCATTGTCGGTCTCGAGCGGGACGCGGCGGGGCCCCGGCGCGGCCGCCTTCTCGGCGGGAATTTCTTGGCCGCCGTCGTAGAGCGCGCCCAGCAAGGCGGCTGGGTCGAGCGAGCGGGCGGACAACGCGCCAGCCAAGCGCTCCCGCGCCGCGGGGTCCGCGTGAACGGCCCGGGCCAAGGCCTCGACCGCCGCGGCGGCGCGGACGCCCGCGTCCGGGTCCTGCTCCGGCTGGAGTTGCTTCAGCTCGCCGATAAGCCGAGGCATAACCTCGGGCCGGGCCAAGGCGCCCAGCAAATGCTCTCCCGCGGCGCGCGGAACGGGCGACAGTTTCGGCGCGGCGTTGCTTTCAGCCAGCATCGCCGCCAGCCGCTCCGGCTCCTTTTGCAGGGGAACGGCGGCGCTCAGCAACGCGTTGAAGCGCAGCAGGTACCACTGCTGGTCAAGCGGCGGGGCCGAGGCAAGGATAGGCTTGCTCGCGCCGGCGGCGACCGGCGGCTCGGCCTCAACGGCCCAAGAAACGCCCGGGCGCGCCCCGATCAGGGCGACGGAAAGCAGGCCGGCGAGGACCTTCCGGAGCGTCATCATGATCCTGATTCCAATAGGGTGCGGCGGCCCCCGTCGGGACGCCTGGGTCCTTGGGGACGCGCGCGCCCGTCAATGGGACCGCCGCGGCCTGGGTCCAAGGGCCCGGCCGGCGGGGTCTTGAAAAATATCATAATTCTGATAAAATAAGATCGTCTTAAGCGCAAGGAGGACGGCCATGCCGACGATACGTCCGATCTCGGACCTCAGGAATCACGCCGATGAGATCTCACGCGTCTGCCACGAGCTGGGAGAGCCGGTCTTCGTGACCAAGAACGGCAAGGGCGACCTGGTCGTCCTAAGCCAAGCGGCCTATGAGAGGCTCGAGGCCCGCCTCGAGCTTTACGAGAAGCTCGACCGGGCCGAGGCCGACGCGGCCCGCGGAGATCGGGGCCTGGGCCACAAGGATATGATGGCCGCCCTGCGCCGCCGGTTGAAGTGAAACGCCTGCGCGTCGTCTACCTGCGGGCCGCTCAGGCCGACTTGGCCGAGATACTGCGCTACATCCAACGCGACAACCCGGCCGGCGCCGAAGCATGGATCGCTTCCATCGACCGGGCCTTGGGGCGCTTGGCCGCCTTCCCCGAGTCCGGCGCGCTCCCCAAGGATGACCGCCTCGCGGCCTTGGGCTATCGCATCGTCGTGGTCGGGGACTATCTGGCCTTCCATCTCATCCGCGGCGACCGCGTGGAGATACGCCGCGTCCTGCACGGCCGCCGCCGGTACTCCTTCTTGATTTGACCTGGCCTAGTCCTCTGACCGGCGTATAACGCCTGCTTCGGGAGCCCGGATTCGAGCC
>CAZMIB010000138.1:0-8758 GCA_964566245.1 uncultured Elusimicrobia bacterium | reverse complement strand
CCCAGCGGTCAGTCCGATGGTTGGTACCCGCTGTCAGGAACTGGTCGAGGAGATACCCGTTGGCGCCGTGAATTTCCACGCCCTTGAAGCCGGCGATATTCACGGCACGTCGTGCTGCGTCGACGAAGCCCTGAATGGCCTCGTCGATCTCGGCGCCCGTCATCTGTTTCGGCTCAGAATAAAGTCCCTCGCCAAAATAGAACTTCATCTGTTCGCCCTTGGGGCGGATGGCCGACGGGCCCACCGTGTGGTTTCGATAGACGTTGCCTTGACTCAACGCGCCGGCATGCATGAGTTGCGCGAATACAGCGGTTCCATGCTCCTGCATCTCGCGATTGAACGTCGACCATGCCTGCGCCTGTTCGTCGTCGGCCAGGCCCGGCTGAAACCGGTATCCTTGTGAGAACGCCTTATCGGTGTAAATGCCTTCCGTCGTGACCAGCCCGAAGCCACCCATCGCGAAACGCTTGTAGTAGTCGAACATGGTTTGGGTCGGGTGTCCGTATTCCGTGGCCGTGATACGCGTCATGGGAGCAACTGCGATGCGGTTTCGTACCGTGGTGCCGTTGATGCTAAACGGGGAAATTACCCCGCCGTACAAGGAAATCCGCTCGGTCACCTGGTCCTCGACCGACAAGCCGGTGACCGTAAAGGAGCGGCTCATCCCCGAGAACCGAAGCTACCGTTTCAACCAGGTGATGATGCGCTTGATCACCGAGCGGCCTTGGGGCGCCCTCTACCGGCGGTTCATGAACTACCTCGACGACGCCCGCCGGACCGTCGCCTGGCGCAACCACGAGGCCAGCTACGACGTCCGCAGCCTGGAACCGGCCTCGCGCGCGGCCGCGACCTACGTCCTGCAGGAGTATTTCGTCCCGGTCTCGGAGTTTTCCCGCTTCGCCCCGCGCATGATCGAGGTGCTCAAGCGCTACGGGGTCAACGTCGTCAACGTCTCGCTCCGTCACGCGAACGCCGATCACGGCTCCTTGATGTCCTGGGCCCGGCAGGAGACCTTCGCCTTCGTGCTGTACTACAAGCAGGGCGTCGGCCCCGCGGACAGGGGCGAGGTCGCCGTCTGGACCCGTGAGCTGATCGACGCGGTCCTCGCCTGCGGCGGCGCCTACTATCTCCCGTACCAGATCCATGCGACGCTGTCGCAGTTCCTGCGCGCCTATCCGAAGGCGCCGCTGCTGTTCGCGCTCAAGGCCGCGCTCGACCCGACGTACAAGTTCCGGAACAAGCTCTGGGACGCCTACTACGACGCGACCCCGGCGCCGCCGGCGGTCGAGGCGTCGCGCTTCAAGACCGTGTTCGGCTCGACCGAGTCGCGCGACGGCTTCTTCCGCTTCCTGCAGAACATCTACCGCCTCTACCCGGAGGCCGCGTTCCATCGCCTGATCGCCGAGGCGACCCGCGAAGGCGAGAACGACGAGGCGATCTACCGCAAGATCCAGGAGCGCCTGCCGTCGATCAAGCCCTTCCTCGGTCAACTCCGCTACGCCCTGCCGTCGCTTGTCCAGCAAAAAGCCGAGATCTCCGACGAGACGGCGAAACTGCTGGGCGACGGCGCCAAGATCAACGGCTACGTCGAGATCGGGACCGTCGGCCGCTACGTGAACTCCCTCAAACGGCGCCTCGACATGCGCGGGCCGGTCTACGTCCTGCCGCTGAACGAGACCGGACCCGGCTTCTCCGTGCCGGATATCATGGAGCGCGGCCAGTTGAGCCGCGTCGGGACCTACGTCCCGAACCGCTACGATCCGATCGCTCCGGAGCAGATTCCCGACGCGAGCGTCGACCTGGTCACGATCTATATCGGCCTGCATCACACGCCGAGCAAGAAGCTCGACGCCTTCGTGCGCTCGCTGTGGCGCATCCTGAGGCCGGGCGGCAAGCTGGTGCTGCGCGACCATGACGCGGACTCCCCGGCGATGCAGGCGATGGCGGGGCTGGCGCACGACGTCTACAACGCCGGCCTGGGCCTGAGCTGGGAGGAGAACGCGAAGGAGATACGGCACTTCAACTCCAGCGCAGATCAGCGGGGGTATCTCAAGGCCCGCGGCTTCAAGGACTCCGGCAAGCGCATCTTCCAGGCCAACGACCCGACCGAGAACGCGCTGATGGAGTTCGTGAAGGTGGCCCCGCCGAACGACCTTCCTCAGAACAAGCGCGCGGAGGAGACGAGCTTCCTGTCCTTGCCCGAGTGGTACATCGTCTATAGCGCCGAAGACTACGCGCTTTCGCTCTATCCCCGGTCGGGATATCATTTCGCCTACTTCCGCGCCATCGCCCAGTATTGGTCGCATTACCTCGCGGCGACGCGCATGTCCCGCGGCCATCCGTTCAACCTCGGCTCCCATTTCATGCTGTGGGTGATCGGGGCGAGCTTCACCGCGGAAAATCTGGTGAAGGGCGTGTACGAAAACACCGTCGGCCGCCTCACCGAATTGCTGGTCAGCGACCAGTACGGCATCCGCCGGCAGGTCGCGGAGGACCTATACGCCGAGAATGTCGCGCTCGACTATGCGCGCTTCCTCAAGGCGACGCCGTGGTACGAGTACCCCTTCGGGGCGAAGCTCAAGGGCCTCTGGGGCGGCCTCTGGAGCGAGACATGGTTCGAGCCACCGAGCCGCGCCCGCAAAGCGGCGTGCTACGCGCGCAAAATCGAGCGCCGCGCCTTTCTGACCGCGGAGTACGCTTTCAAAGCCGTCTACGCCAAACTCATGCGGCTAGGCACCCAAGCCACCTGGGCCCCCGAGGCCCAGACGACCGTCGTCGCGATGGACGACATCCCGGAGGACGTGCTCGGGCGCGAGCCCGACCTCAAGGTCCTGGGCCGCATCGACGAGAAGACCGTGGCCGTCGCCCTGCCGCGTTACGCCGCGTTCACCGGAGCGGTCCAGAGGCTCGCGGCCGAGGGGTTGAGCTTCCGGGAGATCGCCGGCAACAAGACGATCCTCGTCACCCTCAGCGTCGACCGCCATTGGAAAGGGACTCTCCCCGTCGGCACGCCCGGGTTCGAGGCCGAGATGACCGACAATCCCATGCGCATGCGCGTGGCGGTCGTGATTCCGGTGGCTCGGCTGCACGAGCTTCTGCGCACGCTCCCGACCGGCGACATGTCGGTCGAGCACGTTTACGACTACTGAGCGATGACTCCAGGCCGCTCGGCGCTCGTTCTCGGCGGCAGCGGGCTGGTCGGCGGGCATGGCCTGCGCCGGCTGCTGGACGATCCCGGCTACGCGCGCGTGATCGCGGTCGGACGGCGGCGCCTGCCGCTGGCGCATCCGAAGCTGGAGCAGGCCGTCGTCGACTTCGAGCGCCTGGACGCCGAGAACTGGCCGCGAGTGGACGACGTCTTCTGTTGTCTGGGAACGACGATCAAGGCCGCGGGCTCTCAAGCCGCGTTCCGGCGCGTCGATTACGATTACGCGCTGGACTCGGCGAGACTTTCGGTCGAGAAAGGAGCGCGGCGCCTGCTGCTGGTCTCGGCCCTGGGCGCCGATCCCGCCTCGCGCTTCTTCTATAACCGCGTCAAAGGCGAGCTGGAAGCCGCGGTCGCGCGGCTTCCCTTCGAGTCGGTGGCGATCCTCCGCCCCTCCTTGCTGCTCGGCGAGCGCGAGAAGCCGCGCGTGGGCGAGCGCTTCGCCGAACGGGCCCTCAAGGCGCTGTCCTTCGTCTTGATCGGCCGGCTGAAGAAATACCGCGCGATAGCGGCCTCCCAGGTCGCGGCCGCGATGGTCCGCGAGGCGAGGCAGGCCTCGCCCGGCGTCCGCATCCTCGAGTCGGATCGGATCGCTCGGCCCTCATGATCCCCCGGCCTCCGTTCGGAGCCGCTCGAGGCCGGCGGATTCTCGCGGCGCTGGTCTTCATTTTGGCGCTCCCGGCGGGGTCCGAACCCTCGCGGTCGTCGCCGCTGACGGCGCCCGGCCGCGCCGCCGTCGAGGCGATCACCCAGCAGCGGCCCGAGCTGCTTCAACCGCTCGTGTCCCAGATGCTTTCCTTGATCCAGAATCCGCTGGCCGCGTTGCAGGCCGCGACCCGACTCGCTCCCAAGAAGATGACGGGAACGGAGGTCGATCAGCACATCGAGGCGGCCCGCATCGCGCTCGGGCTGATCCGCAGGCCCGAGGAGCTGGCGCGCCTGGCGAGCTTCGCGTCGCCGAACAAGGGGCTCGAGCTCCCGACCTTGGGGCTTCCCGACCAAGAAGAGCCCGTGGACTTCGACGTGGTCGTCCGGAGGTTCATCGGCGCGGTCGGAACGCTTCGGAACGCGGCCGGACGCGACCCC
Source organism: uncultured Elusimicrobia bacterium (assembly GCA_964566245.1). Taxonomy (GTDB): domain Bacteria; phylum Elusimicrobiota; class Elusimicrobia; order CAZMIB01; family CAZMIB01; genus CAZMIB01. Next base: position 4,467 of record CAZMIB010000138.1, on the reverse strand, counting down.
GCGGTCGCCGAGCCGTTGAGCCGCGCTGACGAGGTCCTCGCCTCGATCCGGCGGGGCGACTCGGCCGAGTCCGCCGCGGTCATCGAGAAGCTTTTCGACGGCCGCGAAAACGGCGTGGTCGATGCCGTCGACGCCTCCGTCGCGCGGGCCCAGCCGCCCCTCCATGAAACGGATCGAGCCGGGGAAGCTCGTCCCGCCCCGCGGCCGGCCGTTTCCGAGATCCCCGAGCCGACCCGCCCGGCTCTCGATTCACCGGGCCGCGCCGCGGTCGAGGCCTTGGTCGGGCTTCGCCCCAGGCTCCAAACCGCGTTGACGTCCTTCATGATGGACTTCATCGAGCAGCCTCTGACGGCGTTGCGGGACCTCGGCGGCTTCTCGACGCAGAAAAGGACGACGACCGCCATGGACGACGTCGCCGACGCGGCGCGGATCGTGGTGTCCTTGGTCGTCCAGCCCGAGGAGCTGGCCTTTCTTTCCAGCCTCCTCCTCGAGGAGCCGTCGATGAAGCCTCGCCAGGTGAACCTGCGCGGCCGCCCGATAGAGCTGCGGAACTTCGTCCGGGTATTCCTGACGAAGGTCGCCATGCTCCGCGAGACGGCGCCGCGCCACCCGAGGATCGCCGACGCGCTGAGCCATGCCGAGGAGCTCCGAGCTTCCTTCCGTCGCGACGACCGGGAGGAGGCGGAAGACATGGTCGATCGCATCTTGAGCCGCGAGCCGGATATTGAAACGGCGCAGGACGCCGAGCCCGAGGCCGATCCCGCGGAGTCATCGTCGAAGGCGGATCGCGCCATCTGGGACGAGGACAACGCCGACGCTTTCCGTCACGCGGGACGGGCGGCCGTCGAGGCCTTCTCGGGCCTCCGGCCCGGCCTCGCGGCGCCGCTGCTGGGGCACATGGCGAATCTGGGCGCCTACCCGACTCCGCGGGCCCTCAACGCCTTGATGCGCATCGCCGGGACGGAGTGCGAAGCCTCCAACCAGCCTTATGTCGAGGCCGCGCGCGTCGCGATCGCTCTCCTTTGGAACCCCGACGAGTTGGCGCACCTCGCGAGCTATCTGGGCGCCGGGCGCGAGCGGCTGTCGCCGGGCGAGTCGGCCGTCGATATGGGCGGAGGAACGTGGCTCAGGGCGCCGCTTTACCAGGCGCTCAAGCCGTTCATCGCCGCGGCTCGCTCCATCCGCGCCCTGGCCCTCACCGACGACGCGATGGCGGAGGAGTTGTCTCGCCTCGACGCGCTCGTCGCCGCGCTCCGGGAAACCCTCCCCAGCGAGTCTCCGCGGCCGCTCGCCGCCCGGCCCGCGTCCAGCGCGGACATTCAGGCCTACAGAAAGCTCGCAAAAACCTCTCGGCCGAACTGAAGACGAGAAACCGGGATGAGTGTCATACTTTGAATAATTGAATTGTGGTCGAAATCAATGCAAAAAACGTCTAGGATCAACTATTCAACAATTCAAAGTATGACACCGCGCTCTTAGCGGCTCGCCGTCTTCGGGTAAAACTTCAGCGCGGCGGAGTTCAGGCAGTAGCGCTTGCCGGTCGGCGGGGGGCCGTCGTCGAAGACGTGGCCCAGGTGGCCGCCGCAGCGCGAGCACCGGACCTCGGTGCGGACCATGAAGAAGGTCTTGTCCTCGCGGTACTCGATGTTGCGCTCGTCGAGCGGCCTCCAAAAGCTCGGCCAGCCCGTGCCCGACTCGTATTTCGTCTCCGAGGAGAACAACGGCAGGTCGCAGGCGACGCAACGGTACTCGCCGGCCGCGTGATTGTTCCAGTAGGCGCCGGTGAAGGCGCGCTCGGTGTCGGCCTTGCGCGAAACGCGGTATTGCTCGGGCGTCAGATGAGCGCGCCAGTACTCGTCGCTTTTGGAGCGCCATTCCCGCGCCGAGGGGTCGGAGGCCAAGGACCCGGCCCCCGCGGGCGCTTGAACCGGACGGCCGCCGCAGGCGGCGAGACAGCACAACAAGGAGACAGCAAGGACTCGCTTCATCGCCCCTCACCCCCACCCTCTCCCATAGGGAGAGGGCCTGCGGCCTCATCTTAGCGCATTTGAAAGGCGGCCTGAACGGCGCTACAATCCGAGCATGAACGATCCTTTTCTAGAGGCGGCGATAGAGGAGGCCCGTCAGGGGCTTCGCGAGGGCGGCATACCCATCGGCTCGGTGCTGGCGCGCGACGGCGCGGTGATCGGTCGGGGGCATAACCGCCGCGTCCAGGACGGCGACCCGATCACCCACGCCGAGATCGACTGCTTGAGAAAGGCGGGCCGGGTCGGGCATTACCGCGGCGCGGTCCTGTACTCGACCTTGATGCCGTGCTACCTGTGCTCCGGCGCGGTCGTGCAGTTCGGCATCAAGAAGGTGATCGTCGGAGAGAGCCGGACCTTCCCCGGCGCGCCCGAGTTCATGCGCGAGCACGGGGTCGAGGTCTCGGTCGCCGACCATCCGGAGTGCGTGACGCTGATGACCGAGTTCATCAAGAAAAACCCGGCGCTATGGAACGAGGATATCGGGAAGTAAGGCTGAATATCGACCCCTCACCCCCACCCTCTCCCCACCAGGGGAGAGGGCGGGGGTGAGGGGCGCCGTCAGGCAGCGAGCAGGTCCTCGATCTTCTTCACGAAGCTCTTCGCCAGCGGATCCACGTCGGGGTCGAAGCGGCCGGCGACGAACCCCTCCCGGTCCACCAGGAACTTCGTGAAGTTCCACGGGATGGCCCCCGGAAAGCGCGACTCGGCCGTCAGGAACTGGTACAGGGGGTGCTGGCCGGGGCCCTTCACCTTGATCTTCGAGAAGACGTCGAAGCTCACGCCGTAGTTCTTCCTGCAGAAGGCCTGGATCTCGGCGTCCGCGCCCGGCTCCTGCGCGCCGAACTCGTTGGCCGGGAAGGCCAGGACGCGCAGGCCCTTCTCGCGGTACTGCTCGTGCAGCTTCTGTAGCCCCTCGTACTGCGGCGTGAAGCCGCACTTCGAGGCGACGTTGACGATCAGCAGCACGTGGCCGCGGTACTCGGACAAGGGGCGCGGCTGGCCGTCGATCAGGTTCGGCGTGAACGAGTAGATCTTCCCGCGCTCCGGCGTCGTCTCCGCCATGCTTTCCCCCCTCGCGTCCTTCTTGAAGAGCCTGAAAAACGCCGTCGAGACCGACAGCTTCACCTTGTCCGCGAGCCTCACCTCGCGTCCCCCGGGGCGGCCTGCTTGAGGGTCCGCTCGAGCGCCTTCTTGAAGCGCGCGACGAGCTCGTCGATCTCTTCCTCGGTGATGATGAACGGGGGCGCGATCATCACGAGGTCGCCGTTCTCCCCGTCCGCGTGGCCGACGTTCGGCCACAGCACCAGCCCCTCGGCCTGGGCGTTCTCGACCAAGGCCTCGGCGAGCTTCAGCTTCCTCGGGAACGGGGCGCGCGCCGCCTTGTCGGCCACGAGCTCCACGCCGGCCAAGAGCCCGCGCCCGCGGACGTCGCCGACGCCCGGCAGCTCCAGCAGGGCGGCCAGGCGCGCGTGCAGGACCTTTCCCATCTCGGCCGAACGCTTCACGAGGCCCTGGGCCTTGATCCGCCGCACGGCCGCCAGGCCGGCCGCGCAGGCGACCGGGTGGTGGGAGAAGGTCTGGGCGTGCGAGAGCGCGCCCGAGCCCTTCGCGATCACGTCGACGATCCGCCGCGGCGCGAGCACCGCCGAGAGCGGGACGTAGCCCCCGGTGATCCCCTTGCCCATCGTCATGATGTCCGGGACGGCGCCGTAGGGCTCGAGGGCCGCCCAGGTCCCGGTGCGGCCCGCTCCCGTGAGAACCTCGTCGGCGATGAAAAGAACGTGGTGCCGGTCGCAGATCGCGCGTATCCGCTTGTAGTAGTCCGGCCTCGGGACCGAGGCCCCGGTCGAGGACCCGCCGACGGGCTCGGCGATGAAGGCCGCCACCGTGTCCGCTCCCTCGCGCTCGATCGCCGCCTCGAGGGCCGAGCCCGAGCAGGCCGGGCAATCCGCGCGTTCGCCGAGACAAGGACAACGGTAGGCGTACGGCGCGGGGATCATCGTCACGCCGGTCAGCCACGGGCCGAAAAGCTTCTTGTAATGGCCGCGCGCCGAGGCCGAGAGCGCCAGCATGGTGTTGCCGTGGTAGCCGGGGGCGCGGGCGATGATCTTGTGCTTGCCCGGATGGCCGGACTCGACCCAGTATTGGCGCGCGAGCTTCAGCGCGGCCTCGACCGCCTCCGAGCCGCTCGACAGGAAGTAAACCTGGTTGAACGGCGACAGGGCCGCCAGCTCGGCCGCGAGCGCCTCGGCCGGCTCGTGCGTGAACGCGGTCCCGTTGAGGTAGGCGACCCTCGCCGCCTGCTCGCCGATCGCCGCGGCGACGCAGGCGTCGCCGTGGCCTAGGTTCGCGACCAAGGCCCCCCCGCAGGCGTAGAGCGAGCGCTTGCCCCCCTCGTCGGTGAGCCAGCCCCCCGCGCCACGGGCGATCTCGGGCGCCG
>CAZMIB010000137.1:0-8834 GCA_964566245.1 uncultured Elusimicrobia bacterium | reverse complement strand
CGACGGGGCGCGAGCGGATCACGGCTCCGGCGAGCTCGAAGCGGGCGTCGTCGTCGGCCGCGCGCAGCACCTCGCGGCCCATGCGCCCCGCGGCGCCGCAGACGATAAGGCGGATCTTGGGCATCTTCCGCCGGGAATTATACTAAATCGTTTTTTTATACGATGCGCCGTGTTTTTCCGCTTGAAAAAGTTTTTGCTTGTCCTGGCGGCGTTTTTCGCCGCGGACGCCGCGGCGGGGGCGCAGATGAAGCGGCCGATCATCGACCGCGTCACCTTGGAGGCGAAGGACGTCTTCGACACCAAGCAGCCCGGCCAGGACACCTGGGTGTTCCGGCTCGCGAACAAGATCCACGTCAAGACCAAGGAAGCCGTGATCCGCCGCGAGATCCTGCTGGAGCCCGGCGACGCGTGGGATCCCCTGCTGGGCATCGAGTCGGAGCGCAACCTTCGCCAGCTCCCGTTCCTGAAGAACGCCCGCCTCAAGCTGACCCCGACGATCCCGGGCCACGCGAACCTCAACGTGACGACCCAGGACACCTGGACGCTGTCGATCTACGCCGGCTTCGGCACCTTGGGCGGCGAGCCGTCGGTCGACTTCGGCGTCGAGGAGCGCAACCTGTTCGGCTACGGCAAGGACATGACGCTGTACCACGAGAGCACCGCGGGCCGCGAGTTCAACGAGATACGCTACGTCGATCCGCGGCTTCTGGGCTCCCGCATCAACCTGACCGCGCTCGGCGCCTCGCGCGAGAACGGCAACGAGGAGCAGCTTCTGGTCGAGCGGCCCTACTACTCCCTGACGACCCCGGGCGCCTTCAACGTGGGGGGCGGACACCTTCGGCGCGAGGCGATCCTGTACCAGTCCTCGGAGCAATTCACCCAGTTCATCCAGCGCCACTCCTTCACGCAGGTCGGAGCCGGCATGAAGGTCGCCGGCGGCCCCGACTTTCCTCAGCGCGCCGACGTCAGCTACATGTTCCAGGACGACGCCTTCGAGGCCGAGGGCGTGACGCTGCCCGGGACGCTGCCGACGGGCCGCACGCTCAGCGGCCTCGAGCTGGGCTACGGCTGGGTCCAGGGGCGTTACGTCACCTCGACCTTCATCAACAAGACCGAGCGCGTCGAGGACTTCAACGTCGGCAATGAGGGGCATGTCGCGGCCGGGCCGTTCCCGAAGGCGCTCGGCTCCGACCGGAACCGCTGGCTCGTCCAGGCCGACGAGAGCCAGGGCTTCGGTTTCGGCGAGGGCCGCTTGTTGCTGTTCGGCTCCGGGCTGCGCGCGCGCCTGACCGGCGACGGGCCGCCTGAGAACGCCCTGCTGCACGGGAACATGAACCTATACTGGAAGCTGCGCCTGGACTTTCCGTTCACGTGGGCGTTCCACGCCGAGACGGCCCTCGGCAAGAACCTCGACGGCGAGAACCAGCTTCTGCTGGGGGGCGACAACGGGCTGAGGGGCTACCACGCGCGCTCGTTCGCGGGCAACAAGGCCGCGATGGCGAACCTGGAGGCGCGCGTCTACTCGCCGGACGAGGCGCTGTCGCTGATGAACCCCGGCGTCGCGTTGTTCGCCGACGCCGGGACGGCGGCGTCGCCCGGCCAGTCGCTCGTCACGCAGCAGTGGTTTTCGGACGTCGGGGCGGGGCTGCGCTTCGGCCTCACGCGCTCCTCTTTCGGCACCACCGCGCGCATCGACCTGGCCTACGCGCTGCGCCGGGGGCCGGGCGGCGGCAGCCGCTGGGTGCTCTCGATCGCGACCGGGCACGCGTTCGGGACCTCGACGAACGCGGCTCAGCGCTTCCTGCAGGGGCCGATGACCGTGATCAAGAACGAGGACGAGCTGGTCACCAAGCAGAACTTCTTCTAGGACAGCGTCGCCGTCACCCGCAGCACCTCGTCGAGGGTCGTCACGCCCGACCAGGCTTTCAGCGAGCCGTCCATCAGCAAGGTCCGCATGCCGGTCTGTATCGCGGTGCGGCGGAGGATGTCGGACTGCGTCTTGGCGAGGATGTGCGTGCGCAGGTACTCGTTCATGATCATCAGCTCGAAGATGCCGACGCGCCCCGAGTAGCCTCCGCGGCAGTCCGCGCAGCCGACCGGGCGCTTGAAGCTCGCGCCGGGCTTGAGCAGCAGCTCGCGGACGCCCTTCGCCTCCTCGTTGTCGAGCGTCTTCACGAGCTCCTGCACCGACGCCTCGGAGGGAGCCCCGCTCGGCTGGGCGCACTTCACGCACAGCTTGCGCACCAGGCGCTGAGCCATCGAGCCGAGCATCGACGAGGAGATCAAGAACGGCTGGACGCCCATCTCGAACAGGCGGTCGACGACGGTCGGCGCGTTGATCGTGTGCAAGGTCGTCAGGACCAGGTGGCCGGTGAGGCTCGCGCGCATCGCGATCTCGGCCGTCTGGTAGTCGCGTATCTCGCCGATCATGATCACGTCCGGGTCCTGGCGCAACGCGGCGCGAAGCCCCTCCTCGAAGGTGAAGCCGGAGCGCGGGTTGATCTGCCCCTGGTTGATGCCGTCGAGGCGGCTCTCGACGGGGTCCTCGAGAGTCATCACGTTCGCGTTCTTCACGTTGATGCGGCGCAGCATCGAGTAAAGCGTCGTGGTCTTCCCCGAGCCGGTCGCGCCGGTCACGAAGAAGATGCCGTAGCTCGCGCGCAGCATCCGGTCCAGCAAGGCGTGGTTCTCGGCGGTGAGCCCGAGTTGGTCGAGCGCGAGCAGCACGTTCGCCTGATCGAGGACGCGCAGCACGATCTTCTCGCCGTTCACCGTCGGGAAGGCCGAGACGCGTATCTGGACGGGGCGGCCGGCGATCGTCTTGGCGAAGCGGCCGTCCTCGGCGCGGAACGGCACCGGGGGATTGGGATCGAAGCCGGCCAGCACGCGGAAGCGCTTCGCGAGGGGGATGTCCGGATGGACCGGCGCCGTGAGGCACTCCTGCAGGACGCCGTCGACGCGCAGGCGCACGCGGAGTTGGGCGCCGTGCGTCTCCACGTGCACGTCGGACGCGCGCTCCGAGACGGCGGCCTCCAGGATCGCGTCCGAGGCTTCGGTCGACAGGTCGGACTGGCCCTTGCCGACCTTCTTCAGTATCTCGTCGTAGCGGCTCTTGAGTCCCGCGCTCCCGACGGCGGCCGGAGCCTCCGGAACGGAGCGCGACGACTTGAAGAACTCCATGGGTCCCCCTCGGTTCGGACGTCTTAGTTTAGGGGACGTCTCCCCGGAAGTCAATAATGGTTCGCCGTTCCGAAGAGAATCCTTGCTCCGGCGGAGCCCGATAAGTGCTAGAATGAATTTATGGCACGCTTCTTCAAGAAACGCCGCGCTGACGCCGGACCGAGCAAGAACGAGTTGAAGGCGCGGCGGGGCCGCGATACGGGCGGACCCTCGCTCGCCGCGCGCTACCCGTCGGTCCAGAAGCTCGAGGTCCGCCTCGAGTTCCTCGGCGCGCAAGCCCAGGTTCTCGAGCAAGAAAGCCGCGCCTTCGGCCCCGGCGATGAGTGCCGCTTCACCGCCGCCTGTCCCGGCCGCTGCGGCGCCGGCCGGTTCGACCTCGCCGCGAAGATCGACGCCGTGGTCGCCGCCCGCCAGACCGCCTCCGAGAGCCGCGGTCTCTGCCAGGAGCCGCTGTACGCCGGCTCCCCGGAGAACTGCGGCTGCGAGCTTCGATGCTCGATCCAGGCGGAGTACATCCCCGAGCCCGTCAGCAGCCCCGACGGCGGCGGGGCTGGACAGGCTTGAAGGCCCCGTCTACCTCGGCCGCGTCCTGCGCGAGCTGAGGCTCGCCCGCCGATCCGTCGCCGGTTTCAAGGCCTCCTCCGCGCGGAGCCTTATTTCCGCCTGCGCCGGGTTCGCGCCGCCGTCGCGCCCGGCGACCGCCTCAAATTGAAATAGTCCCGGACTTTTTATAGATTCGCGTTGGAACGCGATTTCCTAGGAGAGTCCCCATGCCCCTTTTGGCGCTGCTGGCGCTGTTGGTCTCGGCCCCGACGAACCTTCAAGCCTCCGAGAAGGCTTACTCCAAGATGGCCGAGAAGCTGTCGACGAAGGCCGCCGCCAAGCTGCCCGGCAAGAAGGTCGCGGTGCTGCCGTTCGACTACGCCGACGGGCACGTCTCGCAGGGCCAAAAGCTGGTGGCCGAGAAGCTGACGAACGGCCTCGTCGAGGCGGGAACTCTGACCGTGATCGAGCGCTCGATGGTGGAGAAGGTCCTGAAGGAGCTGAAATTCGAGTCCTCGGGCGCGATCGACGCCGACTCGGCGAAGCAGATCGGCAAGGGCCTCGGCGTGGACGCGATCGTGACCGGCATGCTCGAGGACGCGAAGAACGGCAAGAGCGCGACGATCAGCGCCCGAGTCATCAAGACCGACACCTTCGAGATACTCGCCTCCGACGAGCGCGAGGTCGAGAAGACGTGGAAGGACGCCCCCAAGCGCGGCCTTGTCCTCGCGCGTCCGTTCGCCCAAGCCTGCCAGACCGAGATCGACAAATACTGCAAGGACGTCCGCATCGGCGGCGGCCGCGTGATCCGCTGCCTCGCGAGCCGCCGCTCCGACCTCTCCGACGCCTGCGTCGGCTACATCGACAAGCACGGCGCCCGCCTACAGAAGTCCTGAGCGCCCGTTCGCGCGCCGCAAGCCCCTTGCCGGTCTTTCAGTATCCGCTCCAACGCGGATAGCTGGATAAAATTCTCGTCGGCGAAAAATCTAGAGACTTCAGGCGGGCGCTTGAAAGTTATGATTTCAAGCGCGGTTGTCGCGGAAAGAAAATGTGCCCCCGAGGGGATTCGAACCCCTGATCTCTGCCTTGAAAGGGCAGCGTCCTGGGCCTCTAGACGACGGGGGCCTTTGTCGCACCCGGCTCAAGGCCGGGCGGTCATGGCGCCGGGCCTTGAGAGGAATTCTCCGCCCGGTGCTCCCCAATCAGGGGCTCTGCCCCCTCTTGGCGCTTCGGCTTTCGCGCTTCGCGCGACGCCTCGCTGTCACCCCCGGAGCGGATTAACGGCGACGACCCCGAGAGCGGACGTGTAGTTTACAAAATAACGGACGTGCTTCGGGGGCTAACGGTTACGGAACGGGGGACTCAGTACGAATCCTTCCTCGGGAGCCAGAACAAAAGGGCCGAGCCCACGCCCAGCAGATGGGCCAGCAGGGTGCTGGCCTTCCCTATGGAGGGGAGCCAGCCTAGGATTTGCAGAATGCCGATGCCGACGAAGCAGGGGAGCCAGGCGGCGCCCGTCGGGAGAAGCATCGCGCCTAGCCATTGGCCGGCGACCAGGTAGCCCCACACGGAAACCACGGCCGCGACGGCCAGCAGCAACGGCAGGAAAGGAATTCCGATCAGCGACAGCAGCATCGCGACGCCCATCGCGATCACGGCGGGCCAGAAGAGCAGGCCGGCGAACAGGCTCAGGATCGGGCGCTCGGAGATCCTCGCGCCGGCCGAGGTGAGGGCGTTCGAGAGCAATGCGCCGGCGACCAGGGCCAGCAAAAGCCAGCCGGCGGTCGCGATCACGCGCAATAGAAAGCCAAGTCCCGCCAAGGCTCCGGCGAAGGTCGCGCTGGACGCGAGGGCCGCGAAGCCGGCGCCGCTCAAGTTCACCGTCTGGCCGAGCACCGCGGCGCCGTCGCTTTTATCGATCGATGCGCCGATGGTGATGAAGCGCCCGCCGATCTTCGCCGACGGACCGAGGCGCGCGCGGGAGCCGAGCACGATCAAATCCCCGCCGATCGGCCCCTCGACGTCGGCGGAGCCGCCGATCACGGTCACGTCCCCGTCGACGGCGCCCAGCACGCGCGCCGAGCCGCCGACCGCGGTGACCGCGCCCCGCAGATGAGCGTTCGGGGTGACGAGGACGTCCTCGCCTATTTTAAATAATCCGCCCGACGGAGCGACGGTCTCGGCGGTCGCCTTGACGGTGACAGGGGCGCCGCTTTTTTTCGGAGTCGGAGCTGCCGACAGGGGGAGGGACGCGAAGACGGCCAACGCCGACAGCACGACGAGCCTCGAGCGCATGGGAGCTCCGAACCCTTGGGAAAAAAGATATGAGCCCGGTGGGATTCGAACCCACGACCCCACGCTTAAAAGGCGCGTGCTCTACCACTGAGCTACGGGCTCTTCGACGGTCGGATTATACAACAATCGGGCGCCCCGTCATCCTCGTCGAGCGCGCGATGAAAGTCTGGATTTATGAGACGGCTATGATGGTCTTCTAGGCGTCGAACTCCGGCGTCTCGACGGCCGGCTCCATCGAGGCCTGCAGGATGTAGCGTACTTGCTCGTCCATCATCTTCTTCGCGTGCTCCCAGTCGTTCAGCGAGATCTTCCCGCTCAGCCCGAGCGAGACGATCCCGTTCGGGAGGGGGAGAGTCAGCGCGCGCTGCATCTCCGTTCCTTTTTCCCGGTTCGCCGGCTCCGCGCGCAGGTTGGCGGGCTGCAGCGGCGCCCCGAACGCCAATCCGCTTCCTTGGTTTCCTGAGAACAGGTCCTGCCGGTGCGACATGCGCGGCCGCGGGTCCCGCAGTTTGTATACGTTGGCCCCGGTCGCGACGAAGTCGTCCACCAGCCTGCGGAACGTGGTCACATATACGTTGAAGGTCGGGGTTTCCCAGGTTTTTCCGCTGCGCTGCAGGAGCCCTTCGATGTTTTCTTTGAGGTAATCTAAATCTTGAGGCTCGTCTGATTTCATAACCGTCGGGATTTCCTTCAAGACGACTTTTATCGCCCCGGCCGTCCCGCCGACGTACTTTCCCGTTTCAATGGCTTTTATCGCGAATTGCCGCAGCGAGTCGACGGTTTGCATGGTCGGTTCTCCTGGTTATTCACAGCTTTCACAGCGCCCATCCGGCCTCGGCGCGTCTTTCATAACCTTCGCGTCATAATAAGAGAAATATCCGCGCTTGTCAATATCCGTTTGAATAAAATCGCGCGGAACGGAATCCCGCTGAATCTTATCGTGGTGAGCGGAATCGTATTATGAGAATATCATGCGCATATGAAAACGCGCATGATGGAGGGCGCGGCCGTTGCGCGTGGGAGACCTTCTCGGGGTTGCCGGGTGGGGCTGTCTTCGCGTTCCTTGGGTGGTTTTGGACCATTGACGCGTCAAGTCGCGCGTGAAACATTTCGGGCGCGCCGGCGGCGTCAGGGGGCGGGGCCGTTGCTTCGAGGGGGAGGTAGCCCTCGGTGATCGCCCAACGCTTCGTTCCGGCGACGAGCGTCTTGAGATGCTCGTCGATGAAGCGCGCCGTGGAGAGGTCGGCGTAGGTGTAGCCCAGGCCGACCGCGCCCGCGACCGCGATCGCGCCCTACTCGACGCGCGCCCGCCCCGGCGCGCCCGTCGCCGCGCCGGGGGACTGGTCCGAGCTTGGACCCAAGCTGAGACCGGATCAATTCACCGTCAGGGACGTGACGCGTCGCCTCTCGGCGAGCGATCCTTGGGCGCGCTTTTTTCGGGTCCGCCAAGCGTTGAAGGCGGGGCTTGTCGCATGACACATTTCTGACACAAAGCCCTTGCGGGCGCGGCGTCTCTCCCTTATACTTTGCCCGCGTGGGCAACGAGCACCCCCCTCCTTCCCCTCACCCTCGCCCTCTCCCTCAAGGGGAGAGGGAAAATTCAGGGAATTTGGTAGTATCCTCGACGTGCCCTCCAGCGACTGGCGGACGGAGCTCCGCCGGGTCGTCGACGATGTCCGATTCGACGAGCCGATGGCCGACCACACGACCTTCCGCATCGGCGGCCCGGCCGACGCCTTCGTCCAGCTTCACCGAGCCTCCGAGCTGGCCCCGCTGTTCGGCTTCCTTAAAGATAAAGGCGTGCCCTGGTTCATGCTCGGCTGGGGCTCGAACCTGCTCGTCCGCGACGGGGGCATACGCGGGGTCGTCGTGCGGCTGCGCGGGACGTTCGACGCGCTTCGGCGGCTTGAGGGAAATCGCGTGCGGGCCGGAGCCGGGGTCCGCGTGCCGCGGCTGGTCTCCTTTTGCGCGTCGCACGCGCTGGCCGGGGCGGAGCCCCTGGTCGGCGTGCCGGGAGAAGTCGGCGGGGCGCTCGTGATGAACGCCGGCACGCGCGAGGGGGAGATCGGGGATATGGTCCGCGAGGTCGAGATTTTCGACCCGGAGACGCTCACGCCGGAGCGCTGGGGACCCGACCGCCTGAGCTTCGCGTACCGCCGCTCGAACCTCGAGGGGCGCGTCGTTTTGGGCGCGGCGCTCGAATTGAAAGCGGGGGGCAAGGTTGATATAATGACCCGCGTTCGCGAGTCGCAGGAACGCCGGCGCAAAACGCAACCGATCCACACCTTCAACGTGGGCTCCGTCTTCAAGAATCCCCCCGGGCAGTTCGTCGCCAAGCTGATCGAACAGGCCGGCTTGAAGGGGCTCGCGCTGGGCGGAGCGCGCGTGTCCCCGCTGCACGCGAACTTCATCGAGAACCACGCGGGCGCCGCCGCGCGCGACGTGCTGGCCTTGGTCGAGAGGCTGAGGTCGGACGTGCGCTCGAGGTTCGGCGTCGAGCTGGAGCTGGAGATGAAGGTGGTGGGGGAAGCGTGAGACGCGTCAGACGCCAGAGGATCTCGCTTCGCGTCAAGCTGAAGCGCCGCCACGGCCGGCGGGGCTTCTCCGTGGCGGCCGTCCTGGCGGTCGCTGTCGGCCTCGCGTTCGCGGCCTCGCGCGCCGACGTCAGGCGTTGGGGCGGGGGCCTGCGCGCGAAAGGGCTCGCCTACCGATCGGTGGTGCTGGAGGGCTTGCCGGAGGCCGAACGCTCGCGGCTCGCGCGGGAGGCGGTCGAGCTCGGCGCCGAGAACGCGTTCGTGGAGCGCGTCTCGCGCGAG
>CAZMIB010000136.1:0-8852 GCA_964566245.1 uncultured Elusimicrobia bacterium | reverse complement strand
CCTCGGCCGAGCGGCGCGCCTTTCAAACGCCGCCCGAGCTGCTGCTGTTCGGCTCGCGCGAGTCCCTGGCCGACGAGCTCGCCGCGGAGTCGAGCTGGCGCGAGGGCGGCGCGAGCCCGGCCTGGCTGGAGCGGCTCGGCATGCTGCTGCTGCGCCCGCTGCCCGGGGCGCTGGCCGCGGCCGCGACCTTGGGCCTGCTCTACGGCCTGGTCGGCGTGCTCGCGGCGAAGAACGGGGTCGACTTCATGGAGCGGCGGGTGTTCGGCGAGTGGCTGCTGCCGCCGGTCGTCCGCGGACTCTCCTCGCTGCTGCCGCCGGGCTGGCTGCTCGACCTTTGGGTCGGCCCGATGGGCCTGATCACGATGGGCGCGACCTACGCGTTCGCGATCATCCTGCCGGTCGTCAGCGCCTTCTTCCTGTTCTTCGGCCTGCTCGAGGACTCCGGCTGGCTGCCGCGCCTGTCGGTGCTGCTCGACCGCCTGTTCCGGCTCGTCGGCCTCAACGGCAAGGCGGTGTTCCCGATGCTGCTCGGTCTCGGCTGCGGGACGATGGCCACCTTGACCACGCGCGTGCTCGACACGCCGCGCGAGCGGCTGCTGGTCACCGTGCTGCTCTCGCTCGCGATACCCTGCTCGGCCCAGCTCGGCGTCGTGATGGGCCTGCTCTCCGGCCTCTCTTGGGCCGCGTCGCTGGTCTGGCTCGGGGCGATCCTGGCCGCCTTCTTCGGCGTGGGCTGGGCCGCCGGGCGGCTCGTGCCCGGCGCGCGCGCGCCGTTCTGGATCGAGATCCCGCCGCTGCGCGTGCCGGCGCCGCTGAACATCCTGCGCAAGGTGAAGGCGCGGGTGGCCTGGTACCTGGGCGAGGCGGTGCCCCTCTTTCTGGCGGGGACGCTCGCGTTGTTCGTCCTCGACCGCGCCGGGGCCCTGGCGCTCATGGAGCGAGCTCTGTCGCCGCTGGTGACGGGCTGGCTCGGGCTGCCGCGCGAGGCGACGTTCGCCTTGGTCGCCGGGTTCCTCAAGCGCGACTACGGGGCCGCCGGCTTCTACGACCTGTCGCGCCGCGGGCTGCTGTCGCCGGACCAGGCGGTCGTCAGCCTCGTGACGTTGACGCTGTTCCTGCCATGCGTCGCGCAGTTCATGGTGATGATCAAGGAGCGGGGCGCGCGAACCGCGGCCGCGGTCGCCCTCGGCGTCACGGCGATCGCCCTCGCCTTCGGCGGCGCGGTGCGCTTCCTGCTGGCCGCCTGCGGGGGGCTCGCGTGACCTATTTCGACGCCGCGATGGTTCCCCTGAAGCCGCGCGAGGAGGAGGCGCGCGAGCAGGCCTTGGGGCTGCTGTGGGAGCTCCGCGAGCGGGGAACCGCCGACGAGTCGTCCGCGCGGCGCGAGGTGTCGGCCCGCGTGGGCGCGGGGGTCTTCGAGGCGCTGCGCGAGAAGGGGCTCGTCGCCGTCAAGGACGGACGCGTCGGCTTCCTGCCCGCCGGCGAGGCGCTCGCGCGCGAGCTCACGCGCCGGCACCGCCTCGCGGAGCGGCTCTTGGCCGACGTGCTCGACATACGCGGCTCGGCGCTGGAATCCAACGCCTGCCAATGGGAGCACATCCTCTCGCCGGAGGTCGCGCTCTCGATCTGCGCGCTGCTCGGCCACCCGCGGCAATGCCCGCACGGGCAAACGATCCCGTCCGGCCCGTGCTGCGCCGGCGGCGAGACCGGCCTGGCCCCGCTTTTGTGCCGTCTGCCCCGGCTCGCTCCGGGGCAGACGGCCCGAGTCGCTTACCTGGCCCTGCCCGAGCCGGGCCTGCTGCACCGCCTTCTGGCCCTGGGCCTGGCGCCCGGGGCCAAAGTCAAGCTGAGCCAGGCCTCGCCGGCCTGCGTCGTGCAGGTGGGGGAGGCGGTCCTCGCGCTGGAGCCGGAGCTGGCCGAGGCGATCGTCGTCCGGCGGACGCCGGGGGAGAGGTGACGAGCATGTCCTTGCGTCGAGTCTACTGGGAGACGACGGCCGGCTGCAACCTGCGCTGCGTGCATTGCCGGAGGCTGGACGTATTGGTTAAGGGCGCGCCGGACGATTTGACGACCAAAGAGGGGTTGGCGTTCATCGACGCGCTCGCCGGCATGGGCAAGCCGGTGCTGATCTTCTCCGGCGGCGAGCCGCTGTTCCGCCGGGACATCTTCGAGCTGATCGGCCGCGCCCGGGAGAAGGGCCTGCCGACGGCTCTCGCGACGAACGGGACCTTGGTGAGCGCCCCGCTCGCCAAGCGCCTGAAGGACGCCGGCGTCTACTACGCCTCGATCTCGCTGGACGGCTCCGCGCCGGAGACGCACGACGCCTTCCGCGGCCCGGGAAACTTCGAGCGCGCGCTCGCGGGACTGCGGCGGCTGCAGGAGGCCGGGATCAAAGTCCAGATCAACTTCACGGTCACGCGCGCGAACGTGCACCAGGTCGAGGAGATGTACCGCCTCTCGGCCGCGAGCGGGGCCCACGCGCTGTACCTGTTCCTGCTCGTGCCGGTCGGCTGCGGCGTCCAGATCGCCGAGTCGCAGATGCTCGGCTCCCGCGAGGTCGAGCGCTGGCTGGGCTGGGTGTGCGAGAAGGAGCGCGCCGGCGGGCTTCCGGTGAAGGCGATCTGCGCCCCGCACTACTTCCGCGTCGCGCACGAGACCGGCGCCGACCCCGAGGGCCCCGCGGAGGCGGACCGCAAGGGCTGCCTGGCCGGCATCCACATGTGCTTCGTCTCGCATCGGGGCGACGTGTACCCGTGCGGCTATCTTCCGGCGGCTGCGGGGAATATACGCTCGGAAAGCTTCAAGTCGATCTGGGAGGACTCCCCGCTGCTGCGCTCGCTGCGCGATCCGTCGCTGCTGACCGGGCGCTGCGGCGCCTGCCGCTTCAAGAAGGTCTGCGGCGGCTGCCGCGCCCGCGCGTTCTACGCGTATAACGACGTGCAGGCCGAGGAGCCGTACTGCGCCCATGAGCCGGCGACCGCGCGCTGAGGAAGAGCGGCTCAAGACCCCTCGCACTATCCCTCTCCCCGCGGGGACGAGGAAAAATAGCGAGCTCAATCCGGAGTGGCTGGCCGAGTTGTTGCAAGCGTTCATCGCCGAAGGCTCCGAAAAAGGCCCATGAACGCGGACAACCTCGTCGTGGCCGGCCTCAACCACCTGCTGGCGCCGCTGTCCACGCGGGAGAAGGCGGCGGTGCCGGCCTCCGAGAGGGAGTCCGTCCTAGACGAGCTGAGCGCCGCCGGCCTCCGCGAAAGCGTCCTGCTCTCGACGTGCAGCCGCATCGAGCTGGTCGTCGCCGCCGAGGACCCGGAGGCGGCGGAGGCCTGGCTCGCCGGCTGGTTCACGCGGCGGGCCGGGGACGAGGCCGCGGCCTCCTTGCGCGTCCGCCGCGGGAGCGAGGCGCTGCGGCACGTTTTCCGCGTCGCCGCGGGACTGGACTCCTGGATCGTGGGGGAATCGGAGATCCTGGGCCAGGTGAAGGAGGCCTACCGTTTCTCCCTGGAGGAAGGCCGGACGCGGCGCACCCTCAACCGGATATTCCAGCGCGCGATCGAGGCCGGGAAATTGGTCCGCTCGCGCACCGGCCTTCAGGGCGGCGTCCACTCCATCGGCGGCGCGGCGGCGCTGCTCGCACGGCGCGTCTTCGGGGAAAAAGACGGCGGGCAAGTCGTCGTCTTCGGGGCCGGCCAGGCCGCCGAGGACGTGGCCCGCCACCTGGCCGCGAAAGCCTTCGGCCGCCTCGTCGTGGCGAACCGCACGCTCGAGCGCGCCCGCGCCGTCGCCGAGCCCCTGGGCGCCCGCGCGGCCTCGCTGGACGAGGGCCTCGCGCTCCTCGGCGAGACCGAGATCGCCGTCTTCTCGCTCGGCGGCGGCCGGCCCCTCCTGGACGCGGCGGCGCTTAAGCGCCGGCTGGCGGGGCGGAAGCGCCCGTTGTTCCTGATCGACCTGGGGCTGCCGCGCAACGTCGAGCCGGCGTGCGCGAGGCTCGACGGCGTCTACCTGTACGATCTCGACGACCTCCGGGCCGTGGTGCGCGAGCGCTCCGCTCAAAAAGCCGCCGAGAAGGAGCGGGCCGAGGTCCTGGCCGCGCTGGCAGCCGCGGAGTGCGCGGTCGAGCTGGAGGCCGGGAGGCCTCGCCCGGCCCGGGGGCAGCCAGCCGCTCCCTCTCCTCTCGACGGGGGCGATGAGCGGCGCTTGACGAGGCCGCGGCGGGCTGGAACGTTGCGGGAACGCCCTTAGCATGGTATCGCGCGGCAAGGACCTCTGCGGCATCTGCGCCTTGCATTCGTTGCCGGCCTTGCGCGGCGTGTCCGCCGAGTCCTGGGCCGACTTCCGCAAGCTGCGGGCCACCCGCCTTTATTCCCGCGGGAACATCCTCTTCTACGACGGCAACCCGCCGGCCGGCATGTGGTTTCTTTGCCGCGGGCGCGTGAAGATCGTCAAATCCGACGCGAGCCACCGCCTGCACATTTCCCGGGTGGCCCAGGCCCCGGATTTGCTGGGGGACCGGGCCTTGATCGCCGGGGAGAACTATAAAGGCAACGGCGAGGTGATGGAGGAGTCGCGCGTGTGCTTCCTCGCCTCGGCCCATTTCGAGCGGCTCTTCCTTAAGAATCCCGCGGTCTGCCTCGCGCTCGCGCGCCGCTTCGCGGCCGAGTTGGGCGAGGCCGAGGAGAAGGCGCGCGATCTCGCTCTCAAGACCATCCGCTCGCGGCTCGCGAAGCACCTCCTGGACGCGCTCGAAGAGAAGCTCGCCCGCAAGCACCCGGATCTCACGATCAACCTCGACGAATCGCGCCTCGAGCTCGCCGAGATCCTGGGCACCTCTCCCGAGGCCGTCTGCCGCTCGCTCGCCGAGTTCCGCGCCAAGCGCATGATCTCCACGCAAGGGCGCTCGGTCCGCGTTCTCGACGAAGAGCGCCTCCGCCAAGTCGCGAATTCCTGATCCGGCCCCGGCCGTTTCGTTGCGCGTACCCACACCAACGGCTTTTGACGTCGAGGATGGCGACGCGATTGACGAAAATCAATAACCCGCGTGACGGCGTTCAATGATCGATGGTCATGTCGTTTGGAATACTGCGGTCGAACGGCGGAGGGCCGCCGATCCGATGGAGATAGGAGAGCCACCAAGATGATAACCAAGCTGGGACGTTGGAGGGAGGGAGCGCCGCTGATCGCGTTCGCGGCGCTGCTGCTTGCCGTCGCATGGATCGTGCCCCCCGTCGTGAGCACGCTCCGCCGTTCGTGCCCGGTCCGGCCGGACGGGACGCGCGAAGCGGGCGCGTTCGCGCTCTTCGCGCGCCGCTACAACACCGACTGCGACATGTGCCATACGACGGTGCCGGCGCTCACCAAGTACGGCTATCAGTTCCGCGCGCAGGGCTTCAGGACCAAGGAGGAGCTCGGCAAGGACGTCAACCCGGGCTATGATCAGCTTCTCGGCGCCCGCGTCCGCGAGCGCTTCACGGTCACCGGCGTCCCGACCGACAGCAACGCGGGGCAGAACGTAGCGGCCGCGAGCGCCTTCTCGAACCCGGGCCTCGGGTTCTACTCGGCCGGCTCGGTCGGCAAGTATTGGGCCGAGGAGGCGGAGATGGACTTCAACAACGGCAACAGCAAGACGACGGCCAACGGAACGGCCAACCTGGGAACCGCCTACCTCCGCGGCACGTTCCCGGTCAACGAGAACCTGTACTTCACGCTGCGCGCCGGCCTCATGGGCGCCCTCGAGGGCTACGGAGCCTCGGACCGCGCCACGACGAACCTGAGCCCGAAGAGCGGCTCCACGAAGGCGTCCCAGCTCCTGGCGAACGGCAAGACGTTCACCAGCCTGTCGCTGAAGCCGAGCGGCGAGGGCGTCGAGGTCGGAGCGACGTGGAAGGACACCCGCCTCAGCATGCAGGTCGTCAACGGCGTCAACAACTCGCTGGGCGCGTCGGGGACCGTCGGCGAGGACAACCAGTACAAGGACGTGTCGGTGGCGTTCAACCAGTTCATCGACGGCGAGCGGGCGGCGGTCACCGCGTTCTTCTACAGCGGCTTCGCGGGCTATTTGTTCAACGGCCTGGCCGAGACGACGCCGCCCGGGGACTGGGTGAACCACTATACCCGAGAGGCGGTGTACGGCACGCTGCGGCCGATGGACGACGAGCGGCTGAACCTGCAGGCCGGCATCGACCACGGCTCGGACCACCTGCTGAACACGACGACCAAGGACTTCTCGAACACGTTCAACAGCAACGGCTGGTTCGGCCGCGTGCAGTCGAAGTTCAACGAGCACTTGACCGGCAGCGTCACCTACGACTGGGCGTCGCCGTCCAACGCCGCGAGCAACAACCACGTCAGCGACTGGACGTTCTCGCTCGCGATGCCGTACGGCATCAACAAGTGGAACCTGGACTACCAGATCGTGAAGACGCAGAACGGCGCGGCGCCGGACTCGACGGGCCATACGCTGCTCGCCGAGTGGATGCTGTTCTACTGAGATCGAGGGAAAGGACCGGAGGACGACCATGAAATGGACCGGGCTGATGCTGATGGCTGCGCTCGTCGCGGCCCAAGCGGCGACGCCGGCGAAGAAGACGGAGGGCGATCCCGGCGAGGAGCTATTCAAGTCGAAGTGCGCCCTCTGCCACGGGAAGGACGGGAAGGGCAGCGAGAAGACGGCGAAGCTGCTCAATACGGAGCTTAAAGCGATGAACCTCACGCTCGACGAGCATCAGAAGAAGAGCGACGCCGAGCTCACGAAGGTCATCAACGAGGGCCAGAAGAAGATGAAGGGCTTCAAGGGGAAGCTCAAGGACGAAGAGATCACGAGCGTCCTGGGCTACGTCCGTTCGCTGGCCCCGAAGGAAGCGAAGGCCGAGAAGGGCGCCGCCGTCTCCGCGCCGGCGGCGACGAAGTAGGAGCGAGGAAAGGAGAGTCATGAGAGCGATTCTCGCCGTCGTGGCCGCGGTCGCGATCGCGGGCGTCGCCTGGGCGGCGCTGGGCGCCCTTCGGCCGGGCGCCCAGCAGCCGCTCGCGTTCAATCACAAAAAACACGTGGACGGCGGGCTGGAGTGCTCGGCCTGCCACGCGGGCATCGCGGACGGAACGGCGCGCGCCCGGCTCCCCGAGCTGGACGTGTGCCTGAACTGCCACGGCTCGGAGGACAACCCCAAGACCAAGCCGCTGCGCGACTTCGCGGCCGCGGGCAAGCCCGTCCCGTGGAAGCAGGTCTATCACGTGCCCGAGCACGTTTACTTTTCGCATCGTCGTCACGTGGCCTCGGCGAAGCTGGAGTGCGCCGTCTGCCACGGGGACATGGCCGCGCGGGAGGCTCCCGTGACGCGGCAGACCGTTCCGATACGCATGGAGCGCTGCGTGGAGTGCCATCGCGAGCGGAACGTGACCACGGACTGCATGGCGTGCCACCGCTGACATGGAAATCTCTAGGCGCGGACTTCTGAAGTGGGCGGGATTCCTCGGGGCCGGGACGGCGCTGCCGGCCTTCGCTCGGGAGGCGGTGCTCAAGCCCGCCGAGGAGGCGCCGCCCCCGCTGGGCAAGGAGGACTTCGTCCCGTCCGTCTGCGGCCTCTGTGAGGCCGGCTGCGGCCTGGTCGTCCGACGCGTGGACGGCCGCGCGGTCGGCGTCTCCGGCGCCCCCGACAACCCCATCAACGAGGGCGCGCTGTGCCCGAAGGGCGCGGCAAGCCTGCAGGAGCTGTACCACCCCGACCGCCTGACCACGCCGCTCGCGCGCAGCGGGCCGCGGGGGCAGGGCGCCTGGAAGGCGGTCTCCTGGGACGAGGCCTTCTCGAGGATCGGGGAGGCGCTCGCGCGGGCCAAGAAGGGCCCGCGTTTCGCGGCCGTCGCCCGCTCCGGGGCCGCCGGAACGGAGCGCGACCTGCTGGAGGCCCTGGCGAAGGCGCTCGGCGGCTCGGCCTACGCCTACGGCTGCGCGCTCGGCGAGCCGCCGGTCGAGGCCTACCGCGCCCTGCACGGGACGAGCGCGGTGTTCTGCGATCCGGGGCGCGCCCCGCTCGTCGTCTCGTTCGGCTGGGATTGGCTGCAGGCTCACCCCTCGCACGTCGAGGCTCAAAGGCTCTGGTCCCGCCTCCGCTCGCGCGACCGCGCCCGCGCGCACGTCGTGCAGGTCGAATCGCGCTTCTCGGTGACCGCCGCCAAGGCCGACGCCTGGGTCCCGGCGCGCCCCGGCACCGAGGGCTACGTCGCCCTGGCGGTCGCACGCGAGCTTTTCGCGAACGGCCGCTGCGACGCAGCCTTCCTCAAGGCCCGCGCGACCGGCCTGGAGGCCTACCGCAAAGCCGTCGAGCCGTTCACGACGGCGAAGGTCGCCGAGTGGACCGGCGCGCCCGAGAAGAGCCTCAAGGCTCTCTGCGAGCGCTTCATGCGCCACCGCCCGGCGGTGGCGCTGGTCCGCCGCGGCGAGCCCTGGACCCAACTCGCGGTCCACGCGCTCAACGCGCTCACCGGCAGCCTCGGCGACCGGGAGATCTTCTCGGCCGCCCGCGGCGACGACCGCGGCGAGCGCGCCCTGGAGGGGGACCTGCCCGAGGTCGCCTTACTCGACCGGGTGAACCCCGCGTTCCTGTCGCCCTCGTGGAGGGAGAAGCTCGCGAAGGCGGGCTTCGTGGTCTCGATCTCGCCTTTCATGACCGAGACCGGCGAGCTCTCCGATCTCGTGCTCCCGTGCCTCACCGCGCTGGAGCTGGAGCACTTCGGGGTCCGCCGGCTGCTCGGCGGCGCGGCGGTGACGAACAAGGCCGCGCCCGCGGTCGAGGCGCTGGCGGGTCCCCTGGCCCCGGCGGAGATCGTCGCCCGGCTCGCGAGGGCGGCGGGGCGCCCGGGGC
>CAZMIB010000135.1:0-9136 GCA_964566245.1 uncultured Elusimicrobia bacterium | reverse complement strand
GTCGCGCGCGAGCGAGCCCAGAAGCTCCATGACCGTCATCCCGCTGCGGACGTCCAGCGCGGCCGTGGGCTCGTCGGCCAAGATCACGTCCGGCGCGCCGGCGAGGGCGCGGGCGACGGCGACGCGCTGCTTCTGCCCGCCGCTCAGGTCGGCGGGCAGGGAGTCCGCCTTGGCCTGCAGGCCCACGGCGGCCAGCAGCGCCCGCGCCTCCTCGCGCGCGGCGGCGTCCTTGACGCCCTTGAGCTCCAGCGCGAGCCGCACGTTCTCCTCGGCGGTCAAAGTCTTGAAAAGGTTGAAGCCTTGGAAGATGAAGCCGAGGCTTCTCAGGCGTATCTCGGGCAAGGAGCGCTCGTCGAGGCCGGTGACGTCGCGCCCGCCGACGCGCACCGTGCCGGCGGTCGGGCGCAGCAGCAGCCCCAGGATCGACAGCAAGGTCGTCTTGCCGCTGCCGGACGGGCCCATCAGCAGGACGAGCTCGCCCGAGCGCACCGCGACGTCGACGCCGGCCAGCGCGGGGGGCCCGTCCCCGTAGCGCATGACGATTCCCCGGGCCTCGAGAGCGGGCGTCATTTGAACACCATCGCCGGATCGAGGCTGGTGGCCTTGCGTATCGAGAGCACGGAGGCTCCGGCGCAGGTCGCGAGAGTCAGAAGGAACAGCCCGGCGGCCAGGGACCCGGGTAGGAAAATGGCCGTCCCGACGAGCCGGGTCGCGCGAACGACCGCCAGGCTCAGCGAGATGCCTTTCGCGTAACCCATCGCGGCGCTGGGCCCGGCCTGCTCGAGGATCACGCGGATGACGTAGCCGTTTCCGGCGCCGATCGCCTTGAGCGTGCCGAACTCGCGCAGATGGTCGACGGTGGCCGAGTAAAGAGTCTGCGCGACGACGACCATGCCCACGATCAGTCCGAGCGCCGCCGCGATCAGCACGGTGAAGCCGGCGCCGGTGCCGAACAGCCAGTAGTCGCTGGTGCGGGAGGCGAACTCGCGCGTCGTCAGCACCGAAAGGTCCGGCAAGGCCTCGGCGAGGCGCCGCTTGAGCGCGCGCAGGTCCTGGCCGGGGGCCGCCTTGACGAGCAGATACAGGGTCCGGTCGTCCTCGATATTGGTGTAAAGGCGGGCGTTCGCCAGGCGCGTGAAGATGACCGGGGCCGTCGTGAACGTCCAGATGCCGTCCGTGAGCCCCACCACGCGCGCGCGGCGGCCGTTGATCTCCGCGCTTTGTCCCAGGCCGGAGATTCCGAGCTTGCGCGCGTAGAGCCGGTCGATGACGACCGCGTCCGCTTGCCGCAGGTCCTCGACCGACCCGGCGACCATGTTCCAGGGCCGGCCCATCGTCCCCTCGGCGTCGAAGCCGGCCACCGAGACGTTCTCCTCGGCGCCGTCCGGCCGCTGCCAGCCGTCGAAGCGGTAGATGAAGCAGCGCGCCTCCGCGACGCCCGGGACGGCCAGGGCCTGCTGACGCCGGCGCTCCAGGAAGGGCCGTCCGGCCTCGATGTAGCGCACGCCTTTCTCGGCGATCCAGAAGTCCGCTCCGGAATGGGCGATCACGTTGCTGGTCGCGTCGCGGAAGCCGAGGAACAGGCCGAGCTGCACGGCGGTCAGCACGACCGAGAAGGCGATGCCCGACAAGGTGGCGGCCAGGCGCACCCGATCATGGAACAAGTTCTTGCGCGACAGGGAGACCATCAGCGGCTCCCGGACATAACGCCGTTAAGCGGGAGGATAAAAAAAATCATGCCGTCAGTCCCGCGAGCAAAGTGTCGATGACCGAGCCGATCACGGCCTCGCGATCGCTCCATGGAAACTTGGTCGCCGTCAAAAGCAGCGAGGCGACGCCATGCATCCCCGACCATAGGACCTGGCTGGCCAGAAAGGGATCGATCGGCTTCAGGGCTCCGGCCTCGACGCAGCGCGCGACGCCCTCCAGGAGGAACTGGAAGGCCTCGCGTGCCGTCGAGCGTTGGAACTCGAAGCGCTCCTCGACCTCCCGGACCGGCGGATAGGTGATGAACAGCATCGCGTATTGGTGCGGATGGCGCAGCGCGAAGTCGATGTAGGCGCGCATGCCGCGGCGCAGGCCGTCCAAGGGGTTCGCCGGGTCCGGCTGGATGGCGTTGAGATCCCGCAGCAGCTCGGTCCAGGTCTCGTCGCACAGCGAAAGGACCAGGTCGACCTTATCCTTGAAGTAGAGGTAGATCGTGGTGGGGGAGTAGCCGATCGCGCGGGCGATCTCCCGCATCGTGACGTTCTCATAGCCGCGCTCGATGAACAGCGTCCGTGCCGCGGCCTGTATTTTGCGGCGCAGCTCCTCCTTATCGAGCGCCCGCCGTTCCATAATAGTCATGGGCCGCGTCAGCTTAACATTGTTAAGTTTGAAAGTCAAAGGAACGCCGACCGATGAACGGCCGGCGTCACATGGAATCGGGGGCGGAGACGCCGAGCAGGTCGAGGCCCTTCGCGATCACGAGGCGCACGCCCTCGATCAGCGACAGCCGCGCCAGCGAGAGCCCGGCGTTTGAGGAGTCGACGACGCGGCACTTCTCGTAGAACGGATGGAACATGCCGGACAGCTCGAGCAGGTAGGTCGTCAGCGGGTGCGGGGACAGCTCGCGGCGGCAGGTGCGGAGCGCCTCGGGGAACCAGGCCAGCTTGACGAGCAAGGCTCGCTCCTCGTCCGCGACCAACGGGGCCAGGGCGGCTTCCGAGGACGGCAGCATACCCTTGTCGCTCGCGATCCCCTGCTTCACAGCCTCGCGGAAGATGCTCGAGATGCGCGCGTGCACGTACTGCACGTAGTAGACCGGGTTCTCCTGGCTCTTCTTCTTCGCGAGCTCGAGGTCGAAGTCGAGGTGCGAGTTCGGCGTGCGCATCGCGAAGAAGAAGCGGCACGCGTCGCGGCCGACCTCGTCGACGACCTCGCGCAGCGTGACGAACTCGCCCGCGCGCTTCGACATTTTCACGGCCTGCTTGCCGCGGTAGAGATGCACGAGCTGGTGCACGATCGGCCGGAAGCCCTCCGGCGGCAGCCCGAGGGCCGCGAGCGCGGCGCGCATGCGCGGAACGTAGCCGTGGTGGTCCGCGCCCCATATGTCGACGATGCGGTCGTAGCCGCGCTCGAGCTTCGTGCGGTGGTACGCGATGTCGGGCAGGAAGTAGGTCGGCGTCCCGTCGGACTTAACGAGCACGCGGTCCTTGTCGTCGTCGCCCTCGGAGCTCGAGCCGAACCAGGTCGCCCCGTCCTTCTCGTAGGCCGAGCCCTTCGACTTCAGCAGCTCGAGAGTCTTCTCGAGCGCGCCGGACTTGTGCAGCTCGCTCTCGCGGAACCAGCGGTCGAAGCGGACGCCGAAGGCCTCCATGTCGCGCTGGTGCTCGCGCAGCAGGCGCTCGACGGCGAAGTTGCTGAAGTTCGCGTCGGTCCAGTCCTCGGCGTCCTCGATCTCCTTCGCGAGATCCTTGACGTACTCGCCCTGGTAGCCGCCCTCGGGGAGCGCGGCCGCCTCGCCGCGCGACTCGAGCCAGCGCGCGCGCAGCGACAAGCCGAGCAGGCCGACCTGCTTCCCGGCGTCGTTCACGTAGTACTCGGTCGCGACCTCGTAGCCGAGTTGGCGCAGCACGCGCGCGAGCGAGTCGCCCATCGTCGCCGCGCGGCCGCTCGCGAGGTGCAGCGGGCCGGTCGGGTTCGCGGAGACGAACTCGAGGTGCCAGCGCTCGGAGGGCTTGGCGGGCAGGGTCCCGTAGCGGTCGGCGCGGCCGAGGATGTAGCCGAGGTTGCGGTGCAGCGCGGCCGGGTTCAGCGTCAGGTTGACGAAGCCCGGCGCGGAAGGCTCGGCGCGCGCGACGTCCTTGAGGGCGCCCAGGACCGGCACCAGCTCCTGCGCCAGCGCGAGCGGCGGCCGGCCGCTGCCCTTGGCCGCCTGCATCGGCCAGTTCAGCGCCAGGTCGCAGCGCAAATGGGCCGGGGGCGCCAAAAGGGTCAGCGCGGAAGGGCCCTTGACCCCCTGGGACCGGGCCCAAGCCTCCAGTTTTTGCTCAAGCTCCGCATGGAGCGCGTCCATCAGCATGGCTCGATTTTAGCAAAATTCTTCGTTTTAAGGCCTTATTTGAAGCGCGGGCTGGGGAAAAGCCTGTGGATAATTGGGATAAGCCCTCGCCGAGGCCGGTTTCCGGGAGTTGGGGTAAATAGGCCTAAAGACCTATTCTCACATAGGCCCTTTGACCCTTGTGAGCATGGGACCTCGGGGCCATCCTAGACACGCCCCTCGCTGAAACCGGGAAGCCGCCGGCATGGGGCGCTTCCCGGGTTTCTTTTTGGCGAGGGGCGGAGGGGGGAAGATGACACGCCCGAGCTTGATCTCGCTGCTGCTGCTGTCGGCGCTGGCCTCCACGGCCCGCGCGCAGACGGCTCCGCTTCCCGATATCGCGCGCCTGGTCAGGGAGCACGGGAGGGAGCTGGGTGTCGAGGCGGGACCGAAGGGCCTCGTCTATCATCGCGCCGATCTGGGCACGGGTCAAAGCTCCCCCGTCGACCTCGACAACGAGGCGGCCTCCGCGGTGGCCCGTTTCCTCGAGCGGGCCTCGTCCTCCACCGTCGACGCCGAGATCACGCGCGGCCTCGAGGCCTATCTGCGGCTGAACCCGGCCCCCGAGCTCGAGAAGCGGCTGTTCGTCCTCGGCCCGGACGGCGTCCGGCGGCCGACGCCGCTGGGGCGCAACCTCTTCATGGACATCCTGACGGCCAAGGACGGGACCTTGTTCAAGGAGCCCCGCGCCGCCGCGAAGCCGGGCGGCAAGGCGTTGAGCCTCGATCGTTTCGATTGGACGGGTTGGGAAAAAGGGCGCCAGGACGGGCAGTGGACCGACGGGCTTCAAGCCTACGCTTTCTCGGCCGGCCGGGAGACCACGCGCGTGCTGGTCGAGGGGCGCGGGGAGCTGGCCCAGGACCGGCTGCGGGTCGAGGACGGCGGCGCGGCGTCCGTCTATCGCGAGGCCGGGCTGGAGTCCGACGACGTCGAGGCCCTCTCCAGTCAGGGAGCGACGCTGAAGCGCGCGTTCGGGAACCTGCTGGTTCTCGAGGTTCCGACGCCGAACGCCGCCGCGCTCGGTCTGGCGTTGGAGAAGAAGGGCCTCGAGAGCCGGCCCGCGCGGATCTTCGAGTCCGCCGACGTCGCGGCGCGCCGCTCGGTGGAGCAGCTCGCGCGCGGCGCGGGCGCCGCGGCGCCGCTGCTTCAAGCCTTGCCGCTGCCGACCGGGCCGGGAAGCCCGTTCTCGTTCGGGACTCGGAGCGCCTCGGGCGGGGACCTGCTCGAGATCGCGGGGCTGTGGAGCGGAGGGATGAGCGGCGAGGGGGCGACGGTGGGGCTCATCGACACCGGCGTCGACGAGTCGAACGCCGACTTCAAGGGCCGCATCGCGCGTTACGAGGATTTGACCGGCGAGGGCAACAAGGATTATCACGGCCACGGCACCCACGTCGCGGGCATCATCGGCGGCTCCGGCGAGAACTCCCGCGGCGAGTACAAGGGCGTCGCGCCCGGCGTGAAGTACGTCGTGTTCAAGGTCTTCGACAAGATCGGCCGCACGTCGGAGGACACGATCCTGGCCGCGATGCGCAAGGCGGCCGAGCTGCCGAAGGAGTTCCGGCCCCAGGTGCTGAACATGAGCCTGGGCGGGCGCGGCGATCCCGAGTCCGACCCGCTGGCCGCGATGGCCAACAAGCTGACGCTGAGGGAAAACATCCTCGTGGTCGCCGCGGCCGGCAACGCGGGCCCGGAGTTGGGGACCGTGGGCGCGCCCGGCAACGCGGAGTACGCCCTCTCGGTCGGGGGCGTGACCAAGAAGGGAGAGCCGTCGTGGTTCGCCTCGCGCGGGCCCGTCCCGACCAAGGACGGCTACTCGTACTCGAAGCCCGATATCGCCGCGATCGCCGGGGACGTGACCTTGGCCCCGGGGATGCTGAGGGCGCTCACGGGCGTCGAGAGCCTGGCGCCCGCGCTGAACGCGGCGGGGGCCGCCGCGTCGTCGAAGGCCATCTGCGTGTACGCGCCCGGCGGGGTGATCTCGAGCCGGTCCAGCGACGACGCGGACACGAGCTGTCTCGCGCCGGACAACGCCAACTACAGGTACTTGTCCGGGACCTCGATGGCCGCTCCGATGGCCTCGGGGGCGGCGGCCGGCGTCGCGGGCTACCTTGGCCGCAACGCGGCGCCGTACTCCGCGACGCAGGTCAAGGCCGCGCTGGTGGAGTCCGCCGCGGACATCGGGCAGAAGCCCGAGATCCAGGGGGCCGGGCTCTTGAACGGCCGCCGGTTGGCGCAGGCCGTGGCCGACAGGGTCAAGGCCGGGGTGCCGGTCGGGAACATCGCCTACATGCTCTCGATGAGGCTGACCTCAGAGCAGCGCAAGAAGGTCGACGAAAGCGGACGCTTCCAGCGGACGGCTCTCGGCGTGGTCGACTTCAAGACCGGCCGGCTCGTCAACGACGACGCGCAACTGCGCCGGCTGATCGACGACCTGATACGCCCGCCGGCGATCGCCGCCAAGCCGGAAGAGCGCAAGCCGATTCCCGGGCCGGCCGCCTGAGGAAAGCCGGCGCGGTTGTCCGGCTTCCGCAAAAGAAATAGACTCCCCGCGTGGAGATCATACTCCTGCGCCACGCGAAGACGCCCAAGCTCGAGGAGGCGGGCGTCAAGACGGACGCTGACCGGCCGTTGGGCGGGCTCGGGAGGCAGCAGGCCCGCGCGGCCGGACGGGCCCTCGAGGCCCTCGAGCTTCTGCCGGAGCTGGTGCTCGCGAGCCCGATCCTCCGCGCGCGCGACACCGCCGAGCTGGCCGTCGAGGGCATGGGCGGCGGCGTCGACCTCCGCCTGCATCCCCCGCTTTCCACCTCGGGCCAGGCCGAGCCTCTATGGGACTCGCTGCGCGAGTTCTCGTCCGCCAAGCGCCTGCTGCTGGTCGGCCACCAGCCGACCTTGGGCGAGCTGGCCTCCTTGCTGCTGGTCGGCACCACCCAGGTCATGATGGAGCTCAAGCCCGGGGGAATGCTGCTGGTCGAGATGGACTCCGTGCACGGAGCCGGGGCGCTGCGCTGGCTCTTGACGCCGCAACAGATCGAAGCCCTGGCCTGAAACCCATCCCATGAAAGCGGTGTTCATCGCGCGTCGGGGGGCGCCCGAGGCGCTCCAGGTCCGCGAGATCGCCGAGCCCGAGCCCGGCCCGAAGCAGGTCCGCGTCCGCGTGCGCGCGGCGGGCGTCAACTTCGCGGACGTGCTGATGCGCATGGGGCTCTACCCCGGCGCTCCGCCGCTGCCGTTCGTGCCCGGCTACGAGATCGCCGGGGAGATCGACGCGATCGGGCCGGGGGTCGAGATCGGCCGCCTCGGCGAGCGCGTCGCCTGCGCGACGGCCTTCGGGGGCTACGCGGAGAAAGTCGTCGTCCCCGCGGATTGGACGATCCCGCTCCCCGAGGGCAAGACGTTCGAGGAAGCGGCGGCCCTGCCGGTCAACTATCTGACCGCCTACCACGCGCTGTACGTGCTCGGAAACCTCAGGCAAGGCGGCAGCGTGCTGGTCCACGGCGCGGCGGGCGGCGTGGGCGTGGCCGCGGTCCAGCTCTCCGGGCTGCGCGGGGCGACCATCATCGGCACGGCCTCGTCGGCCAAGCACGCCTTCGTGATGGGCCAGGGCGCCCAGTTCATGCTCGGCCACGGCGAGGACTTCGAGGCGCGGACGCTCGAGCTTACGCGCGGCCGCGGCGTCGACATCGTCCTCGACCCGGTCGGCGGGCGCAGCTTCCGCAAAAGCTACCGCTGCCTCGCCCCGGCGGGGCTTCTGGTTTGCTACGGGATCTCGGCGTCTGCGCCCGGGCTTCGGCGCAACCCGTTCGCGGCCCTATGGGCCTACCTGCGCTCGGGCTTTTTCAGCCCGCTCTCGATGATGGGGGAGAACCGCGGCGTGGTCGGGTTGCACATCGGCCGCCTGTCCGGCGACGAGCCCTTGCTGAGGCATGAGCTGAACGAGCTGCACCGCCTCTGGAGCGAGGGCCGCATCACCCCGCGCGTCGATCAAGCCTTCCCCGTCGCCCACGCCCCCGAGGCCCACCGCCGCCTTCAGGACCGCAAAAACATCGGCAAGGTCGTCCTCACCTTCTGAAGGGTCTCATTTCGTCGTGATGATAACCGCCTTCCCATGGCGGCTGTTCGGCACGAGTATCTCGCGCTTCTCGGCGCCGGCCAGGCGGGTGTAGGAGTAGTCGATCCGGCGCACCAGGCCCCGGTGCCCGGTCGCGGCGCCGATCTGGATGTCGTCGCCGACGGTGAAGTCTCGGTTGTTCAGCAGAATGAAGGTGCCGATGAAGTCGCCGATCGGGCCGCGCAGCAGCCAGCCGGTCACCAAGGTGACGAAAAGGGAGCTTGAACCCACGCCGGCCGGGCTCACGCCGAGCAAAGCGGCGATCAGGAACCCGGCGGCCGCGTAGACCAAGTAGCTCGCGCCGGTCGCGATGATGCTCTTGAACATCGGGTCGCGCTTCGAGCGCGCGAGGGCGCGCTCCACGAGCAGGCTCACGACCTT
The DNA here is from genome assembly GCA_964566245.1 of uncultured Elusimicrobia bacterium. Classification (GTDB taxonomy): domain Bacteria; phylum Elusimicrobiota; class Elusimicrobia; order CAZMIB01; family CAZMIB01; genus CAZMIB01. The sequence goes on along the minus strand of CAZMIB010000135.1, from coordinate 566 downwards.
GCCGGCTAGCCAGGCCCCGCCCGCCGCGGCGAAAATCGACAGCCAGCCCAGCAGGCCCCCGCCCCACGCGGGTACGGCGAGGCGGAGCGCGACGGGCAGCGCCGCGACGACCAAGCCGAGACCGGTGCGGACGCGATTGGGCCGGGGCGCCGGGGTCCTCGGCTCGACGAGCTCCGGCTCCCGGTCGGCGAAACGGATGAGCACGATGCCGATGAACGACGAGTTCGGCACATGGATGGTCTTGATCCGCTCCACGAGCGTGTCCCCGACCTTCTCCTGGGCGCGGCGTTTGAGCGTCGTCTTCATGATCGTCACTTTCGATACGACGCCCTGGTATTCCGGACTGTCCCCGAGCTGGATGCGATCGCCCAGATTGAACGGCTCCTGCAGCGCGAGCTGCAAGCCGCCCGCGAAATTGCCGACCGGGCTTTCCAGTCCCGCCGCCGCCACGCCGCTCAGCGCGAGGAGGCCGGTCAGCGTCGTCGGGACGTCGACGCCCAGCAAGTTGGCGGCGACCACCGCTCCGACGGCATAGACGCCGAGGCCCGCGAAGTTGACCGCGATGC
>CAZMIB010000134.1:0-9188 GCA_964566245.1 uncultured Elusimicrobia bacterium | reverse complement strand
GGCGGGCGGGGCTGGACGCTTCAAGGCCGGGAGGGGTTGACGGGCTGGGCCGCCTCGCGGCCGGGCGTCGCGCGCAAGGCGGCATCGGCCTTGGCCGAGTTCGAGGCTCGCCTGCCGATTCCCGGCGTGGGCGTGGAGAACGAGCCGCGCGCCGTGGCGGCGGCGCTGGACGACCTGTTTTTGGGGCGCGCGAGCGTCCGCCCGGCCGTGGCGGCCGAGCTGCGCCTGGGGGACGACGGGCGCTGGCGCCGGGTTTGGGGCGCCGGATCGGGCGCGAGGGAGACGGCGGCGGCGGCGCGCGCGATTCAAGCGCGCGGCGTCGACCTGCAAGCCGAGCGCATCTTGATCGTGGGCCGGCCGGGCGAGGCCGGAGGCGGCTCGATTTTGAGGCGCCCCGACGGCGCGCTCGAGCTGGGGGCGGACTTCATACGCCGCTTGGGCCGCGCCGCGACGGAGCAGGGGCTGGGGCTCAAGGACAAGCTCGTCCACGCCTTGCTGGCCGCCCAACTGCATCGCGGCCCGGCGCCTCTGCTCGACTGGACGGCCGGAGAGATAATCCAGCGCGGCTTCGACATGGAGTCACGGGTGACGGCCGCGGGGGCGGTCGCCTTCTTCAAGCGCGCCTGGCATCGCAAGGACGCGGGCGTCATGGATCAGTTGAGGGCCAGGGCGCAGGTCAAGCGTTGGTTCCCGCCTAGCTTCATGGCGGCGGACGTCAGGGGTCTCGGTTATCTTCCGTGGTCGAGGTCGCTTCTGCTTTTGAACTCCCAAAGCAAGGTTGTCCGCCTGGATGAGACCGGCGCCCTCATCGGCGACAGCCCGAGTCCGCTCGGTTTCGCGCTGGATGCCGACCTGGCGGTCCTCGATCGCGAGACGCGGCGCTTGGTCACCGGCCGCCGCGCGTCTGGGACGCTGGAGGTTCGATGGGTCGGAGAGCAGGGCGTGGAGGCGCGACCGGCGCAAGTTCTGAGCCTGCCGCTGGCCGCCGCGCCCCTCCGGGCCTTGGACCGCGACCCGTTTTCCGGCGCTTTGTTAACGTTCGACTCGCGAGGGGTCGAGCGCCGGCGGCGTCTTGAGGACGGCGCGTTCGAGGCGGAGGCGGCGCAGCGCATCGAGTCGCCGGACCTCGCCGCGGGAGCCTTCGAGCCCGTGACGCGCACCTTGTACACGTTGACGCAGGACTGGATCGAGGCCCGCGCGGTGGGGCCGGACGGCGGCATTCAAGCGGAGCCGAAGCAACGCCGTCCGTGGCCTTATCCCGGGACGACGAAACTTCTGGTCGACTCCGAGCACGGCGTCTTGATCTCTATCGACCACGCGTGCGTGCGCTTCTGGAAGCTGAACGCCGATGGAACGCTTCCCGCCTCTCCGTTCCGCGAGGAAACCTGGGCGGCGGGAGGAGTGCTGGACGCGGCAATCGACCAAGGTTCGCGCCAGCTTATCCTGCTGAGGGCCAGGATCGTCGTGATTCACGATCTTACCGATACGCGGGAGGCGCTGTGGGAGGCCTTGGGAGGGGAGGCGGCGGGGCGCTCCATCGCGGGGCTGTTGGCTCGACGCTTGCGGCTGGGGTCTCCGGCCTGGTCGCGCGAGATGGCCTGGGCCTTTGACGCGCTGGAGGACCACCCGTTGATTCGGGGCGTCTTCGAGGCGCTCGCCTCGCCGCCCGAGCGAGCCGTCCGGGCGCCGCTGCGGCCGATCGCGGGGTCGTCGCTCTGGTTCCCGGGCGCCAAGGACGCTCTCAAGCGGCGCATGCCCACGTTGTACGCCGCGCTTCGCGATCCCGGGCGCTTGGCGAGTCTGTGGCACGCCTTGAGCTTTCTGCGGCTCATGCATTCCTTCCATCTCGCGAACAAGGCGCCCCAGGGGCCGATGGCATGGGCGCGGTCGAGGGACGACGCTTACCGGCTCAACGAGCTGACGGTGTATCCGGTGAGCGAAAGTTTCAGGCGGCACATCCTCGCCGTCGAGGACGCGGAGGGCTCGTTCGCGGTGGAGTTGAAAATCCCGGGCGAGGAGAAGAAGCGCAACCTCATACGCCCGGAGCATTTCACCGTCGCCAAGGACTTGTGGGACCATTTTCCCGACGATCCGGGGGTCGTCAAGCCGCTCTATTTCAGGCAATACACCGGCGCGCTGCGCATGTACCACCGCCGCCTGCGCTTCACGGAGCGGACGCCGCTGGGGGTGATGGTCTTCGAGTACCGGGACGGCAAGCGCCTCAGAAACGCGCTAGGCGTGAACTACCCGACTTCGGCGGCCGGGGCCGGTCCCGACAAAATCTATGACGGCATCCGGGCCGACGCCGTGGCGGCGATGATACGCCTGCACCGGCTGGGCTGGAGCGGGACGCTGCGCGACGACTCCGATCTGCACGATGAGAACATACGCGTGTTGGAGGACGGTCGCGCGGTTCTCGCGGGGGACTTCGGGACCTTCGTTTGGGAAAAAATCGACATGTGGCAGCGCTCGGTGGAGACGTTGCGCCTGCTGGGCTTCTCTTTGGATCTTTCGACGGATTTTCTGGAGAGGCTGCTCTCGCTGGTGGTCGAGCGCCTCACGCGCGGCGTGGCCGATCCGGCTCTGCGCGAGGAGTTGGAGAAGGAGGCGCGCGAGGAGCTGTTGACGGCCGAGCCCCCAACGACTTGAACCCGGGTCCTTCGGCCCGGGGTAACGTAGAAAGAAAGGTCTGAAGGCCCTAAAACGGGGTGGGCCTTCTTCCTGGATTTAGGGTTCCCAAGGGCCCTCGGGGGGCGCTGAAGGAAAGCGGTAAAAGGGCAAGGGGGAAATCTTCCCCCCATCCGACCCTTCCCCCACGGAGGGGGGAAGGACTATGAGGACAGCATGATGAACAACGCTTGGCAGGCTGTTATTTTCGGTCTACTTTTCGCGGCGGCGCCGCCGACGGCTTTTTGCGGCGAAACCAAGACTCCGCTCCTTCCGGCGGCCGCCGGCCCGGCGCCCAGGGCGCCGTCTCTCTCCTCGATCGGGTCGCTTTCCAACGTCGATCCCAACCTCGTCTCCGCGACCCCGGCGCCCGCGAGCCCGGCGGCGTTGGAGGCGGGGACCTCGTACGGGAAGATCACCGGGGCGATCACGCGCTCGTATGACGATCCCGGGCCGATCATGAAGATGTGGTTCGTCTACTCAAGCGCCGACGACTTGAAGCGCGCGACCGACGTGCTGCGGCGCGTCATGAAGGAGAACCCGGGCGTCGAGATCGTGCGCGTCAAGGAATCCGACATCTTCGAGCGCAAGGACGATCGCGTCGATACAGGGGCGGAGGCCCAGGCGCGGCTGGCGAAGCGCATCGCCGACGGCGGGGCGGAGCTGGTGCTGGCCGCCAACGCCGAGCTCTACGACACCTTGCGTCAGCTTCGCGACGCGGGTTACGCGCTGACGACGCCGTTCGGCTATGTCGGCCGACGGCACGTCAGCATCGACTATCCTCGCGCCTCCCTGAACCCGGCGGTCCTGAGCGATCCGCGCAAGCTGCCGCACCGCAACGTGCTGGAGTTGACCTCCAAGCTGCGGATGACGCGAATGATCAAGGGCAAGAACGTCTACTTGACCTCGCTCCGCGCGGCCCTGGCGTCCAAGGAAGCTCAAGTCGAGGAAAGCGAGAAGCTCAGCGTGAAGGAATGGATCGCCCAGGTCGGCCTGCTGCGCATGTCCGGCCAGGAGGACCCTCGAGCCGTCCGCTTCCTGCGCGAGAAGGCGGAGCGGCTGCACGCGTATCTCGAGAACAAGGAAATCGACGTCGTGCTGACCGATGATCCCGAGACGGCCGACGTCCTCGGCGCGATGAAGCGCATGGGCTATCGCGTCAGCCTGCCGGTCGTCTGGACGGGCAAGGGCGACCCCGGCGACGCTTCCGGCCTGACGATGACGCTGCACCGAGGCGACTGGCTGCATGAGGCGCCGCACGTTCGCGTCGCGAGCGAGCCGTACGCCGAGACCGCGGTCCGCGAGGCCTCGAAGGCGTGGCGCCTGCCCGACAACTTCATGGAGGACGGGGGCGTCTCGGTTCGGAACTTCGAGCCGACCGTGCGCGAGACCTTGGCTCGGGCTTTGCCTCCGCCGCCCGCCGGCTCGCCCAAGCGCTATCAGGTCCATTTCCTGCTCTCGGCCGGCAACGGCGTCCGGCGCAAGGCCGGCGCGAACCCATGGGGCCATTTCGGCATGGCGGTCGAGGACGAGGACGGCGACGTGAACGTCTGGACCGTGCAGTACAACGATCGGCGCGGAGGCGCGTTCACCGGCGGTCTCGGCAAGGGCAAGCAGCTCACCTTGGCCGAGTATCTGTACGCGCTGTGGTACCTGCCCGGAGCGACCGGCCAGGCCGCGCCGATGAGCGAGACCCCGGTCGGCCACGTCCTGGACTTCGTGCTGCGCGGCGTCGACGCGGCGGGCCTCGAGGCGATGCGCGCCGCGGCCGCGGCCATCAACGCGCGCCACCTGACCGGCGAGGACCGCTACGACTTCTTCAACACGGGCGGCCTTACCAACTGCATCAGCATGATCACGCAGATCCTGCGCGCGGGGGGCTTCGCGATCGCCGATTCCGGCGTCGAGGTTCCCGCCGACAAGGCCGTCGAGATGATACGCGGTTTCGGCCGCGGGCTTCTTCAGAACGAGATCGCCCCGCTGGACTTCGGGCTGGTCGTCTTCGAGCGGCCGTTCCACGCGGCGCCTTCAGACTACCGCATCTGGAACTGGGCGCTCGGCAGCCCGTTCCTGCACCTCGAGCGGCCGTGGAAGGAGCACGGCTGGATCGAGAGCGTCCTGGCCCTCATGAAGCGCCCGCTGGACTTCTTGTCGGTGCCCGCCACCGTCGCCGCGTTCGCCTCGATGGCGACGCATCGGGTCGTCGTCGGCCCGCAGAGCCGCAGGTTGAACGTGGCGGTCAACACGGACTCTCCTATCGCTCAACTGCGTAAATCCGCGCTGCTCGTTCAGCGGCTGCGCGAGGAGCGCGTTCCGCTGCTGAAGAGCCTGGGCAAGCTCGAGGACGACATCCTCAAGCGCTACGGCCTCGAAGGTTGGCGGCGCGTCCGCGACGCGAGCCGCGGCGCGGCGATCGCGGGGCTTTCGCCGGAGGACCGGGCGGCACTGGAGCGAGACCTGGCCGAGCATCATAAGCTCGACAAGAAGCTGGCGTTGAGCAATTTCGACGAGCAGCTCGAGCTGCGCCGAATGGACTTCCTGAAGCTGGAGCTGGCCGACCCGTTGAACCGGCGCTCGAAGGAGCTGGACCCGGTGCGCCGGGCCTACGACAAGGTCGCCGCGCGCCGCGCGCGCTTCGCGGACGAGGACCGGCTGCCGAGCGCCGAGGAGATCTCCGAGCTGACGCGGCTCAACGCCGAGGTGGAGCTCACCTTGGAGCGCTCGCGCATGAAGCGCCTCGCGGCGTTCGGTCCCCGCAAGGCTCACGACATGCGCATGGTGTTCCGCCAGGTGACGCGCGAGACTTTGGAGAAGATGCGGGAGGAAGGGCGCGAGGAAAGCGGCGGCAAGAAGGGGAAGGGGTCGGACGGAGAGGGGCAATGAGGCCGGCCGGGCTGCTCTCCTCGGCGGCCTTGATCCTTTGGGCGAACGCCGCTCACGCGGGCGAGGCCGTTCGGCCGGCGGAGCTTACGCCGGTCGTCTCGGCCGTGAGCGCCTCCCCATGGGTGGAGTCGGCGCTGAGGTCTCAGCTCGGGTCGCTTCGCGCGGACGGCGTCCTGCCCTCGTTGCCGGAGCTTGTTTCGGCGTCGCGCATGGAGCCGGAATCCGCGCGGCTGGCCGCGGCGCAAGTGACGCGGGCCCTGCTCGCTCATCCGGAGTCCGTGGAGGCGCACGTCGTATCCTTGAGGGGTTTGGCGGGCGTAGAGGGGACATCCGCTCTTGTCGCGGCCTCCTGGCAGTTCCAAAAAAGGACCGGAGACGCGCCCGGCTCGGCGCTGGCTTCCGAAATCAGCGCCCTGCGCGACGAGCTCAAGCTGGCCGGAGCCGGCGGTCCGGAGGCGCTTTCGGCCCGGTTGGCGGGGCTTTTCGAGCAGGCGCGGCCCACCCACGGGCTCGATCCCGCCCTTGAGGCCCTCAGGATCAACGAGTTGGCGCGGGCCGGCGGTGCTACCCACGGGCACGCGAACGTCGGCCGGCGCTTCGAGGAGCGGGCCGCGGCCGCGGAGCCGCGCGACGCCGAGGCGTGGCGCGAGCTGGCGCACGAGGCCTACGCCGCCGCGGCGCTGCGCGGCGACGCTTTCGCTCGGGACCGGCTGGTTGTCGTCGAGCAGGCGATGACGAGGAGCCAGATCGCCGCGTCGCGCCGCCTGGCCTTGAAGCTTGGCGCCAAGGCCGGCTTGTTCAAGGTTCCGCCCGTGATGCCGCCGACTTACGACAGTTTCCATCCCGATGATCGGACCGGGATCCATTTCTTCTTTCAAAACGTGAAGCGGCAGCTCAAGCCGAGGCTCTACTTCGGGGCGACGTGGAGCGAGTCCATCGTCGAGGCCGCGCCGGCGGCCTTCGCGCCGGTGGAGTGGATATCGCGGTGGGCGGAGAAATTCGCGGAGCCCAGGGGACGTTTCGATCGTGTTCCCGACGAGGACGACCTCAGGCATTGGTTGGCCGTCGCGGCGTTCGACTATCGCGTGCGGCCGGAGCACCGCGCGCCCGAACCGGGCGCCTCGGCCGCCCGTTTGCTGGAGCTCCAGCAGGGGGCGATGGCCGACATGATCCAATATTCCATCGACAGCGGCCTGGCCGCGGCGGACCTGGTGATTCTTAGCCTGCCGTGTCGCGGCATGTGGGGCTACGACGGGTGCCTTTTGGAGCTGACGCGTGCCGTCGAGCTGGGCAATGAAGTCGCGCTGTATCTTGAGTGGCCCAAGCCATGGAACGCGCGGCTGACGGGCTACATCGCGTCGCGCGGCGAGCAGGTGCGCCTGCTTAAGCGAGAGCGGGATGTGCTGGGATTCTTGAAGGAACGCGCGGAAGAGAGGAAGTCCCGATGAAATTCCTGGTTCTGGGCTCGGGCATGCAGGGGCGGGCGATCGTGTTCGATCTCGTCCGCGGCGCGGGCGTCGAGAGCGTGCTTTTGGCCGATAGCCGGCCCGAGGGGCTGGAGTCGGCGCGGAAGTGGCTGGGCTCGCCGAAGGTGGAGACGGCGGTCGTCGACGCCTCGGATGCCGCGGCGGTGGAGCGGCTGGCGAAGGGGCGCGACGTCGTCATCAGCGCGGTTCCCTATTTTCTGAACTTGGCCCTCGCGAAGGCGGCGATCAAGGCCGGGACCCACTTCGTCGATCTGGGCGGCAACACGTCGATCGTCCGCGAGGAGTTGGCCTTGCATGACGAGGCCGTTCGCGCGGGCGTGACCCTCATACCGGACTGCGGGCTCGGGCCCGGCATGATCAACACCTTGGCGGTGCACGGGATCGAGCAGTTCGACGAGGTCGACGAGGTTTTGATCCGCGACGGCGGCCTGCCGCAAAAACCTCGGCCGCCGCTCAACTACATGCTGCTGTTCTCGGTTCACGGCCTGATCAACGAGTACGTCGAGAAGGCGACCGCGCTGCGCGACTACAAGCGCGTCGAGGTGGACGGGCTGTCCGAGGTCGAGACGATCGACCTGCCCGCGCCTCTGGGCCGCTGCGAGGCCGCGCACGCCTCCGGCGGCTTGTCGACGATGGCCTGGACCTTCGAGGGCAAGGTCCGGCGCATGGACAACAAGCTGATCCGCTACCCGGGCCACTGCGAGGTCGTCAACGCGATGAAGGACCTCGGCTTCTTCGGCGCCGAGCCGGTCGCGGTGAACGGGGGCACGGTCGCCCCGCGCGAGCTGTCGGCCGCCCTCCTGCAAAAGAGCCTCGACCGGCCCGGCGACAAGGACCTGGTCGTGATACGCGTCACCGTGCGCGGGACCAAGGGCGGACGCAAGGGCGAGGCGACGTACGAGCTGCTCGATCTTTACGATGAAAAGCACGGCCTCACCGCGATGATGCGCACCACCGGCTTCCCGGCCGCGATCATCGCCCAAATTCTGGCCTCGAAGGCCATCGACCGCCCCGGGGCCTATCCCGTGGAGACCGGCGTTCCCGCCGGGCCTTTCATAGAGGAAGCGCGGCGGCGGGGGCTGGATATTCGGGTCGGTTTCAGGCTCCTCTAAAACCCGGGTCAATAGGCCCCTTTAGCCCTTGACGGCGCCAGGGGGCCCTGTTAGACTCCTAACGCGGCGTCGCGGGCGTCGTTTCCTTCCTTTATATAGGCGGTCCCGCGGTCGTCGCTGGGCGTGAATTCCGCGTTTTGGTGCTCGAATGAGCGAAACGAACGGCGGCAAGGACGACCCGCGTCTGCCCGAGGTCACGACGAGGATCGTGAATCCGGGCGAGGCCGCGGGCGCGGCCTCGGACGAGCGCGAGCGCAAGGGCGGGTTTTTCGCGGCCTTGTTCGGCGGCGCGGCCTCGACGCCGGCGATGATGCGCGGCGCGGAGGGGCTCAGGGCCGCCGGCTTGGTGGCCCTCGGCATGGGTCTCATGGGCGTCGTCATGAGCCTGCGCGAGCCGGAGCCGCAGGCGCCGGTCGTCGTGCGCTACGGCAGCGCGGGCGTGCTCGGGGCGCCGAGTCCGGCCGCGCTCGCGAGTCCGGCGTCCTCGCTCGGGTTCCTGAAGGCGGGGAACCCGGGTGTGAGAATGGAGGAGCCGGCGACGGCGGTTCAGCCTGCGGTTCCCTCCCCCTCGATGGGACGGGGGGAGCCCAGTGGGCTCCCCCACGGGCCTGGCCGTAGAGGGGGGCGGCTGGGACAGGATGAAGGGAAGGGTGGGGGTGATCATCAGGTCGAATCTTCCCCCCTATCCACACCTCCCCCCGCCATAGGGGGGGAAGGGATAAAAAGCGCAAGCACCAAGCTGGAGCCCGCCTCTTTCGGCACGTCCGGCAGTCGGCTGGGGACGTTCGGGGGGATGGTCGGGCGCGGGTTCGCGCAGCTCAAACTCAAGGTTTCCGGGGCGGGGAAGCTTAAGGCGGCGGAGACGCGGACGTTGACCGCCGCGCCGTCGAGCGCGGGCCGCGGCGGAAGCCCGATGCGCGCGCTGGCCCAGCTTCAGCGGGCCTCGGCCGACGGACGGCGCTACGCTCCCCAGGCCGCGGAGTACGCGGCGCAGGGCGGCCGCCAGACTTTCGACAGCGGGGCGCCCACGCCGGCCGCG
>CAZMIB010000133.1:8748-9264 GCA_964566245.1 uncultured Elusimicrobia bacterium | reverse complement strand
GGCGCGCGCGTGCGCTGCGCCTCGGCGACCAGGCGCACGACGTGCGCGAGCAGCGTATCGCGGCCGACGCCCTCGGCGCGCATCACGAATCCCCCCGCGCCGTTGACCGTCCCGCCGGAGACGCGCGCGCCCGGGCGCTTTTCGGCCGGGATCGGCTCGCCGGTGAGCATTTACTCGTCGACAAATCCGCCGCCGTCCAGGACGACGCCGTCCGCGGGCACGCACTCGCCGGGACGCCACCGCAGGACGTCCTCGAGGACGCCGAGCACGACGAGAATCGCGGCGACCACGAGGCCCAGCTTGATCGCGACGCGGGCCGCCATCCTAGAAGAGCGTGTCGACGAAGGGGGCGATGGCGTTCACCGCAGCCGTTCCAGTGGGTCGCCTCGCCCCGATCGGCACTCGTCGCCGAGATCTTCCTAGCGTCATCCTCGTCTCGGGCGTGAAGTCGCCTTCCGACGAACTTGCTATTTGACACAGTCGATCATGCTGCGCAAGTACTCAATCCCGCAACTG
>CAZMIB010000133.1:0-8738 GCA_964566245.1 uncultured Elusimicrobia bacterium | reverse complement strand
GATAAGGGGACCTCGGCCTCCCGGCCCTCCTCCACGCGCAGGGCGGACGCCGGGGCCAGCTTCAACAGCTCGCGGACGGCGCCGCGCGTGCGCTTGCGGGCGCCCAGCTCCAGGACCTGGCCCAACAGCACCAAGGTCACGATCACGGCGGACGACTCGAAGTAGACGGGCGATCCCCCCGTCCCCGGAAGGAGGCCCGCGGCGATGCTATAAAGGAAGGCCGCCCCGGAGCCGAGCGCGATCAAGGTGAACATGTTCAGGCGACGGTTCACGACGGAGGCCCAGCCGCGCTCGAAGAACGGACGTCCGCCCCACAAGACGACCGGGGCCGCGAGGATCGCCTGCGCCCAGGCTGAGGCGCCGGCCATCGACAGTAGGACGAGCGGGAGCGTCAGGACGGCGCTCCCCGCAAGGCGCCGGCGCATGTCCCGCAGCTCGGGGTCGTCGACCTCTCCGGTCTCCTCGACGGGCTCCAAGGCCATGCCGCAGATCGGGCAGACGCCCGGTCCGATTTGCCGGACCTCGGGGTCCATCGGGCAAGTGTACTCCGCGGCCGCGTCGGCGGGCGCGACCGGACCGCGGCGGAACTTATCCAGGCAGCCTTGGCCGCAAAAGACGTACGCCCGGCCCTCTCGCTCCAATCGGAATCGGGCCGCCGCCGGATCGACGTCCATCCCGCAGACCGGGTCCTTCATCGAGGGAGGAGAAGCTCGCGGACCTTGGCTTCGATCAGGTCCAGGACCTCTCGGAACTCGGCCTTGGGCAGGGCCTTGGGGTCGGGAATCGCCCAATCCAGCCGCGCCTTGGCCGGAACGAACGGGCAGGCGTCGCCGCAGCCCATCGTGACGACGTAGTCCCAGCCCTCGGAGGGAAGCGCGGACAAACCCTTCGAGCGGTGAGCGGACAGATCGATCCCCCGCTCGCGCATCAGCTCGACCGCGGTCGAGTTCACTTTTCCGGAGGGACGGGAGCCCGCGCTCGCGGCTTCCACCCGGCCCCCGCCCAAGGAGCGCGCGAACCCCTCCGCGATCTGGCTGCGGCACGAGTTTTCGACGCAGACGAAAAGTATCTTCAAGGACACGGAACCACCCCCCACCCGCACCCTCTCCCCTCGGGAGAGGGCACTATCATAGCGCGGATGAAGCGGGACTGGCAAAATGATAGGATCGGCGCATTCCTTCCGTCGGAGAAGCCATGCGATTGCTCAATCCCGCGACAGAGACGTTCGACGCTCTCGATCCCCGCTCCCGCGACATGCTTCGCAAGACGGTTCAATTCTTCGAGGCCAAGGGGCTCAAGAAGCTCAAGGCCGACGATCATGAGCGCGTCTGGTACTCCGACTTCCTCGACTTCCAGGCCAAGCACGGGATTTTCGCGTCGCTGCTGACTCCGGCCGGCTACGGGGACGCGGACGCGCGCTTCGACTCGTTCCGCAACCGTCACTTCAGCGAGGTGCTGGGTTTCTACGGGCTCGGGTATTGGTACACCTGGCAGGTGTCGATGCTCGGTCTGGGGCCGATCTGGATGTCGGAAAACGAGGCCATCAAGCGGCGGACCGCCGACCTTCTGCGCAAAGGCGGCATCTTCGCGTTCGGCCTCTCGGAGAAGCAGCACGGGGCGGACATACTCGGCAGCGAGATGCGGCTCTTGTTGAATGGGAACGGCGGCGGGACCGGGGAGGCCTCGGGGCGGAAGTACTACATCGGCAACGCGAACAAGGCGGCCTTGGTCTCGGTGTTCGCGAAGGTGGACGGCGGGCGCGAGTTCGCGTTCTTCGCGGCCGAGACGACCCACCCGCGCTACTCGCTCATCCAGAACGTCTGCAACTCGCAGAACTACGTCGCCGAGTTCGAGCTGGACCGCTACCCGGTCGACGCGAGCGTCCTGCTCTCGCGCGGCCGCGCGGCCTGGGACGCCTCCCTCGCGACGGTCGCCTACTGCAAGTACAACCTCGGCTGGGCCTCGATCGGGATGAGCACGCACGCGTTCTACGAGTCGATCGCGCACGCCGCGAATCGCCGCCTGTTCGGCAAGGCCGTGACCGAGTTCCCGCACATCAAGCAATACTTCGTCGACGCCTACGCGCGCCTGCTCGCGATGCGCCTCGTCGCCGCGCGCACCGCCGACTACCTGCGCGCCGCCTCCGAGAGCGACCGCCGCTACCTGCTCTACAGCCCGATCGTCAAGATGAAGGTGACGACGCAGGGCGAGGACGTGATCAACCTGCTGTGGGAGGTCATCGCGGCGAAGGGCTTCGAGAAGGCCCCGTACTTCGAGATGGCCGCGCGCGACATACGCGCCCTCCCGAAGCTGGAAGGCACCGCGCAGGTCAACATGGTGCTGGTCCTGAAGTTCATGCGGAAGTTCCTGTTCGAGCCGGCGGCCTATCCGCCCCTCCCGCGCATGGACGGGACCGCCAGCGACGACTTCCTGTTCCGCCAGGGCTCGACGACCAAGGGACAGAAAGAGGTCCGCTTCCACGACTACAACGCGGCGCTCGCGAGCGCCCCGCTGCCGAACGTGACGGTCTTCCAGCGTCAGGTCGAGCGCCTGAAGCGTCTGATCCTGGAGGCCGGACCCGACAAGGCGCAGGAGGAGGACCTGGACTTCATGCTGGTCCTGGGCGAGCTGTTCACCCTCGTCCCCTACGCCCAGCTGATCATCGAGCAAGCCCGGCTTGACCACCTGGACGACGACGTCCTGGACCGTATCTTCGACTTCATGGTCCGCGACATGTCGGCCTACGCCCTGCGCCTGTACTCGAAAGCCAGCGCCAGCGCCAAGCAACGCGAGCTCTGCCTGGCCCTGATCGACCTCCCGGTCGCGAACGACGCCGCTTACCAACGCGTCTGGAACGACCACGTCCTCCCCCTCAACGGCGCCTACGTGATGAACGGCTAGGTGGCTAGGTGTCATACTTTGAATTCTTGAATAATTAACGGCCGAGAGCCGTCTCCGGCGGCGTTTTTCCCAACAATTCAACTTTTCAAAGTATGACACCGGGCGTTGTATGCTAAAATGTTCATGGATTCATAGATCGGCATGCCCGACTCGCTGGCGTTTCGCATCAAGGCCGAGTTCCTCAAGGCCCTCGCTCATCCGGTGAGGCTCGCGGTCGTTGAGCGGCTCAAGGCCGGCGAGGCTTCCGTGGGGCGGCTCGTCGCCGAGCTCGGCGTCGAGCAATCCAGCCTGTCCAAGCACCTCGCGGTGCTGCGGCAGGCCGGGATCGTCGCCTCGCGGCAGGAGCGGGTGACCGTCTACTACTCGATCCGCGACCGCGACGTGTTCGAGGTTCTCAGGCCGATCGCGCGCCTGCTGCGCAAGAAACTTCTCGAAAGCCAACGGCTGCTCGAGCGCCTCGGCAAGGAGTAAGGATGCCGCGGGATCCCGGGCCGCGGCCGCTGTTCCTGCCTAAGCTGGCCACGACGCTCGCGACTTACGGGTTCCCCCAGTTCCTCGGGGACCTCACCGCGGGGGTCATCGTGGGCGTCGTCGCGCTGCCGCTCGCGATCGCGTTCGCCATCGCCTCGGGCGTGAGCCCCGAGAAGGGGCTGGTCACCGCGATCGTCGCGGGGTTCCTGATCTCGGCGCTCGGCGGCTCGCGCGTGCAAATCGGAGGCCCGACCGGGGCCTTCGTCGTGCTGGTCTACGCGATCGTCGAGCGCCACGGGGTCGACGGGCTCGCGGCTTGCACGTTGATGGCCGGCGTCATCCTGATCGCGATGGGCCTGCTCGGCCTCGGGACGATCATTAAGTTCATCCCGTACCCGCTGACCGTCGGCTTCACGGCCGGGATCGCGACCATCATCTTCTCGCAGCAGCTCCGCGATCTGCTGGGCCTGAGGACCGGCCCCCTGCCCGGCGACTTCCTCGGACGCTGGGAGGTCTATCTCCGGACGTTCCGCACGGCCGATCCGACGACGATCGCGGTGTCCGCGGCGGCGCTCGTGATCCTGGCGGCCTGGCCCAAGGTCAGCCGCCGCGTCCCGGCCTCGATCGTGGCCCTGATCGCGCTGACCGCGGCCGTCGCCTGGCTCAAGCTCCCGGTCGAGACGATCGGCTCGCGCTTCGGGGACCTTCCGTCCGGCCTGCCGCGCCCGGTCCTTCCGCGCATCGACCCGGCGCGGCTGCGGGGCTTGGTAGGGCCGGCCTTCACGGTCGCGATGCTCGGGGCGATCGAGTCGCTGCTGTCGGCGACCGTCGCCGACGGGATGATCGAGGGGCGCCACCGCTCCAACACCGAGCTGATCGCCCAAGGAATCGCGAACGTCGCCTCCCCCCTCTTCGGCGGCATTCCCGCGACCGGCGCGATCGCCCGCACCGCGACCAACGTCAAGAACGGCGGCCGCACCCCCGTCGCCGGCATGGTCCACGCGCTGACCTTGCTGCTGATCATGCTGCTGTTCGGGCGCTGGGCGAAGCTGATCCCGCTTTGCGTCCTCGCGGCGATCCTAGTCGTCGTATCCTGGCACATGAGCGAGCGGCACGCCTTCCGCGCGCTGCTGCGCGCGCCGCGCATGGACGTGGTCGTGCTCGTGACGACCTTCCTGCTGACGGTCTTCGTCGACTTGACGGTCGCGGTCGGGGTCGGGATGGCGCTCTCGGCGGCGCTGTTCATGAAGCGCATGACCGACGTCACGACGATACGCGAGGTCACGCGCGAGCTGCACGCCTCGGTGGACGACGAGACGATCCGCCTTCGCGCCGACGCGCTGAGCCGCCTGGAGGCGCCCGAGGGGGTCGTCGTCTACGACGCCGAGGGAGCGTTCTTCTTCGGGGTCGCCGAGTCGATTCGGGACAATCTGGACCTGGGGGCCAAGCCCCCGAAGGTCATGATCCTGCGGATGCGCCACGTGCTGGCGCTCGACGCCTCGGGGCTGCGCGCGCTCGACGACCTGCGCAAGGCCTGCGCGCGCATGGGCGCTCGGCTCATGCTGGCGGGGCTTCCCTCCCAGCCGCGCGCGGCGATCGAGAAGTCGGGATTCCTTGGCGCGCTGGGGTCCGAGAATCTGCACCGCAACGTCGGAGACGCGCTGAAGGCGGCGCGGCGCTTGGTCGAAGCGGCCTAGCCGCCGATCGTTACGCTCCAGCTCGTGGACTGCCAGACGGCGCGGCCCACCTCGGCGAACTGGGTGTCGAAGTGCAGCCAGGCCCCGGTCTCGACGGTCACCACGTTCGCGACCAGGTTCCCGTAGAGGATGCCGCCGAGGTCCACCGAAGCCGCGGGAGCCTCGACGTAAGCGTGCAGGGGCGCCACGCCGGCCAGCGACACCGACTGGTTCCCCTGGACATAGATCAGCACGCGCGAGGGGATCTTGCTGAGATTATTGATCGCCCCGGGCGCCGCCAGGTTCATCGGGCCGGCCAAGTAGATCGTGACGGTGCCCGTCGAGGTGTCGAGGTTCAAGGTTCCCTGCACGCTCAACTTGTTGAAGTAATAGGTCCCCGGCGGCAAGGTGCCGCTCTGGCTCGCGGGAACGCTGATCTCCTTTCCGCTGGGGTTGTACAGATTGCCCGGTATCAGCGAGTTGTCGTTGCTGTTCTGGTAGGCGCTGCCGTCGTGAAAAGGCAGAGCGACGGTGCTCGTCGTGTGGTAGATCGTCCCGGCGACCGTGATAGAGGCCGGCGCGGAGCCCAGGAAATAATACGCGTCGCCGTTGATGCGCATCGCGCCCGCCTGCGTGACGAGGGTGCCGTTGGACCAAAGGTTCGCCCCGTTTCCGAACAGCAGCGGGTTGACGTTCACCGAGGAGTCGTAGGCGTCGATCAAGCCGTTCACCGTCCACGTGTTCGCGCGCAGGCCCCCGCGCCCCGTCACGCGGTTGCGCAGCAAGGTCGCCTGGCAGCGCGCGGTCACCGCCGCGCTGCCGAACATCGGCAGGGACGCCGCGTAGCCCTTGGCGACGATCGTCGTCGGCGTGCCGGTGGTCAGCGTCACCGTGTACGAGCCGCTGGCGGCGGGCTTCGACGTGAAGCCGTCCCGCCAGAAGGGGTTGAGCGCGAGCTGGAGCAGGGCGTCCTCGACTCCCGACTCGGCCAAGGCTTGGGCCTGCGCCTGGCGCATCGCGTAGACCGACTGCCGGGCCAAGCCCTTCGCGAGCGCGTGGATGCCGAGCCCGATCACCGAGGCCACCGCGATCGCGATCAGCGCGAGCACCAAGCCCGAGCCCCGACCGGCGTTGCGGAACTTTCGACGATTCTTCATAGCCTCACCGATTCCTGAGCGCCGCGCCCGTGAAGAAGGAGTAGGTCTTGGCCTGGCCCTCGCCGCCCATCGTCGCCGTCGCGGTCACGAGCTGGGCCGAGGCGGCGGCCGTCGACTCGACGACGCGCCCGCTCCCGTCCACGTTGTAGTAATGGACGTCGAGCGCGCTCACGCCCCGCGCCTGCAGCCGCGGAACGCCCAGCTCGGAACGGACGAGGCCGCTGCCCGCGGTGAAAACGACCGAGGGGCTGTCCCAGGTCGCCAGCGAGAGCGTCGAGGCGTTGAGCGAGCTCACCGAGACGCCGTCCCGTATCGCCCAGGCGAGTCCGCGCTGGAGGCTGGTGCCGTTGACCGCGCTTTGGGCGTTCTGCAGCGCCAGGCCCTGGCGCAGCGCGTAGGTCGAGGTCTGGATCCCGGCCTTGAACAGCGAGCCGATCGTCAGGCTGAGCACCGAGATGATCGCGACGGCGACGATCGCCTCCACCACGGTGAAGCCGGCCTGGCCCCTCACCCTACCCTCTCCCCTCGCGGGGCGAGGGAACAACGAACCTTGGGCTTTTTTCATCTATTCGTCGCGAGCGCGGTCACGCAGACCGGCTTCATGCCGGAGGCCTGCGCGCAGGCGGTGATCAGTTTATAGTCGGTCGGCGAGGCCGACGCGGCTATGGTGGAGTCGACGTAGGCCACCGTCGCCGAGCGGGAGTAGGCCGCGAAGGCGTTCAGCGGACGCATCACGGGATCCATCGGCGGGTTCTCGGTCCAGCCGTTGAAGTCGTCGATGTCGTCGAAGGTGCGCTTGTCGGCGGAGCTTTCGCCGGCCTCGGTCCCGATCGCGCCGGGCGTGTCGATCCTTCCCCCGCCCACCGGCGTCGCCTCGTCCCACTTGTGGAGCCGGATCTCCTCGAGAAGCTCGTTCGCGAGCATCGTGGCCGTCGCGACCTGCCCGGACTTCGTCTTCGCCTTCATCGCCATCGCGAACACCGGCAAGAGCGCCACCAGCGCGATCCCGATCACCGCGTAGGTCATCGACGCCTCGACCAGCATGAACCCGCCCGACGCGCGCCGCATATCCCTACCCCACCCCGCTGCTGAGCTGGAACATCGGCATCATGATCGAGATCGCGATCCCGCCCACCATCAGCCCGAGGAAGACCACGAACACCGGCTCCATCAGCCCGAACACGTCCTTGATCGCCGAGTCGGTCTCCCGCTCGTAATGGTCGGCGACCTTGTTCAGCACCTCGGGCAAGGTCCCGGTGCGCTCGGCGTTCGCGATCATGTTCGCGACCACCTCGGGGAAGTAGCGATTCTGGAGCAGGGCCGACGACAAGCCCCGCCCCTCGCTCGCGTGCCGCCCGACGTCGTCCATGAGCTTCTTGAAGACCGCGTTGCCGGCCGAGTTTCGCGCGAGCTCGAGGGCCTTCAGGATCGGCACCCCCGCGGCGGTCAGCGCGGCCAGGGTCCTGAGGACCCGGGTCAGCACGAGGTTGCGCGTCATCGTGCCGACCACCGGGATCCTCAGCTTCAGCTCGTCGAGCAGCTCGACGCGCGCCGGGTCGGCCAGCCACTTCCGGGCCTTGCCCCAGGCGAAGCCGCCGACCAGGACGTAGGCGAGCCACCAGCCGCGGATGTGCGCGCTGAGCCCCAGCAGGACCCGCGTCGGCAGCGGCAGCTCCATGTTGAACTGGGCGAAGACGTCGGCGAAGGTCGGGAGGAC
This sequence comes from uncultured Elusimicrobia bacterium, assembly GCA_964566245.1. Lineage (GTDB taxonomy): Bacteria > Elusimicrobiota > Elusimicrobia > CAZMIB01 > CAZMIB01 > CAZMIB01. The sequence continues at coordinate 816 of CAZMIB010000133.1, read as the reverse complement.
GAAGATGACCAGGAAGCCGACCACGGCGACCGAGGTCCCGATCACGACGCACGGGTACATCATCGACGAACGGGCCTTGCCGTCCAGGCTGCGCTTGAACTCCAGATGCGCGCTGATGCGCTCCAGCATCCCGTCCATGTTGCCGCCGGTCTCGCCGGCGGCCAGCAGGCTGATGACCACCTCGTCGAAGACGTTCTCGTAGCGCGCGCAGGCGGCGGACAGGGCCTTCCCGTGGCGCACCTCCGCGCAAATGTCCTGCAGCACCGACTTCAAGACCGGGTTGGACTGCTGGCCGGTCAAGGTGTGGAGCGCCTCCAGCAGCGGGACCGCGGTGCGGACCATGATCGTGAGCTGGGCGGTGAACGTCGCCAAGTCCTTGACCGGGACCCGGTCGTCGGCGCGCGCGTAGCGCTTGGGAGCCTGGGCGGCGACTCCGGCCGCCGGCTTTGCCCCGGAGGCGCCGCGCGCCTGCTTCCACTCGGCCTCGAGCTCGCGGCAGTCGACCAGGAACAGCCCCTGCGTCTTGAGCTGGTCCGCGAGCCGGCCGACGTCCGCGGCCTCGGCCGTCCCCGGGGCCGAGTTTCCTCTCCCATCCAACGCGTTGTAGGCGTAGCGGGGCATCAGTCCTCCTCCTCGCGCGTCGCGCGAATGACCTCGGACAGCGAGGTCCAGCCCAGCGCGGCCTTCGCGAGGGCGTCCTCCTGCAGCGTCTTCATCCCGTCCTTCTTCGCGCTGGCCCACAGGGCGTCCAGCGAGGCGCGGCCGACGATCATCTCCCGGATCTCGCGCGTGATCTTGAACCACTCGTGGATCGGG
>CAZMIB010000132.1:0-9315 GCA_964566245.1 uncultured Elusimicrobia bacterium | reverse complement strand
TCTACTTTCACTGCGGAGGGCTCGCGCTTTACCCATGCTGAACCCGGAAGCACCCCTTAAGTTAGGCCCTTCGCCCCTGGAGCGGACGAGGCGCTGCGTTATCCTATTAACATGCGAAAGCTAGGGCTTGCGGTCGCGCTGGTCGCGGGGCTGAACGCCTTCGCGCGCGCGGACGGAGCCTACGACCAGCTTAAATCGGCGGACGGCGGGCGCTTCGGCGAGATCGCGGACAACACCTCCTCGGGCTCCGGCGCGCCCCCGCCGGCGAGCTCCTCCTCGGCGCTGAGGCCGAGGTACTCGGGCAGCGGCCTCCCGACCGCCGCGATCGCGGACGGGGAAGACAAGTACGACAAGGCGCACGCCTCCGCAAGCGGCCGAAGCGGCTCTGGAATAAAGACCGGCGGCGTCGGAGACTTCCTGGTCGGAGCCCTGGCGGGCGCCGGAGCCGCCTGGCTGCTGGGCGCGTTGGGCATCGGCTTGTTCGGCGGACCGATGGGCCTGCTGCTCGGCGTCGGGCTCGGCATGCTTTTAACGGGACTTATCCTGCCCAGCCTCCGAGGGAAAAGCGAGTAGCCGCCCCCCGATTTAGTAAACTGGCCGCGACGATGCCCCTTCTGCTCGCGGCCTTTCTCGTTCTGGGCCCCGTCCTAGCCCCCGCCCAAGCCGCGACCCAGGTCGAGCCCCTCAACACCCCGCGCACGCCTCAAGCCGCCTCCACCCAGACGGCGAAAGGAACCGACAATTTCCTGGGAACGGTCTTCAGCTACCTGTCGGTCCCCCTGGAGCGGGGGCCGCTGTTCTTCCTGCCGCTTTTGGACCGCTCGCGCGACCTCGGCTTCGTCTACGGGCTGATGCCGATATGGGCGATGCGCGACCGCTCCGGCGACTCGATCGCGAGCGTCTGGGCGCCGAGCGTAGACTTCAACCCGTACCTCAAGACGACGCTGACTTGGCGGCAGTACTTCTTCCCGGACGAGCACCGGCTGTGGGTGTTCCGCGGCTCGTACTCGCAGGAGGTCCAGCGCGAGCTGTTCCTGCACTACTACGACCCCGAGTTCCTGGACACGCGCTACCGGCTGAACGCGGAGTTCCATCTGTTCCGCAACCCGAAGCCCTCGTTCTACGGCTTCGGCCCGAACTCCGCGCAGTCCGCCGAGGCCGGCTACAGCCACTTCAAGGTCGGCGAGGAGTTCACCTTCGACGTGCCGATCCTGGGCTACCTGTACTTCGACGTCACGCACCGCTATTTCCAGATGCGCGTCGACGAGACCCCGATCACGACGAAGACCCAGCTCGCCGACGCCTTCCCGAGCGAGGCCGCGATCGGCTGGAAGAAGTACATGACGCACGGGGCCGCGCTGGTCTTCGACTCCACCGACCACGCCGCGCTGCCGCGCCGCGGGACGTACGCGAAGGCCTCGATCGACGACTCCAGCCGCGATCTCGTCTCCGACCAAAGCTACCGCCTCTACGCGCTGCAGCTCAAGCAGTACCTCAACGTGATGGACGGCAAGTACATCACCGCCCTCCACGTCCACATGCAGCAGCTCGAGGGCGACGCGGTGCCGTTCTACATCATGCCGACCGTCGGCGAGTCGACCGGCCTGCGCGTCGTCGGCGAGGGACGCTACGTGGACCGGGGGAAGTTCGTGATGTCGGTGGAGGAGCGCTGCCGGGTCAGCCGCTCGCCGTTCCTGCGATTTTTCAGCGAGATCGAGCTGACGCCGTTCGTCGACATGGGGACCGTCTTCGCGGATCCCAAGTTCTTCAGCACCGGCCTGCTGCACCTGGGCTACGGCGTGTCGTTCCGGCTGGTGCTGAGGCCCCAGGTCGTCGGCACGATGGACCTGGCCTTCGGCCGCGAGGGCCCGAACAGCCTGATTAAGGTCGGCTACCCCTTCTAGCGCCGCGGCCTTCAGCGGCATGGGCGGCCGCGCGGCTGCCGATAGGGGGGCCCTGCCCCCTCTCGGCGCTCGCCTTTCGCGCTCCGCGCGACGGCTCGCTGTCACCCCCGAAGCGGCATTAACGCCGTGCCCTAAGATGCAGCGCCGGGCCGGTCAGCGCGTACGCGCCGAACAGCGCCGCCGGTATCTCGTTGGCGAAACCCGCGCCCGCCATCATCGTCGCCACGACGATCGCCGCCGCGGCCGGAGGCATGATCGCCTTGGCGCCGCCTTTTTTAAACGCCGGATAAGGGATCGTCGAGGCCATCGCGGCCGCCGCGGCGAGCGTCGTCGCCGCGGCCAAGGGAGCGATCCAGGACGCCGGCCCTCCCTGAAGCGCGATCACGGCGCCCGCCACGAGCCCCGCCCCGGCCGGTATCGGCATCCCGGTGAAGCTGTCTCCGTGGTCGGGGCTCGGGGCGCTCGCCATCACGTTGAAGCGCGCCAGCCGGTACATGCCCGCCGCGGCGAACGCCGCCGCGACCGCGAAACCCGCCGCGCCCCACGGCTCGAGCGCCGCCTTGTAGACGAGCGCCGCCGGCGCGACGCCGAAAGAGACCACGTCCGCGAGCGAGTCGAGCTGTATCCCCAGCGGGCTCGCGACGCCCAGCGCCCGCGCCAGCCGCCCATCGAGCATGTCGAACGCCTGCGCCGCGAGGATCAAGCCCGAGGCGGGCAGCACGGCTCCCTGCGACGCCGCGAGTATCGCGCCGAACCCGCTCGTCAGGTTCAAGGCGGTGACGAGGTTCGGAAGCTGCGCCCGCGCCCTCGAGGGGACGACGGCGGGCTCGCGAGCGGAAAGGCGGGGCGAAGCTGCCGACGAGAGCGCCGGAAGAGCCGGCCCGGCGTCCACGCCGAGGGCCGCCCGCGCGCGGAGCCCGTCGAAAGCCGCGACCGGCTCCACGGCCCGCCCGGCCGCGAGCGACCGCAGGGATGTCATGGGCTTTATCTGCGGCATCCCCGACCTCGCCAAGGTTCTCGCTTGCCCCATGAAGGAGAGGGCCGGCATGAGGGGAACGCTGGGAACGACCACCGCCACGGAGGGTGCGGCCGGCGCGCTCGCCTGAATGGGCTCGGCGACGGAGCGGACCTCGGCCCATGACCGGAGGGGGGAAACCTGAAGCAGCAGCGCCGCGACGATCGTCGTTCTCATGCGCCCATGCTACCGCGGCGGGCCGCGGAGGACCAGGGTCCTAAGGCCAAGCCGCCGCTGGGTCCGTTGGGCGAAAACGGGCTTCCCCTTGACAAATCAAGGGGCGGCTGTTACATAGTCACACATGAGCGTCCTGCGCTCGACGTTCGTGTTGATCGCGGGCTTCTGGGCCGGGGTGGTCTGCGTCTCGCCGGAGCGAGGCAAGGACCTCGCGTCCCGCCTCGGCAAGCTTATCCTGCGAGGCGGCGACGGGGCCTTGGGGGCCATGGAACGCCGCGCCGGCTTCGCCTCCGAGCCGTCCTCGAGCAAGCGCCGCCGCTCGGTGTTCCGCTTCCGTCCTTCCTCCGACTGACGCCGCTACTGCAGCTGGGACAGATCCGCGACGGACTTGAACAATCTCACCAGGCGGTTGACGATCGACAGGCGATTGCCGCGCAGGCGCGGGTCCTCCGCCAGGACCATCACTTCCTCGAAGAACTTGTCGACGCTCGGCTTGAGCTGCACCATCAGGCGCAGGCTCTCCTCGAACTCGCCGTCCTGAAGGCGGAGCTGGATCTCGCCCTGGACCTTGCGCAGGCCCTCGAACAGGCCGCGCTCCGCGTCCTCGACGAACAGCGCCGGATCGGTCTGCTCGGCCCCGTCGGCCGCCGAGCCCTTCAGGATATTCGACGCGCGCTTGAAGGCCGCCGCGAGCGAGTCGAACTCGGGCTGGCCGCGCAGGCCGTGCAGCGCGGTCACGCGGCGCACCGTGCGCGGCAGGTTCTCGAGCGCCCCGTCGCGCACCGCGCGCACCTCGTCGAAGCGAAAACCCGCCTCCTCGAGGCTGCCCTCCAGGCGCTGCACCAGGAAATCCTCGAGCTTCAACGCGACCGACTCGCGCGCTCCTTCGTCGAGGCCCAGCGGAAGGAGCAGCAGCGACTTGCGCAGCGCCGCCGCGAGCGAGATCGGAAGCTGGCGCTCGACAAGAATGCGGACCGCGCCGAGGGCTTGGCGTCTTAAGCCGTGCGGATCCTCGCTGCCGGAGGGAATGAGGCCGACCGCGAAGTCCCCGGCCAAGGTATCGATCTTCGCGGCCAGGGAGGCGAGGCAGCCCTCCAAGGTCGCCGGCAGCGCGGAGCGCGCGGCCAGCGGGAAATAGAACTCCGACAAGCCAAGCGCGACCCTCTCGGAAAGGCCTTGGCGGCGCGCGTACTCGCCGCCGATGCGCCCCTGCAGCTCGGGGAACTCGCGTATCACCTCGCTGCCCAGGTCGGCGTAGCCCAGCTCCGCTATCTCGCGGACCACGGCCTCGTCGACCGGCACCTCCTGGCGTATCGCCTCGCACAGCCAGGCCGCCAGTTCCGCGATCCGGACGCTCTTGTCGTGCAGCGTCCCGAGGCGGGGGTGGAACTGCACGCCCTTCAGGCGCTCGCGCATCTCGGCGAGCGGGCGCTTCAGGTCCTTCTCGACATAGAACACCGCGTCGTCCAGGCGCGCGATGACGACGCGCTCGTAGCCTTCCTGGACCTCCCTCTGCCCCTCGCTGAGCCCGTCGCGCACGCCGATGAAGCGATGCAGGAGCCGGCCCGAGCGGTCGCGCAGCGGGAAGAACTTGATCTGCTTCTTGAGCACGGTCGTGACCAGCTCCTCCGGCAGCTTAAGGAACGCCTCCGGGAAGCTCCCCGGCACCGGGACCGGATGCTCGGTCAGGAAGACCAGCTCCTCCATGAGATCGGGATCGGCGTCCAGCACGCGGCCTTCCTTCGCGGCCAGCTCCTCCAGCCCTTTCCTCAGCACCGCCCGCCGGTCGGCGGGATCGACGAGCACGCAGGCGTTCTTGAGCGCGGCGACGTAAGCGGCCGGCGCGGCGATCTGGAGGGGCTTGGCCCCGGTCGCCATGAGGCCGAGCGTCTTGCGCCCGCTCTTCACCCCGGCGATCTCGAACGGCACGACGGTCTTGCCGTACAGCGCGAGCAAATCGCGTATCGGGCGGCCGAAGCGGAAGCGCCCGGCCTCCCACTCCATGCTCTTCGGGAACTGCAGCGACCCGAGCAGCTTGGGCCACAGGCGTGCCAGGATCTTCCCGGCCGGCTCGCCGGGAATCGTCTTCTCGACCGCCAGGCGTTCGCCCTTCGGCGTCGTGACGACGGCCAGCTTCGAGGGCTCCACGCCGTGCGTGCGCGCGAAGCCCGCGGCGACGACCGTGAACGCGCCGTCCCCGTCCTTCAACGCGGAGGCCGGCGGGCCGATTTTCGTCTCCTTCAAGGACTCGCTCTCGGCGCCCAGGCCGGCGACGTAAACCGCCAGCCGGCGGGGGGAGCCCCAAACCTTGATCGACTCGAACGGCAGCCGCGCCTCCTTCAGCAGCGCGGCGGCCTGGTCCTCGAGCTGCTTGAGCAGCAGCGGGACGAAGCGGGCCGGCATCGACTCGGTGCCGATCGAGAGCAAAGCGTCGCGGGGAGGGTTTTTCACGCCGTCACCGCCTGGGCGAGGTAGGCCTGCGCGGCGCCCTTCGCGAGCGTCCTCACGCGGCCGATATAGATGGCCCGCTCGGTCACCGAGATCGCGCCGCGCGCGTCGAGCAGGTTGAACGCGTGGGAGCACTTCATCGTGAAGTCGTAAGCCGGGCGGTACAGCCCCTTCGCGAGCAAGGCCTTCGCCTCGCGCTCGTGGTCGTCGAAGTGCCGGCGCAAGGTCGCCGCGTCGGACTCGTCGAAATGGTAGCGCGAGAACTGCGTCTCGAAGTCTCGATGCAGCTCGCCGTAGGTCACGCCGTCCGCGTACTCGAGGTCGAAGATCGTCTCCTTCTTCTGGATGTACAGCGCCAGGCGCTCCAGGCCGTAGGTGATCTCGCAGGTGACCGGCATCAGGCTCTGCCCGGCCATCTGCTGGAAGTAGGTGAACTGCGTGACCTCCATCCCGTCAAGCCAGACCTCCCAGCCCAGCCCCGAGGCCCCGAGGGTCGGCGACTCCCAATCGTCCTCGATCCAGCGCACGTCGTGGCGCCGAGGGTCGAGGCCGATCGCCTTAAGCGAGGCCAGGTACAAGGTCTGCACGTCGGAGGGAACCGGCTTCAGGATGACCTGGTACTGGTAGTAGCGCGAGAGGCGGTTCGGGTTCTCCCCGTAGCGCCCGTCGGTCGGGCGCCGCGAGGGCTCGACGTAGGCCGCGCGGCGCGGCCCCGGGCCGAGGCAGCCGAAGAAGGTCGCCGGGTTGAACGTCCCCGCGCCCTTCTCGACGTCCCACGGCTGAAGCAGCGCGCAGCCTTGCTTCGCCCAGTAACGCTCGAGGGCCCCGATCTGCTCTTGAAAGTTCATGCTTGCCTCAGTTGATCCTACCCACGACCGGATCCATGGTCTTAAGCGGCTGGTCCAGGAACAGCGCCGTGTGCCGGCGCACCTCGGCGCGCAAGCGCGCCAACGCGACCGGCTCCTCGGGCAACGCCGCGACCTCGCCCAGCGGGCCGTCGTGCAGCGCGTCCCACAGAGCGGGCGCTTCGTTCAGCCAGCCCGCCCCGCGCATCCCGAAGCCGGCCAGCTCGAACAAGCGCAGCGCGTAGGCCACCGCCAGCCAGCCCGAGGCTCCGCGCTCCAGGCTCTCGAGCGACTCGGTCAAAAGCTCGTACTTCGCCGAGCTCGGCTGGCGGTCGGGCGTCAGGCGGTTCATCAGCTCCAGCAGGTGCAGCGCCTCGCCCTGGCGCGACAGGTCCGAGCGTATCGCCGGGAACGCGCTGAACAGCGCTCCGCCGACGCACTTGCCGTACTCGCTCGTCTCGCCCAAAAACAGCCGGTAGTCGCCCCACACCAGCGGCTCCGAGAGCGCCTTAAGCTTGCCCAGCGGCCTCAGCACCCCGGCGAAGCGCACGGCCACCTTGCCGAAGTCCCGCGTGTACAGGATCGTGAGCCGGTCCCACTCGCCTATCGGGCGCCTGAGCAAGGAGACGGCCGGCGAGCACTGGATCACGCCCGCGCGCCCTCCGCCCGCTTCCTGGCCATATCGAACAATCGCTCGCGCTGGACGGCCGAAAGCGCATGAAGCTCCGCGCGGGCCTCGGGCGCGGCCAGGAGCAGCGGCGCGAGAGACTCGGGCTCCTCGGCCTGGAGCAAAAGCATCTGGGTCTCGAGCGCCAAACGGGGGAAAAGACGCAGCCCCCGCTCGGCCGGCAGCAGCTTGAAGCGCAGCACCTGCTCGAGCGGCGGCGCGTCCGTCCACTCCGCGGCGAGGATTTCGTCCGTCGCGGCGGCCAATCGCGCGCGCAGCGCCCTGACTTCCGTCAAGCTGGGCCAGCGCGCGCCCGTTCGCTCAGGCTTGCGCTCGGACCTCGACGGCGTCAATTCAGGTCCACCCAGACGGTCTTCACCTCGGTGAACAGGCGGATCGCCTCGGAGCCGGCCTCGCGGCCCCAGCCCGACTCCTTGAACCCGCCCCAGGGGCTGGTCGTGTCGGTGACATTGTAGGCGTTGATCCAGACCGTGCCCGCGCGCAGCGCCTGCGCGGCCTTGAAGGCCTTCTTGACGTCCTTGGTCCAGACGCCGGCCGCCAGACCGTACGGCGAGGCGTTCGCGCGGGAGACGACCTCCTCCAGCGAGTCGAACGGCAGCACCGTCGCGACCGGGCCGAATATCTCCTCGCGCGCGACGCGCATCGCGTCCGAGACCTCGGCGAAGACCGTCGGCTTCACGAAAAAGCCCTTCGCGTCCGCGAGGCGCTCGCCGCCGGCCAGGACCTTCGCGCCCTCCTTGCGGCCGCTCTCGACGTAGCCCATCACGCGCCCCATCTGCTCCTCGGAGACCAGCGGGCCCATCTGGGTGTTCGGGTCGATGCCGGGGCCGAGGCGGACCTTCCTCGCGCGCTCCACGAGCTCGTTCAGCAGGCCCTCGTAGGCCGGTTTCTCGACGAAGATGCGCGAGCCGGCGGAGCAGCACTGGCCCTGATTGTAGAAGATGCCCATGTAGGCGTTCTTCGCCGCGGACTTGAGATCGGCGTCCGCGAAGATGATGTGCGGCGACTTGCCGCCGAGCTCCAGCGAGACCCGCTTGAGGTTGCCGGCCGAGGCGCGCACGATCTCGCGGCCGACGTCGGTGGAGCCGGTGAACGTGACCTTGTCGACGCCCGGGTGCTCGACCAAGGCGCGGCCGGTCGAGCCGAAGCCGGGCAGGATCTGCACGACGCCGGGGGGGACTCCGGCTTCCTCGAGCAGCTCCGCGAGGCGCAGCGCCGTCAGCGGGGTCTGCTCGGCCGGCTTGAGGATCACGACGTTGCCGCAGGCCAAGGCCGGGGCCAGCTTGTTCGCGGCCATCTGCAGCGGGAAGTTCCAGGGAATGATCGCCGCGACCACCCCGATCGGCTCGCGGACCGTGTAGGTCAGGAACTTCGCCTGCGGCGCGTACGGCGTCGTCGCGGGGAAGGTCTCGCCGGTCACCTTCGTGCACCAGCCCGCGTAGTAGCGGAAGGTGTCGATCACGACCGGCAGGTCCGCGTGGCGCGCCTCGCGTATCGGCTTGCCGTTGTTCAGCGTCTCGAGCTGGGCCAGCTCGTCGATATGCGCCTCGACGAGCTCGGAGACGCGCCACAGGATGCGCGCGCGCTCGGCCGGGTTCATGCGCGGCCACGGGCCCTTGTCGAAGGCCTCGCGCGCGGCCTGCACCGCGGCGGAAACCTCGGCTTCCCCGGCCTCGAACACCTCGGCCAACGTCTCGCCGGTCGCGGGGTTCAGGGCCTTGAACGTCTTCCGGCTCTCGGACCACTTCCCGCCCAGCCAAAATCTGCGGGGACCCCCGGAAAGGAACTTCTCGACGTCGGCATGCAAGGCGCTGGTCGGGGCGGTGGTCATGGAACGGCCTCCTTTATATAGGAACGGGTAACGGACGGAACCCGGATTATTATAGTTTTTCCGGCGGGATCCTTGAAGGCGCGGCATTATACACGATTCGCCGCCGAAGGGCCCACGTTCGCCTGGGCCAAGTAGCGGGTATTGACCCGGGCCGTTCGGCCCAGGAACGCCGATCGGGCCGGTGCTAACATTACGTCAGATATTCACTGCTATGGAGGAGTCCATGCGCCGCCTCGTCGCCGCCGGTCTCGCCGTCCTGCTTTCCACGCCGTTGATGGCCGAACCCTGCAATGACGGGGCGCCCGGTTGTCATGAGCGTCTCTCGGATTTCGACAAGGCGACGACCCTCGCCGCCTCCAGGTCCGCGGCTTCGGACGTCTCGGACGCGCCTCCCGCCCCCGCGGCCC
>CAZMIB010000131.1:0-9351 GCA_964566245.1 uncultured Elusimicrobia bacterium | reverse complement strand
GACCTCAAGGCCCAGGACGCGGTCCGCGCCGGCGAGCGCCGCAAGCTGGAGGATGAGCTGGCCGCGCGCGCGGCCGCCGCCGAGGATCAGGCCAGGCGGCTCGCGGCGCTGCGCTCGGAGCTGGAAACCGCCCGCGTCGCCGCCTCCTCGTCGCGCCTGGAGCTGGAGAAGCGCCTCGCGTCCGTCCAAGGCGAGGCCGAGGGCCTGAGGTCCTCGCTCGCCGAGACCAAGGCCGGCATGGAACGCGAGGCCGCCGTTCGCCGCGGCCACGAGAAGGAGCTCGAGGAGCTGCGCCGCGCCACCTCCGGCCAGACCGAGCTCTTGAAGCAGCGCGACGCCGAGCGCGAGGGCCTCGAGGCGAGGATCACCTCGGTCTGGCAGGACGAGGTGACGCGCCTGCGCGAGTCCGAGAAGCTGCTGAACGAGCGCCTCGCGAAGGTGAAGGACGAGGCGCTGAAGCTCGAGAAGGAAAAGCGCGCCCTCGAGGAGCTGGCCGCGAAAGCCGAAGCCGAGTCCCGCCTGAAAAAACTCTCCCTCTGGCGCCGCCTCTTCGGCCGGTAGGGGGTCAATAAGCCGCAGGGTCCTCCATGACGTAGGTCCGTCGCCTCAGGCGTCGAGAACCCGTCCCGCGCTAGAATCTCGACGTGCCGTCCATTTCGAACCGGTTTTCCATAATTTTTTTCGCCTTAGCTCTCGCCGCCTCTCCGGCCTTGGCCGTCGAGTCTTCCAAAGAGGCGCCTCCCGCTTCTCCCGCGGCCGTCCTCGTCGTCACCCCCGGTATCCAAGCGGGGATTCAGGGCCTCCTGCCGGCGCTGGATCCGGCCCGCGCCGTCACTCCGGACGGCTTGGTCGGCGTCCTGCTTTCGCTGAAGACATCGGAGACCATCGAATCCCGTACGGCCGCGTGGCTGGTCATCCGCGCGGTCGTGGGCAACCTCACGGGCGAGGAGCAGTCGGTCCTGCCCGAGTTGGCCGGCGCCGTCTCGCGGCTGCGGCAGGCGGCGCGGACCGATGACCGGATTTCCCTCCAGATCAAGGCTTTCCGCGGTTTGGTCGCCGGCGCGGCCAAGGCGGCGCGCGCCTCGTCGGGGGCGTCCAAGCAACTGGCGTCGCTCGCGCAAGGGGAGTCCCCGGCGGAGACCCGATTCGACGGCGCGTCGGCGCCTCTTCGTCCGAAAACCGTGGATTTCCATGATGCGTTTCATGTGCTTGAAAACATGCGCATAAGAGACGCCTTCGTCGACGATGCGGGGACGGCGTTGGGAGGGCCGAGTAACGGCTGGCGCTCCGTTTGGTCTCGGGGCTTTGTCGAAGGTATCAGGACGAAGCGAGCCTATGCCGCAGCCTTGAACGGCTTGGCTCGCGAGCAGGCCCTCGGCCGTTTGCCCGCGGAGTTGGATTGGACGCCTCTCGGCATCGCGTCGAAGGCGCGGCCGCAAGACGTCTTGGAGCAGGCGACCTGGATCGCGTTGGAGGGGCGCCGGGATTGGAGCTCCGAGCGGCGGGCCTCCGGCGATTTCTTCAGGAAGGTATTCGGCCATATCGGCGCGCGGCGTTCTTCGATCTACACGCCCGCCGCCGTCGCCGAGGCGCTGCTCAAGAACCCTCCGGCCTTGCGCGCCTATCTGTGGTGGCACGCGGTCGAGCTGGCGGCCAAGCGGGCCGCGCGCGCGAGCAACGTGTGCTGGACGCCGAATCTGGCCAAGGCGGTGCAGGAGCGTTTCGCGGCGCCCCAGGCCTTGTCGCTGGCGCCGGATCTGGCATCTCTCCTGGAGCGCGCGCCCGCGACGAAACAGCCGGCCCGCCGCCCTTGGTGGAACCCCGAGGCGCGGTGGAATCTTGAGATATTTTTTCAGCACAACGCCGAGATGGCCGGCGCATGGTTGGGCCTCGTCGTCGCCGCGCCGCTGCTGGGGGCGGCTTTGAACGGCGCTTGGGGGGTAGGAGCCGTCGTTCAATCGAGGTGGGTCTACCTTCCGCTCGACGTCTGGCTCGAGCCCTCCTTCACGTTCGGGCCTGGAGTCGTCGCAGGCTTCGTCAGCCTGTGGATTCTTCACCCGCTGGGGCATTACGCGTTCGCGCGCTTGGCCGGATCCCGGCCGCCTGGGCGGCTTCTGGACCACATGAACTTCCACAAGGACATGCCGCTCGATCCCAAGAACAAGGCTCAAGAATTCTTCGGCCTTTTAGGCGGGCCGGCCGCGAATCTGCTCACGGGGCTGGCGCTACTGGCTGGCTTGCTCGTTGATTTCGATCATCGCACGCGGAGCTTCTGGTGCTTCTGGCTCTTCATGTTCGCGTCGGTCCATCTGCTGATGGGCTTCGGCGCCTTGCTGCCGATACGCCGGGGCCGCGGCGGCCATAAGCTGCTCGAGGTCTGGCGCGAGTGGCGCAGCGAACGGCGCGCGGCGCAGACCGGTTCTCCGAAGGCCCGCAACAACGCCGGCTCCGGCATGGGCCTGCGCCGCCTCCAACCCCGCCCTTGAGATCGTAGGACTAGGGGCAATCGACGGGAGGAATCTTCCGAGCGCCGCTGTAGTCGTCGAAGAGCACGCGCGAGGCCCGCTCGCCCGGGGCGGACGGAAAGGCGGCGCAGACGATCCTCCTCCAGGCGGGCGCCGCGTCGGCGGAGCCCCCGAGGAGTTCGTGAATCTCGATGAGATGGGGCTTAAGCGCGGCTCCGAAATCCGGCAGCGCCTCCAGCGCCGCTTTCGTGTCGGCGAGCTCGCTCCCATGCCCCAGGTGCTCGAGCAGCACCGGGACGACGGCCTCGCCGGCCGCCGGGTGGTTTCGGACCCGGCGCAAAGCGTCCAAGTCGCGAGGCGCGAAGCCGAAACGAGCCCCGCGCAGCACGTCCAGCGCCAACTCGAGCTCGAGGTCGGAGCCGGGCTTGCCCTCGCCGAGCCGAAGCAGGAGGTCCGAGACGGCGGCCTTGGGCTCCTCGGATCGGCTCTCGCGGCGAAGGTCCTTCAGCGCGGGGATGAGCTTGAGTATGTCCGCCCGGAACTCGGGAACCCCGTGATATTCAAGCAAGCGTCCGGCGATGGAAGAGGCGTTGAGTCGCGAAAAACCCGGGCGGGCTCCGCCCGAGCACGCGTGCTTGAGGTTCGCCATGAGGTCGGGGATGCCCCTGCGGTCGGGCTTGTGAGGGACGACGGTGATCGAGGTCCCGACCTGGGCGAACGGATTCGCCGGCTTCACGCCGCAGGCGAAGTCGCCTTGCTCGCCCGCGTCGCAGCAGGCCCAGAGCGTGTCGACGACAAGAACCTCGTCCTTCGGAAGCCCGCAGATGAAGCGATACGGCGTGTACGCGACGAAAGCCTCGCCGGCGTCCTTGCGCTTGAGGCGTACGAGGCAGCCGGGCAGCGTTCCCTCGTCGACGTGCCTCGCGTTCCAGGACTCGACGGCCTGGACGGGCTTGGGCCGGTCATGATCCTCCGGGAAGGCGCATTGTGCTCGAAGGCGCGTCGCCGGAGCCGGCCAGGAAAAGAGAAGCAGCCCGAGCAGGCGCCGGAGCCTCATGAGCCTCCGCAGGCGAGAGTCGCCGTTTTCGCCTCGCGCTGCCAAACATAGTGGTACGTCCATTTCCGCAACCCGGGCGCGTACGGCTTCATGCAGGCCAACCGGTCGAATCGGGGCCGCAGCGCCCAGACCTCGGCCTCGGAGGCATGGTTGAAGATCGTAATCTCGCCGACGGTGCGGCGCTGGCGCTCCATATCGTCGAGAAACTTGAAGCGGCACTCGGCGACCGCGTCGGCGAAGGCGGGCGGCAGGCCCGGCATCCTCTCGGCCAGTTGCGTCAACGCATGATCGACCGCCTTGGCTGAATACCGGAACTTGCCGTCGATCAAGGCGAGCAGGCGCGACGCGACGCGCTTCTTGTCCCCGTCCCGGCCCTCAAGCTGGTCGAGCATCCATAGAACGCCCCATTCCGAGTATTTCCAGCGGCGCTCGCTGGAAAAATCCAGCTCGGCATGCTCCAGGTAGTCCAGTATCATGTCCGCGGCCGACTCCGGGGGCGGGCCGAGAAGCACGAGCAGGTCGTCGAGCGTGAACTTGTTCCCGGGGAACGCCGGAGTTCGCCATTCCTTGATGAGCCGCGCCTTGTCGCGCCGCAAAACGTCGAGGTCCCGGCCTTGATGCGCGCGCGCCAAGAGCAGCCATTGGGCTCGATAACGGACCGCGGCCGAGAGTTCGTCGGCTTTCCCGCCGAAGGCCAGGTCGAGCAGCCTCTCGGTGGAAGGCTCGGGAGTGAACAGCGCGTCGACCTGCCGCTGGACGTCGGCGGGCGCCGAGGATAAGGGCGTCGGTCCGCCGAGCAGCGCGAGCCCGCACAGCGCGGCGGCCATGTGGAGAGGTCGTTTCACCGCCGAGTCACCGTCCTATTCTTACATCAGAACCCGCCCGCCCGCCAGGGGGCCGTCGCGGCTAAAGAACCCGGCCGTGACTTGCCCGTGAACACCCCTTGAAAACGGCGCATCCAACCGCTAAACTCTGGCCATGGCGAGCCCGAGCAAGGGATACGTTCTGATCGTGGACGACGACCACGCGATCACCGACCTGGTGTCCGACGTCCTCACGCAGGAAGGCTATCAGGTGAAGGCCGGGCACAACGCCTTCCAGGGACGGGGCCTCCTCGAGCGCTTCGACCCCGACCTTGTGATCCTGGACCGAAAGCTGCCGGACGCGGACGGTCTCGAGCTCTGCCAGGAGATACGCCAGCACCCGAAGCGCCGCGGCGTGCCGGTCCTGTTTTTGACCTCGAAGGGTTCGGTCACCGAGAAGGTGGTCGGCCTGAAGATGGGCGCGGACGACTACCTCCCCAAGCCGTTCAGCACCGAGGAGCTGGTCGCGCGCGTCCAGGCCCTGATGCGGCGCTCGAAAGCGCCGGCCCCCGAGGCCATGGTCCTGAAGTCCGGCGACGTCGCGATCGACCTCGACGCGCGCAAGGCTACGTTCAAGGGCAAGCCCCTCGAGCTCGGCCCCAAGGAGTTCGACCTGCTGCACGCCTTCCTCGAGAGCCGCGGGCGCGTGCTCACGCGCGAGTTCTTGCTGGAGCGCGTCTGGGGCTACGAGCGGGGCCTCGACGTGACGACCCGCGTCGTGGACGTCACCGTCAGCCATCTCCGCTCCAAGCTGGGCTCCTCCGGCGATCGCCTGGTCACCGTCAAGAACCACGGCTATCGCCTCGAGGACGAGTAAAACCCCGCCTTTTCGTCCCTCCTACGTTACCGTAATTTTACATTCGGCTTGAGCCGGTTTAACGCTCTTCTTCCATAATAGGGGGGAGGAGAGCGAGACCAACATGAACCAAACGCCCACGGTCGCGATCGAGATCCCGGTCCTGGATAAAGAGGAGCGGAAGAAGGAAGAGGAGCGCAAGAAAAAGGGAGCCTTCGGGGCCCCCTGGTTCGGCGCTCGCACGGCCGGCCAGTTGGGCGGCATGGCCGGCGCGGACGGCGGCGCGGGCTTTTTCGGGATCAAGGCCCTGGGCTCCCTCGAGGCGTTCCTGGCCTCGCTCGGCGCGGCCGGCAGCCTTCCGGCCTTGCTCGCGGTGGGCAGCCTCCTCCTGGTCGCGGGCTTCCTTTCGATGTGGAGCGGCGGCGATTCCGCCAACTCCGGCGGCATGCGCGGCTGGCGCGGCGGTTCCGACATGTCGGCCCCGGCTTCCGGCCGCTCCGGCAAGGGCGGCGACAACTCCCTCGGTTATCTGCGCATGGCGAACTCCGGCTTGAGCGACGCGGTCGGCGGGACCGCGGGTTCGGGCGCTTCCGGTTCCTCGGCGGGCGAGGGCAAGTCGACCGAGGGCGGGCAGGCCCCGGCCGGCGGCGCTCCCGCGATCGCGATACCTCCTCTGCCGACCGACTCGGCGATGAAGGACGCGGCGGCCGCGGCGGCGGCGATGAAGGAGAAGCAGGCCATGGCCGAGGCCCTGGGCAAGCTTTCGCAGAACGTCGGCGGCGGCGGGATCTCGGGAGCGACGATAGGCTCGTTCGCCGGCGGCCTCGGCCGCGGCCCCTCGGTCGGCGCGAACGGGATCGCGGACGGCGGATTCAGGGATTTGAGCAAGGACAAGCAGGGCAAGCTCGACTCGATGCTGAAGAAGGCTCCGGCCCAGGCCTTGCTGCGCGCGGTCGGCCGCCGGGCCGGCGGCAACCGCCCGTTCGTGGATCTGAAGGGCATCTCCCGGATGGCGCCGCAGTTCGCGCCGACGCAATCCGCCTCGGCCAACCTGGCGTCGCAGCCGTTCGACGGCGGGCTCGGCAACGGCGGCAAGGCGTTCGGCCTCGGCCCGGGCAGCGTAGGCATCGTGGGCTCGCCGAGCCTTGATAACGGCGACAACAGCGACTACACGCCCCCCGCGGCGCTGACGAATCCGTCGTGGGCGAACGACCAGCAGGACGCGCAGAAGGACGCGAAGGACGGCAAGAGCATGCTCGGCTTGGCGGCGATGCTGTTCTTGATCGGCCTGGCCTTGATGATGTCCGGCAACCCGATCATGATGATCATCGGCGCGATGCTGATGATGGCCGCCTTGGCGGTCGCGGCGATGGGCGGCAGCAAGGGCCAGCAGGCCAACGATAAGGGCAATAAGCTCCAGAACCAGGGTCAGAACGCGGCCGCGAACACCGCGAACGGCATGGGCGACGCGGTCACCTCGAACGCCAACTCGCTGAGCGGCAGTTCGGGCGACAACGCGTCGGCCGGGATCAACAGCGCGTTGTCCAACATGAACAACGAGATGACGACCCGTCAGCAGACCGGCGTGAACCTGACGACGACGCCGGGCAAGTAGCCGGCTTCGTCGGAGTTTTCGGACGTCCCCGGGCGCGAACCGCCCGGGGACTTTCTTTGGGAAGGGTCAGTCCTTGCGGCGGTCGACGTAGAACTGGCTGGCGCCCATCAGCTTCGCCTTCTTCTTGACCTCGGCTCCGATCTGGCTGACCTGGCCGAGGCTTTGAAGGCGACGCTGGCGGTTCGTGACCACGCCGATCGCCAGCGAGAGCAGCGGGAAGCGCTGCATCTGTCCCTGGCGGTCGGTGGACATGATGTAGCCCCGCTCGCGGTCCTCTTGCGCGTAGAAGCTCGGCGCGAGGCGGTCGAACTCCCGGAGGATGTCCTGGCACATCGCCTCGGAGCGGTCCGGCGTCGTGACGACGATGAAGTCGTCGCCGCCGATGTGGCCGATGAAGTCCTTCGACGCGGCCCTGACGACGCGCACCAGGAGGTCCGCGGCGGCCTTGATCACGTTGTCGCCGGCGCGGAAGCCGTACGCGTCGTTGTAGGACTTGAAATGGTTGATGTCGATGTACAGCACGTCCATCGGGCCGCCCTGCGCGAGCTTGTCCTGGATCGTGGTTTCGATCGTCACGTTGCCCGGCAGGTGCGTCAGCGGGTTGGCCGCGAGCACGCCCTGGGTCCGCTTGACGATCATGCGTATGCGGGCCAGAAGCTCGGAGGCGTCGACCGGCTTCGCGATGTAGTCGTCGGCGCCGAGGTCGAGCCCCGCCACGCGGGTGTCGCGCTGCGCGGTGCCCGAAAGGATGATCAGCGGCAGGTACTCGAAGCGCGGGTCGCTCTTCAGCTCGGCGCAAACCTCGATGCCGTTCTTGCGCGGCATCTGGTAGTCGATGACGACGATGTCCGGGACGTCCTTGCGGATCTCGTCCAGGGCCTCCTGTCCGTCGTTCGCCGTGCGGACCTCGTAGCCCGAGGCCTGCAGCAGCTCGCGGATCATGAACAGGATGCCCGGCTCGTCGTCCGCGAGCACGATGCGCGTGGGGCGCTGGGCCCCCGGCCCGGCGCGAAGCTCTATCTCCGAGAGCAAGGACGGCTCGGCCAGCTCGGCGAGCTTCACGACCCGCTCGGCCCCGGCGGCTCCCGGGACGTCGCCGTCGGCGATCGCGATAGCCAAGGACGGAGCGCCCTGCCCCTCGCGCAGCGAGCGCGCCAACTCGGCCCCTCCGGGGGCGAGCACGTTGACGATCACGAGATCGGGCTTCCGGGACGCGAGCTCGGCGGGATCGGCGGCGGGGGCGGCGTCGACGGCGTGGCCGCGGCGCCTGAGGGCTTCGACGAGCCCCTCGTGTCCGGGGGCGTCGACGACGATCAATCGAGCCATTCGGCCCATCATAACCTTCTTGGCGTGGTTCCGGCAAGCTTGTGATATAATGCGCGCGCGTTAATCCTCGAATAAAAGGAGAGAGTTCCATGGCAGACCTGCTGATCTCGAAGAGCGGCACCAAGGCCGCGGCCAAGGGTGTCAACGTCTCGTCCGACTTCTACGGGGCGCTCGACAAGGAAGTCCGGGGCTTGATCGCGAAGGCGACGTCCCGCGCGAAAGGCAACGGCCGCAAGACGCTCCGCCCGGTCGACCTCTGAGCACCCGCCGTTCCAACGGCTCCAGCGGACCCTCCCATGGGGGGTCCGCTGTTTTATCGCCCGTCTCAAATCCGGTAAGATAGCCCGCATGCGTTTTCTTGTCGCGGCCTGGCTCGTCGCGTCGCTCTCCGTCGCCGCGAGGGCCCAGTCGATAGGAAGCCTGAACGAGCTCGGCGTCTCGATGCAGTTCGCGCGAGCCGTCACGTTCACTCCGGTGGAGGCCCCTCGGCGGAACTTCCAGCTCACCGCCGTGCGTTGGTCCACGCCGCTGGACAAGATACTGCTCGCGCCGGTCGACCCCGAGCGTTGGCGCTTGGTCGTCGAGCCGAACGCCGGCTCCTTCAGCGCCCCGGCCGGGGGAGCGATCCTCGGCACGAACGTCGGCCTGCGCTGGCTGCCGTTCGCGATCTCGCTGATCCGGCCGTACCTCGGCGTCGGGGGCGGCCTTTTTTATACCTGGTTCCCGCTGCTCGACAGCCGCTTCAACTTCGTGCTGTACGGCAGCGCCGGGGCGGACGTCTTCCTCACGAAGCGCCTGGCGCTGGAGGCCTCCCTAAGGCTGCACCATATCTCCAACGGCGACATACGCACGCCAGACGTCCGGCACCACACCGACCACGTTTCCACCCGGCCCGCGGAGGTGCCGCGCCGGGCCCGCGTTTAAGGCCGGGGCCGAAAAAGCCCTCGCGCTTTTCGCCTCCGGGCGCAGCGTCGAGGCTCTGAAGGCGTACCGCGCGCTGATCTCCTCGTCGCCCGCCTGGATCGATCCCTACCTAGACGCGGCCGTCCTCGAGCGGGACCTCGGCGACCCCAAGGCGGCTTTGCGCCTCATGCGCCAAGCCAGCAAGCTCCGGCCGCGCGACCCGGAGGTGCAGACCGCCCTCGGTCAGGCCGCGCTCGACGCCGGCGACGCGGGCGCCGCGCTCGCGGCGTTCGAGGCCGCCCTCAAGGAGGAGCCGGCGCGGGCCT
>CAZMIB010000130.1:0-9404 GCA_964566245.1 uncultured Elusimicrobia bacterium | reverse complement strand
TCCCGGCCGCCAGCTGCGTCAGCGGCAGGTTCCCGTTCAGGTTCGCCACCGGCAACAACACCCCGGCCCCGAACGTCCCGGCCGTCACGCTGGCCGCCGCGACGCTGTTGGCCGCCACGTTCGTTATTAAGGAACCGTCCAAAGCCGGGTATTTCCCCGCCGCGGTCAACTGGACCAGTTGGCTGTTGCCGTTAAACGTGTTGCCTTGCTTGGTTACGTTGGCCGACAAGGCCGTATCCGCCACCTTGCCGGCGGTCGCGATCGTGGCCAGGTTCGAATCCGGAATGGACAGGCTCGGCGCCAGTTGGCCCGTCCCCACGGCCCCCACCGCGATCGAGGAGGCGATCACGGTCACCGGCAAGCTGCCCGCGGCGACCTGCCCCGCCGGCAGCAGCACCCCCGCCCCGAACGTCCCGGCCGTCACGCTGGCCGCCGCGATGCTGTTGGCCGTTATATTCGCTATCAGCGAACCGTCCAGGGCCGGGTATTTCCCGGCCGCGGTCAGCTGGACCAGCTGGCCGTTGCCGTTGAAGGCGTTGCCCTGCAAGGTCACGGACGAGGAATCCAGCCGCGCGTTGGGAATCGTGCCGCTGGCCAGCTTGCCGGCCGACAGAGAGGCGATCGAGGCGTCTGCGATCGCGCCGGCCGGGAAGGTCGGGGCCGTCTGGAAGGTGGCCCCGTTGGCGAAGATGGGCACGGATTGGAAGGTCTTCACGCCCGTCACGGTCTGGGCTCCGCTGAGATTCATCATGTCCGGCGGGGTGGTGCTGGTCGTCGCCACGTCGAAAAATTGGTTGTTGACCGGGTCCCAGATGCGCAGGTGGCTGGTCGTCTTATCCATGTAAATCTCACCCGGAACCCCGGGCGGAGGCGTCTGCAGGGCGTTGAAGACGATGGTCGTTGTCAGCACCCCGTAGCCGGCCTGGAGGTTCTCAGGGACGATGAAGTCGCCGGTCGCGGTGAAAGTCGACAGGACCGCGCCGATCCCCAAATGCTCGGCGTCGAACGCATGGACCGCGTAGGCGACGGCGACGATGCGCTCGCGCGGCGTAAGCTTGTCCCCGTTGGCGGCGCTGAGGCCGGCCTTGACCGAGACCTCAAGATAGACGGGGCCGTCGAACACGCTCGGGGGTATGCCTCCGGGCGTGATCGAGCCGATCTGCACGCTGTAAATGCCGTTGACGACGGGCACCGCGTTGGCGCCCTCCCAGGTCTCGGTGAAGAGGGCCTGGCCGCCGTTGTCGCCGTTGTAGAAAGTGAAGGTGAAGCTGTAGGTGCCCGTCAGCGGGTTGCCCTGGTTGTCGCTGAGCTTGCCCTGGTAGTTGAGGTTGAGAGGGACGTCGGCCGAGGATGCCGACGGACGCGCGGCCAGGACGGCAAAAAGAAGGCCGACGGCGCCAAGCCCTTTTAACAACCGCGGTAGGGCGCGCATATCAATATACAGATAGGTACTCTAGTGGCGCGAATTTTTTGTTGCGCGCGTGCGAAACCGCTGCGATATCGTGAGGTTGAGATAGTTGCGAGAACTTCGCAGTTCTGTAACAGAAACTTCGCGGTACTCCGTTACTTTCTATTGATAAGGTGCGGTAAAAATGACCTCTGCTAAGGGGGCCCTGATTCTCTCGGCGCTGCTGGCCGCCGCCGCCGCGCGGCCGGTGCGCGCCATAGTTTCTTCGGGTCAAAACTACAGAAACGCGCGCTCGGCGTTGGGCGCGGCCGGCCTGCGGACCTCCGGGGGGGCCTACACCAATGACTCCACCATGGGAGAGATCGCGGTCACCAGCAAGACCGGAACCGCCTATATGGGGCGCTCCGGCCTCATGCCGACCTACCAGTTCCCGGGGCGGATAGGAGACCTTTCGGCCTCGGGCTGCATCATCGGCCAAACCGTCCTGACCTGGACGGCCCCCGGCAACGACGGTTTCGCTCCCGGAACGCACGCGCGCGACTATGTAATTAAGGTAAGCACCGACCCCAACCAGTCGCCGAGCGCCTCGGTGACCTTGTTCTACTCCGCCTCTAACGCCAATCCGATCAACCCAATCACACCCGCGGTCGAGGGCTCGAGCGAATCCATCGTCATCGGCGGATTGGCGTCGAATACCACCTATTATTTCGCGGTCGTGGCCCAGGAGGCCGATGGGACGCCGAGCACCCTCTCGCAGGGCGCGACCAACCAAGCCGGCTCCGGCGCGGCGCTGCAGCCGTTCATTTTGACCTCGGGATTCCGGGACAGCCTTCTGAACTGGCCGGCCCCCCCGACCTTGGCCGCCCAAGCCTTCTGCCGTCCGGCCGCGTACAACGTCGTGCGCTCGACCTTGCCCACCTCTAATTTCAGCGCGATCGTCTCGACCTTGACGTCCAGCTACGTGGACGCGGACGTGCAGGCGGGCACCACGTACTTCTACTACCTGTCCGCGGTCAACGCTCAATCGGTCGAGCTGGGGCGCACCCCGACCCAGGCCGTTTACGTCCGCACCAAGCCGTCGCTGCCTCCGGCTTTCACCTCGTTCGCCATGTCGGGGACCACCACGACGGTCACTTGGGGCGCGCCCACCCAGTTCGACTTCGGACTGAGGTTCGCGAACCCGGCCCTTCCCAGGACTGACGAGCTCAGCGGCTATCGCATTTATCGCTCGACCAGCCTCTACAATCCCATCTGGAGCGAGCTGGCCCAAGTTTCATCGGGCACGTTCCAGTACGTCGATCCCAACTCGCAGGCCGGCTATTTCTACCGGGTGACCGCGATCAACGTTACCGAGGAGTCCCTAGCGCCGCTGGAGCGCTCCTCGCCCTACGGCGACGCCTATGTGCTGGCGCTCGACAACCAATCATTCATGCGCATCCCGAACGCCCAGGTCGCCAGCTTGTTTCCTCCCGGAGAGGATCCCTATCGCTTCGTCACGACGCAGGTCTCCCCGACCGATCCGAAAGTCCTGGCCGACGCCCGCTTCGACATCCTGCGCGGCACCGTGCCGGTCAACTTCCAGTTCCCGAAGCAGGTCGAGGTCCACATGACGTACGCGGTCCCCGGCGTCTCGCCGCAGGCCGCGCCGGATCAGACCTCGGTTTACTGGAACACCGGGGCGCGCTGGGTGAAGCTGTACGGAACCATGGAGCCGCTGACCCACTCGATGGTGGCCCAAGTCGATCGCGCCGGGGAATACCAGCTTCGCGCGCTGGAGCGGACCCAGGACTTCTTCTTCAATAAGGCCGGCTTGTCGAGCCGCTTCATGACGCCCAACGGGGACGGGCTCAACGACTATATTTTCTTCAAGTTCGACAACCCTCGCGACTCGGACGTCACCGGCAAGATTTTCGACCGCACGGGCGCGCTCGTGACCAGCCTGTCGTGCACGACCAGCGCCCCCTGCACGACGATGGTCTGGGACGGCAAGGCGAACGGCCAATTGGTGCCGGGCGGCGTCTACATTTACCAGCTTGAAGCCGAGGGCAAGGTGTTCAACGGGACGGTGGTGGTGATACGATGAGCGGCCTCGTCCGGCGGCGCCTTGAGGCCTGCGTCCGCGCGCTGGCGCTCGCGCTGGCGGCCGCCGCGCCGGCCTACGCCGCTTTCGAGGACGTCGGCGCCGGCGCCCGCGCGCCCGGCATGGGCAACGCCTTCACCGCGATCGCGGACGACGTCTACACCGTCTTCTACAATCCGGCCGGCCTCGGAACCCTCGACCGCATGCAGTTCGGGGCGACCTACGCGAAGCTTTTCACCGGGCTGACCGACGGCTCAAGCCTCGGCCAATCCGAGCTGGCCTTCGCCTCGCCGCTCAAGGCCGGCCGCTGGGGCACCTTGGGGGTGTCGCTGCAGGATTTCAAGCTCGACACGATCTACAACGAGCGCGCCCTCGGGATATCCTGGGGCAAGCTCGCGCTGCAACGGGAGAACAACGCGAAGCTGTACTGGGGCTTGCAGATCCGCAACTTGTCCCACGGCTTCGATCCTCCGGCCGAGGCGGCCAACGCGCTGAGCACTCCCGATCCCAGCCTGAGCAGCCCCGTCAGCCCGCCGACCGCGACCGGCCTGCCCGATCCCTTGCTCTCCGGCGCGAACAGCAAATCCGCGATGGGCCTGGACGTCGGCTTTCTGTACAGGACGCCGCGCCGGCTTTCGATCGGCCTGGCCATCGCGAATCTCAACCAGCCGGACGTCTCGTTCGCCGGGGGCTCCGACAAGCTTCCGCGCGAGATCAGGCTCGGCCTCGGCTACAAGCTGCTGTGGATGAACGTCGCGACCGAGGCGCGCCTGCAGAGCGCGCCGGACGGAACCCAAGACAAGGACATCCTGGTCGGCGCGGAGCGCTATTTTCCGAGTCTGGAGCGCGGGCAGTTCGGCGTCCGCGCCTCGGTCGCCACCGGCTCGCGCAGCTTCAGGCAGGTCACGGCCGGCCTCTCCTATAAGATCAATAAAATCCAGGCCGACTACGCCTTCATCGTCCCGCTCGGCACGATCAAGGGCACCTCCGGAACCCATCGTCTGGGCCTGACGCTGCACTTCGGCGCGCCGAGCCCCGAGGAGGAGTATGCCGCGGAGATGGTCAGCCAGATGCAGCGCACGCGCGAGCGCGTGAACGCCGGCCTGGCCTACCAGTTCGAGATCTCGTCGGCGCCGACCTCCCTCGACCGGCCCGATCTCGCCGAGGTCCGCAGGCTCGTGCTGGCGGGCCGGTATCAAGAGGCCCACCAAGCCGCGATCAAGCTGTTGATGGCCAAGATCGAGGACTCCGGGCTGCATCACCTCGCGCGGCGGCTGGACGCGGTCGCGGCTTTCTACCCGTCGCTGACGGACCCGACCGAGCATTGGCAGAAGGTCCTGGTCCGCGGCACCTTGGCGTTCCTCGAGAACCACGACCGCGACGCGGTGCTGCTGCTGGCCTACGCGCGCAGCCTCGACACGACCCAGGAGACCACGGACCGCTATCTGTCCCGCGTCGAGGAGATGACCGAGATCAAGGCCGAGCGCCCGACCGGCGACAAGAACCTCTGGGAGATCAAGCACAAGCAGGCCGAGGACGCCTACGCGGCGAAGAGCTACCAGGAGGCCATGACCGCCGTGCAGCAGGCCCTGATCCTGGAGCCCGACGACTTGAAGGCGCTGAAGCGCTGGGGCACGAACCTGTACTTCCTCGAGGACTTCCGAGGCGCGCTCGCGATGTGGCAGCGAGCCCTCGCGCTGGAGACCGATCAGAAGGAGAAGGACCTGCTGCAAAAACGCATCGCCGAGGTCGAGAAGGCTCTCACGCCGGGGCCGAAGGAGACTCAGAGGAAGCCGGTGCCCGAGGAATCGCGGCCCAAGAGCGATCCGCGGGAAATCGAGGCGCTGTACCAGAAGGGCCTGGAGCACTACGCCCGGGGCGAGAAGGTCCTCGCGACGGCCGCCTTCGAGCGCATCCTGTACCTCGATCCCGAGAACGTCCCGGCCCAGAAAGCCCTCGATCGGATCCGGCGGAGCGAGCCTTGAGGATTCGCACCAAACTGGCGCTGTCGTTCCTCGCGGTGGCCACGGCCTCGGCCGCCGCGGTCGGTTTCGCGTTCATACGCCTGCAGGACCGGGACTTCGAGCAGACCCAAGGCGAGGAGCGGCGCCATACGCTCGAGGGGACGCTGCAGGTCGCGCGGGAGTCCGAGCTGGCGAACGATCCCTTGATGCTGCTCGACCACCTCTCGTTCCGCATGAAGAACATGCCCGAGATATCCTGGTGCCAGGTCGAGCGCAACGGCGTCCTCACGCGCGTGAACCCGACCGACGAGCGCCAAGGCTGGGACGTGCTCGTCGAGGCCGGGCCGGTCCCCGGGAGCGCGGACAAGGTGGAGCTCGCCTACTCCCGCCCCCATTTGGAGCAGCAGCGCGCGTTGGCCCATCGGCGCGCGCTCGAGAACATGTCCAACAGCGTCGCCGCCGTCCTTCCGGTCGCGCTGGCGCTGGCCGTCCTGCTCTCCTTGAGCTTCTCGCGGCGCATCCAGCGGCTGAACGAGACGCTCGACGAGATCGGCAAGGGGCGCTTCGGCGTGCGGGCCCCGGACCTCGGGACCGACGAGATCGGCCGCCTCGCCGCCAACATCAATCTCATGTCCAGCCGTCTCGGCGAGCTCGAGGAGATGAAGAAGACCTTCGCGGCCTCGGTGACGCACGAGCTGCGCTCGCCGCTGGCGGCGATCGAGAGCGGGGTGAGGCTGATCCTCGATGCCGCCGGCGCCCGGTCGCCGGACGAGACGGACATCCTGCGGCGCATCCAGGCCAACGCCTCGCGGCTCGGGCACTTCGTGACCAACCTTCTCGAGATGGCGCGCATCGAGCGCGGGAAGTTCGACATGCACCCGCAGATGACGGCGCTGCGGCCGCTGCTCGAGGACGCGGTCTTCTTCTTCGAGCCCAAGGCGCGCGAGGCCGGGATCTCCATCCATCTGAACGGCCAAGAGAGCCTGCCGAAGCTGAGGCTCGACCCCGACCTGATGACGCAGGTGATCTCGAATCTGATCTCGAACGCGCTCAAGTTCACGCCGCGCGGCGGCCAGGTCAAGGTCACCGCGCGCCAGTCCGCGGCCGACGGGCGCGAGTGGATAGAATGCGCGGTCCAAGACACCGGCGTGGGCATCCCCGAGGAGGCGCTGAGCCGGCTGTTCCTGCCGTTCGAGCGCGTGCGTAACCCGATGCGCGTATCCGGGGCCGGACTGGGCTTGAGCATCGCGAAGGCGATCGTCGAGATGCACGGCGGAAAAATGCGCGTCGAGTCGGAGGTGGGGCGCGGGAGCCGCTTCATCGTCTCGCTGCCCATGAAGTAAGTTCGTCGTAATAATTTGATCATTGCGTTTTCACCGAACGCCCTTTATACTTATGAAGTCTCGGCAAGGAAGGTGACCCCATGCGAAAATCCTGGCTGGTCCTGCTCGCCTTGGCGTGCGCGGCCCCGGCGAAAGCCGCCGAAACGGAGGAGGCCCTGGCCTCCAAGCTGGGACAAGACGCCACCGTGCTGCTCGAGCAGCTTCTCGGGCCCGGACGCGCGAAGGTATTCATCGTCGTCGAGGGCGAGCGCTCCGAGCTCAAGTCCGAGAGCTCGCTGACGACCCCGGTCGTCAAGAAGGGCGGCGAGGGCAACAACGGGCTGACGCCGTTTCCCGGCTACGAGGCCTCGCCGTACCTCGACAAAAACTTCAACTACATGCAGCAGGACCAGCAGCAGTCGACGCGCACCTCGGGCTTCGTGATCAAGAAGATGACGGTCTCGGTGCTGCTCGACCAAGGCGTCCCCAAGGACCGCGCCGACGCGGTCAAGCGCATCCTCGCGGACATGCTGCGCCTCGATCCCAAGCGCGGCGACAGCCTCCAGGTCCTCCCGGCGGAGCTCTATCCCGGCTGGCGCAAGCTGTTCGGCTCGGAGGAGCTGTGGCGCCTTCTGCTGAGCCAGCTCGCGCTGATCGTCGGCCTCCTTTTCGTGTCCGCGGTCGGCTACCTCCTGCTGGTCCGCGTCACGCGCGTGTTCGCGGAGTCCGTCGCGTCTCGGCGCGCGGCCGCGACGCCGGGCGGCGCGCTCGCGGGCGAGGTCGTCGCGCCGGGGACCCCCGGCCTTCCGTCCGGCTTCGGCGGCCCGCCGACCTTGGCGGGCTTCGGCGACGGCGGAGAAGCCCGGGGAGCCTGGAGATGCAGCCCCGCTTCGCCTACCTCGCCGCGAAGCCCCCGCGGGACGTCTCGCCCTGGCTGCAAGCCGAGTCCGTGGACGACGTCGCGCTGCTGTTCTGCTGGCTGGCCGACAAGAACCCGGACCTGGGAATGCGCCTGTTCGCGGCCTTGCCGGCCTCCTTCCAGGTCACCGTCTCCAAGCAGATGCTCAAGGTCAAGCAGGCGGACCCCGAGAGGATAAGCATCCTCGACAACCGCCTCCGCACGCAGGCCGAGTTCTCGCTCCACGGGACGGAGAAACTGGGCCAAATCCTCGGCGCCATGCAGAGCAGCGACCGCGAGGATCTCCTCGGCGAGCTCTCCGCCGCCGATCAAGCCGGCTCGCGCGAGCTGCGCCAGAGCCTGGTGACCTTCGAGGAGCTGGTCAACATGAAGGTGCAGGACCTGCGGCGCCTGGTCGCGGCCGTGCCCCTGCCCATCTGGGGCGCCGCGCTCGTGGGCGCGGAAAAAGCCCTCGCCGACAAGGTCGTCGAGCTGTTCCCGACCGGCATGCGTCCGATGCTCCGGGAGTCGCTCGCCGAGGCTCGCCCGAAGGAGAAAGTCCTCGAGGCCCGTTCCCAGATCCTCTCCCAAGCGTTCAAGATGGCTACGCTGGGCCAGCTCGCGCTTAAGCCCGAGGCCGGCGGGGTCGCCTGACGCCAATGCCGAACCCGTCCCCGGATCCTCGACCGGCCGAGACGGGACCTCCGCCGCTTTCGGCCGCCGAGATCCTACCCGCCCTCGAGCGGGCGCTTCACGACCTGCCCGCCGCCGGGGGAGACTCCGCGGCGCTTCAGTCCCTTCTGGCCGCGCTTATCGAGATCGGCAGGCGCCTGTCCATCCAGGAGCAGGACATACGCCGGCGCCGGCGCGAGCTCGAGGAGCGCTGGCGCCTGTTCGCCGAGGACGCGCTGCCCAAGCTGCAGCGGCGGCTGTCGTCCAGCGGCCTCGACGGCGTGTTCGACTTTCACGCGCTCCTATTGAGGCTCGCCCAATCGCTCGGACTGGACGACCAGCCCGGCCCCAAGATACGGCAGCAGCTCGGCGAGGTCGCCGGGGAGCTCGGCCGCGCGCAGCGAAGGCTCGTCGAGGAAGCCAACGAAATCTCGATGCTGCGCGAGCAGCGCGACGCGGATCGCAAGGAGGCCGCGTCCCTCCGAGAGGAGCTTTCCGAGGCCAAGGCCGAGAGCGCGCTGCGGAACGGACGCCTGGCCGAGCTGGAGTCAGGACTGCGCGAGCTCGCGGCCGAGCGCGACCGATTGGCCGCCTCGGCCGGGGCTATGGACGCGGAGTTAAGGAACGCGCGGGAACGCGCCCAGCCCTGGCCGTTGGAGGCGGCCCGCCTGGAAGCCGCGCTGCACGCCGTCTCCGCCGCCAAGGCTCGCCTCGAGGCCGAGGTCGAGGCGACCCGACAGGCCGCGCAGGCCCAGGCCGCCAGGCTCGAGCAGGAGCTGAAAAACGCGGCCGACGGCCTCGCCTCGGCCGAGCACGGGCGCCGCGAGATCGAGACGCGGGTCCGCGCGGAGTCCGATCGCGCCGCCGGCGCCGAGCTGCGCCTGAAGGACGCTGCCGACGAGCGGTCGCGGCGCGAGGCGGAGCTCGGTTCGCTGCGCGAGCAGGCGCGCCAGCAGGCGCTCGAGCGCCGCCGGCAGGCGGCGCAGCCCGCCCAGGCCCTGGAGTCCCGGGGCAGGCCCGAGGTGGAGCTCGAGAAAAGCCCCCCACAGCACAAACGCCC
>CAZMIB010000129.1:0-9551 GCA_964566245.1 uncultured Elusimicrobia bacterium | reverse complement strand
GGCCAGCGGGCCCGCGGCGTCGGCGGCCCGCAGACGGCCCAGGCTGTCGGCCGCGGCGGCGCGGACGGAGGCGTCGGCGTCTCCCAGCGCCTTAGTCAGCGCGGGCACGGCGCGGACATCCTTCGTTCCGGCCAGGGCCTCGGCGGCGCGGCGGCGCTCGTCCGGGCTCTGGTCCTGGAGCCTGTTCAGGTTGTTGAAAAGAAGGTCTTCCGCGGGGGCCGCCGCGGTGGAGGCCCCGACCGACGGGGCGGCGCTGGTGACGTTCACGACGGGGGCGACGGTGGACGGAACGACGGCCGAGGGCATCGACGGCATGCCGGTCGATGGCGCGACGCCTTGGGCGCGGCTGGAAGCGGCCGGGAGGAGGAGAGCGAGCGCCGCGAGCGGCGCGGGGTAAGAGCTCATGCGCGTCACGATTTCGCCGTCGTGAGCAGCTCCTCGATGCGTTGATGCAGCTCGTTCAGCGCGAACGGCTTCTGGATGGCGCCGTCCGCGCCGCTCATCAAGATGACGCCGCGCTCCCGGACGGTGTCCCGGCTGGTCATCAGCAGGACCTTGGGGGCGTTCGCGCCGAGGCGCGTCGAGACCTCGTGCGCGACGTGATAGCCGTCCATATACGGCATCATCACGTCGAGCAGGAGCAGGTCGATCTTGCGGTTATTCGCGAGCTGGAGGGCTTCCTTTCCGTTGGAAGCGGTCAGGACCTCGTAGCCCTGATTAGAAAGGTCCAGGCTCAACAAATCGACCAGATCGGGATCGTCGTCCACGACCAAAATGGACTTCTTCTCGCCGGCCGACGCCTTAGGCTTATCCAAATCGATCCTCCTCGGTGCGGTTGACGGTAAAATAGCAAATTTTAAAGGGAAAATCTCCATAAATCAGCGTAGGAAATATAAGGAAGGGGGAGGACGGCACAGCCAGGGTTTCGGGCGGCCGGGGGTGGAGCGGAACATCGCCCGCAGGGGGAGAGCGCCGAGCGCGCGGCCCCCGAGGACGCAGTGGAGCGGAAGCCCCGGCCGCCCGAAACCCTCAGCGAAAGGATCGCGGCGGCGGCTGCTCCACGGCTCGAGTCTTGAAGCTGTACGCCGGTTCTCCGAGGACTTTCTCAAGCTCCTCGAACAACTGGGGGGAAAGCCGGACTTTCTCGTCGGTCTCGATGACGGCCGCGCCGTGGCCGGGGGTGTCGACCGAGAGGGCGACGCGGCAGCTCCCGCGGTGCTTCTCGAAGGTCGCGCGCAGGGCTTCAAGCTCCTGCTCCTCGAGGCCGGCCGTCGAGAGGCGGACCGTCAGGCCGACGGTCCAGCGCGCGAGCGCCTGGTCGAGAGGAAGCACTTCCTCGCAGATGATCTCGGCTTCTTGGGCCTCGCCCTCGCCGCGGAACGAGGTCCTGCCCATGACGACGACGATCTCGCCGGTCTTCAGCCTCTCGCCGAGCTCCGCGTACTTCTTGGGGAAAGCGAGCAGCGGGACCTCGCCGCTCAGGTCCTCGAGCGTCGCGCGGGCCCAGGGTTCCTTCTTCTCCTTGGTGATCATGCGCTTGACGGAGGTCAGCATGCCGGCGACGCGGACCGTCTCGGCCGTCTTCGGCAGGGCGGCCAAAGGGTGCGTCGCGAGCGCGTCCAGGCGGTCCTTCAGGCGCGTCAACGGGTGGCCGGAGAAGTAGAAGCCCAAGACTTCCTTCTCGAACTGAAGCAGCTCGTGCTCCGAGAGGCGCTTGGGACCGCCGTTCGAGGAGGCGGTCGCCGCCGGCGCCAGGTCCGCGGAGCCGAACAGCATCCCCTGGCCGACGCGCAGGTCCTCCTTCAAACGCGCCTGGCTTTCCATGACCTGCTCGAGCGAGGCCAGCATGGTCGCTCGCGAGACGGCGGCCTCCTCGGGGGCCAGGGCGTCCATCGCCCCGGCTTTCACCAGGGACTCCAGCACCTTCTTGTTCGCCTGGCGCAGGTCGACGCGGCGGCAGAAATCGTCGAGCGAGGCGAACGGGCCGCCGGCGCGGCGGGCCTCGACGATCGCCTCGACGACGCCGTGGCCGACGTTCTTCACGGCCTCCAGGCCGAAGCGTATGGCCCCGCCCTTCGAGTCCTTCCCGTCGCGCTCGACCGAGAACTGCGCCACCGAGCGGTTCACGTCGGGCGGCCGGACCGGCAGGCCCATCGCCTTGGCCTCGGTCAGGTAGGTCGCGACCTTGTTCTCCTTATCCTCGACGCCGATCGCCGAGCGGCCGATCTCGGAGGTCAGCAGGGCCGTCATGAACTCCAGCGGGTAATGCGCCTTCAGGTAGGCCGTCTGCCAGGAGACGGTCGCGTAGGCGACGGTGTGGCTGTTGTGGACGAAAATTCCATCGGCCAGGAAGTTGTGGGTCCCGGGCACCTCGAGGTCGAAGGTCTCTTCCTCTCCATCGGCCTCGATGGAGGCGACGGTGTCCCAATAGACGTCGGACTCGGCCCACTGCTTCAGGTCCTTGGAGCCCAAGGCCTCGGCGACCGCCCGCAAGGTCCCGCGGCGGAAGCCTTTCTTCAGCCCGCCCGTCCGGTACATTTCGGACACGCAGAGCCCGGCGCGGGCCTCGATGTCCTTCCAGCTCATTCCCGCCGCGACGCGCTCCTTCTGAATCAAGGCGCGCGCTCCGATCGGGACCGTGTCCTTGCTCATCCGGTCGTCATGAGCTTCCTCGACGCGGGCCGCGAGCCGGCTCAGCGCTTCTTCCCGTCCGATCAACTGGGGGCCGATTTCCGCGATAAAGGCCTTCGTGGACTCCCTGCCCATGATGTAAACCGCGAAGCCGCTTCTTGTCCCGCCGCGGTATTTAAAGGACTTCGAGGCGATCCGGCTCACGATGCCGAACCGCAGCAGCAGAGCCTGCAGGTCCCGGGCCATTCGAGGAGATGAGGTCGCGTAGAACGGCCGCATGTTCCCATCGGAGCCAATGAAGCCGTCTCCGGACCAAAGGCGGCCCACGAACACGGCCAAATCTTCCTTGGCGAGCTCGAAGACTTCGGCGGGGATGAATTTCTTGGTCGCGCTGCAACCCGCTATCCCCAGGCGATCCAGCCATTTCCTGGCTTCCGAAACTTTCGGCTCGCTTTTGCGCGCCGCGAAGGAGCCTTTGTTCAGGCCTTTATTCCAGGGCGCCTGGCCCTTGACGATGCGCCCGTCCCCCGTGTCGGAGGCGCGAACGTAGATCTCGAACAGCCCCCGCCTCCGGCGCAGGGTCGTCGAGGTGTTCTCGAACGCCTCCGCGGAGCGGATCATGTCCCGCGCTTGCTCTTCGTTCGTCGAATAGACGTAGAAGCCGGCGGGGTGGCGGGTGTTTCCTTCCGAGAGGACCCAGCCGAGCAGGGCCGACTCATGCCTGGGCCAGCGGCGAGCGTCGGTGGATGGAATGGACCGAGGCACGGCGATGCGGTCGCCGGCCTTCAGCTCGCGAAGCTCTTTCCAGCCCTGGAAAGTATGGAAGGGGTGATTGTCGGTGACGCGGATTTCCTTGCCGAGCGAGGTCCGGAGCTTGAAGACGGGTTTGACGCCGTTGGAACGGACGTCCGCGACGGGGCGGGCCGCGCACTTCCGGTCGTCGGTCAGGGACCAAACCTCGATCATCTCTCCCGATTCGAGGAGCTCGCGGACCGTCCATATCCGCCCGGTGCGCGCGTCGGGGACTCGGGTGTCGCCGACCACGCATTTATTGAAGCCGTAGCCGCCGAAGGTGACGATGTTGTCGAAGATCTTGTTCGCGAGCTTGTCGGAGATCTTGTTCTTCGCGCAGCCGGAGACGAACTGCCCGCGGGCCTTCTCCATCTCCTCCTGGATCTTCTTGCCCATCGCCTTGCGCAGGCCGTCGGCTTCGCCGGGCGTGAAGCCCGCCAGGCGCTTGGCGATCTCCATCACCTGCTCCTGGAAGACGATGCACCCGTAGGTGTCCTTGAGGATTTCCTCCATCAGCGGGTGGTCGTAGACCACTTTCTTGTGCCCGTGCTTGCGCGCGACGAAGTCGTCGAGCATGCCGGCCTGCATCGGGCCGGGACGGTACAGCGCGAGCACCGCGGAGATGTCCTCGAAGGTGGTCGGCTTCAGCTTCCACAGCAGATCGCGCATCCCGTGCGACTCGAGCTGGAAGACGCCGAAGGTCTTGGCCTTTTGCAGCAGCTCGAAGGCCTTGTCGTCCTGGGCCGGGAGCTTGTCGACATCGAAGCCGGGGGTGTGCTCGTGGATGAAGCGGACCGCGTGGTCGATCACCGTCAGGTTGCGCAGGCCGAGGAAGTCGACCTTCAGCAGGCCGAGCTTCAGCACGTGCACGTCGTCGAAGCCGGTCGTCACGACCTCGGAGTTGGAGCCCTTCGCGAGCGGCACGTAGTTGACGACCGGTTCCTTCGTGATGATCGTGCCGGCCGCGTGCACCCCGGTGTGGCGCTTAAGCCCCTCGAGCTTGAGCGCGATCTCGAAGAGCTTCTTGACCTGCGGGTCGCGCTTCTGCGCGTCGGAGAGCTCGGGGGCCTCCTTCATCGCCTTGTGCAAGGTCTGGCCCGGGCCGGCCGGGATCAGCTTCGCGAGCCGGTCCACCTCCGGCAGCGGCAGGCCGAGCACGCGACCGACGTCGCGCACGACCAGGCGCGCGGCCATCGTGCCGAAGGTGATGATCTGCGCGACGTTGCCGGCGCCGTACTTGTTGCGGACGTAATCGATGACCCGTTCGCGCCCGGCGTCGGAGAAGTCGATGTCGAGGTCGGGCATCGACTTGCGGTCCGGGTTCAGGAAGCGCTCGAAGAGAAGCCGGTGCTCCAGCGGGTCGACCTTCGTGATGTCGAGCGCGTACGCGACGAGGGAGCCGGCCCCCGAGCCGCGGCCCGGGCCGACCGGGATGCCCTGGCTCCGCGCGTGGTGGATGAAGTCCCAGACGATCAGGAAGTAGCCCGAGAAGCCCATCTTGCGGATGATCTCGAGCTCGAACTTCAGCCGCGACTCGTACTCGGCCCCGGCCTTGAGCTTCTTGGCCAGGCCCTTGCGGCACAAGAGCTCCAGGTAGCTGTCGACGGTGTGGTCGCCGGGGACCGGGTAGTGCGGCAGCAAAATCTGGTCGGTCGCGATTTTCAGCCGGCACTTGTCGGCGATCTCGAGCGTGTTCTTGATCGCCTCGGGGAGGTGCTTGAAGCGCTCGGCCATCTCCTCCGCGGTCTTGAAGTAGAACTCGTGGGACTCGAAGCGCAGGCGCTTCTCGGGCGGGTCGGCGAGCAGCTTGCCGGTCGAGATGCAGACCCGCGCGTCGTGGGCCTCCCAGTCGTCCGGCTTGAAATAGTGGCAGTCGTTCGTCGCGACGACCGGCAGGCCGGACTTCTTTGCGATCTCGAGCAGCCCCTCGTTCATGCGGCGCTGCTTGTCGAGGCCGTGGTCCATGAACTCCAGATAGTAGTTCCCGGGCCCCAGGATCTCGGAGTACTCGGCGGCGAGCTTGCCCGCCCCGTCGAGGTCGCCGTCGGTCAGGGCCTTGCCGACCTCTCCCTTCAGGCAGCCGGAGAGGGCGATCAGGCCCTTCGCGTGCTTGGCGAGCAGCTCCTTATCGATGCGCGGGTCGTAGTAGAAGCCCTCGAGGAACCCGGCCGAGACGAGCTTCATCAGGTTCCGGTACCCGTCCTCGTCCTTCGCGAGCAAGGTCAGATGGGAATTGTCGCGGCGCGAGGTCTCGCGGTCGAGGCGCGAGCCGCGCGCGATATAGGCTTCGACCCCGATGATCGGCCGCACGCCGACCTTCGAGGCCGCGAGGTAGAACTCGAGCGCGCCGTACATGTTGCCGTGGTCGGTGAACGCGAGCGCCGGCATCTTCTGCTCGGCGATCCACTTGAGAAACTCGGAGGGCGCGCCGTGGTCGTCGACGAAGCGCGTCGTGCCGTCGAGCAGCGAGTACTCGGAGTGGTTGTGGAGGTGGACGAACTCGGGCTTCATGCGCTAATTTTGTATGTTAGAAAGACGGGAGTCGATACCGACATGAACCTCAAAGAGACGCTGCATCGCAAGAAGCCGGTCTACCTCGGGCGGTCGATCAACTTCTTCGTCGACACCATCAAGCTGCCGAACGGGAAGAAGGCCACCCGCGAGTACGTCGACCATCCCGGCGCGGTGGCCGTGGCCCCGCTGCTCGAGAACGGCGACGTCGTCATGGTCGAGCAGTACCGCTACCCGGTCGGCGAGATCACGCTCGAGATACCGGCCGGCAAGCTCGACAAGGGCGAGGGCCTGCTGACCTGCGTCCGCAGGGAGCTCGCCGAGGAGACGGGCTACGCCGCCCGCCGCATCGAAAAGATCGCGTCCTTCTGGCCGGCCCCGGCGTTCTCGAACGAGCTGCTGCACGTCTACCGCGCCCGGGGCCTCGCGCGCGGGCAGGCCCGCCCCGACCACGACGAGTTCCTGCGCGTGAGGACGGTCCGCTTCGAGAAGGCCCTCCGGATGATCAAGGACGGCCGCATCCAGGACTCGAAAACGATCATCGCCCTGCTCGCGAACCGGGTCTGGCCGTCGTAAGCGTTCCCCATTATACTTAATTGGCGCCGGTCGTCGGCGCCGCCGTCATGACTCAGGACGAGATATCCGTCTGGGAGCCGGTCCTCAAGCGGCATTTCCTGTTCCAGGAGATGGAGCGCGAGGACCTGCTCGAGGCCGCGCTGCGCATGAAGCCGCTGTCCTTGCCGCGCGGGGCGATCCTGTTCCAGCAAGGCGATCCGAGCGACGCCCTGTACCTCGTCACCTCGGGCGAGCTGCGGATCCTCATCCAAAAGGGACTCTCCGAGAAGGTCATCGCCTACCTGGGGCGCGGGGACCTGCTCGGGGAGATGGGGTTGATCACCGGGGAGTCCCGCCCGGTCACCGCGCGGCTGGAGACCACCTCCGAGTTCCTCGTGCTCCAGAAGAAGGACTTCGAGGACCTGTGCCGGCAGCGGCCGAACTTCCTGCTGCACGTGATGCGGGTCCTCTCGCGGCGGCTGCTCGCGGCCGCGGGCGCGCGCGAGGAGCTGCAGGTGAAGGGGCCGCAGATCATCGCGCTCGTCGACGCTTTGCCGGCCGAGCAGCGCCCGTTGTTCGCGGTCCACCTGGCGCTGTCCTTGGTCGAGCAGACGCGCCGGCGGGTGCTGGTCGTCGATCTGCACCCGCGCGCCGGCGAGATCGCGCGCGCGCTGGGCTTGACCCCGGTCATGACCTCGGAGTCGATGCTGCGCCAGCAGGACCTGCGCAGCCGGGACATCATACGCTCGATCGGCGTCGTGCACCCGTCCGGGCTCGAGATCCTGTCGATCAAGCCGCAGGTGCTCGGCGGCAAGCTGTTTCGCGCGATCTTCCTGCTGACGAACCTGCTGCGCGAGAACTACGACTTCGTGGTGGTCGCGATGGACCCCGTCCTGGGCGAGGTCGAGCGCTCGATATTGGCCGAGGGGGACCGCTGGCTGGTCGCCGGGCCGTCCGACCGGCGCTCCGAGGTCGAGGAGGTCGCGGCCCGCCTGAGGTCGCTGCCCGAGTCCAGGGAGCCTGACCTCGTCTGGCTGGTCTCGGGCGCGGCGCCCGAGCTGTCGCGGCCTTGGGAGCGCGTGCCGTGGCCGTCGGAGCTTTCTCAGGACTTCCTGCGCACCGGCAGCCCGTACGAGGGCCTCGAGCGCTTTCCGGCGACGCGGCGCGCGGTGGACCGGTTGGCCCGCCGCCTGGGCCGCATGAAGATCGGGATCGCGATGGGCGCGGGGGCGGCCCTCGGCTACGCGCTGATCGGCGTGCTGAAGGTGCTGCACCGCGAGCATATCCAGGTCGACATGGTCGCG
The DNA here is from genome assembly GCA_964566245.1 of uncultured Elusimicrobia bacterium. GTDB lineage: Bacteria > Elusimicrobiota > Elusimicrobia > CAZMIB01 > CAZMIB01 > CAZMIB01. Next base: position 1,758 of record CAZMIB010000129.1, on the reverse strand, counting down.
GGGACCTCGATGGGCTCGGTCATCGGGGGGATGTACGCCGCCGGGATGGACCCCTCGGAGATCGAGGCCGTGGCCCTCAAGATCACGAAGGGGTGGGTCTACGAGAACATGTTCTGGGACCTGACGATCCCGCGCTCGGGGCTGTTGTCGGGCACGATGCTGCTGCGCTTCTTCCGCTCGCTGTTCGGCGAGCGGGAGTTCAAGGACCTGGAGCTTCCGTTCGCGAGCGCGGCGACCGACATCGTCAGCGGCGAGGAGGTCATCATCGAGGAGGGCAAGGTCGCCGAGGCGATACGCGCGAGCTGCGCGATTCCGGTCGTCTACCAGCCGTTCCACTACATGGGACGCTTCCTGGTGGACGGCGGCCTCGTGAACCCGGTGCCGACGCGCGTGCTGTCGCGCATGGGCGCGGACCTGCTGTTCTCGGTGAACCTGACCTTGCCGGTCGGCGGGCCGTCCAAGCCCAAGGCCGACAACAGCCTGCTGGCCGGCCTGCCGGGGCCGCTGCTCGGGCCGAGCGCCTGGGAGATACTGCACAAGACTCTCGACACGATGAAGTTCCACGTCGCGCAGTCGCGCGTGGAGTTCGCGCACGTCGTGATCCAGCCCGAGCTGCATGCCTTCCAGTGGACCGAGTTCCACCGCGCGAAGGAGGTGATCGAGGTCGGCGAGAAGGCGGCCGAGGCCGCGCTCCCGAAGATCAAGTCCTTCCTGCCGTTCTTCTCGAACTTCTGCCGGATGCCGATCCGGAACGACGGCGCGGGCTACTGAGCTTTCACGGCCTGGAGCATCGCCTCGGCGTGGCCGTCCACCTTGACCTTGCGCGCGATCGCGCGCAGCATGCCGCGCGCGTCGACCACGAAGGTCGAGCGCTCGATGCCCATGAACTTCCGGCCGTACAGCGATTTCTCGACCCAGACGCCGTAGGCCTCCGTGACCGTGCCGTCGGCGTCCGATAGGAGCGGGAACGCCAGGCCGTGTTTTTCCTTGAACTTGCGGTGGGATTCGACGCCGTCGCGGCTGACGCCCAGCACCGCCGCGCCCGCGGTCTTGAACCTCGGCAGCAGCGCCGTGAAGTCGCAGGCTTCCTTCGTGCAGCCCGGAGTCGCGTCCTTGGGATAGAAGTAAAGCACGACCGGGCGCCCCTTGAGGCCGGAGAGGGACACCTCCCGTCCGGAGTCGTCGGGCAACGTGAAATCGGGCGCCTTGTCCCCGACCTGAAGCTCCTTCGTTCCGCGCGTGGTCATAGCCGTCCTCCCGCCATCGTTCTGAACGCCGCGGCCAAGGCGGCCTCGGCCGCCTCCCGCGCGCGCAGCTCTTCCGCCCAGCGGCTGCGCGGGGCGAAGGTCAGCACGAGCCAGCGCCAGAGCCGCGCGAGCCAGCCGAGGCGGCCGCCGCCCTCGTTGACCAATTGGAACGGCAGCGCGTGCGCGAGCTTGGCGCGCGACTCGAGCGCGCGGTGATCGCGCTCGAGCGCGGCGACCTCCCGCTTGATCCGGTCGAGGTTCGCCTGGAAATCCGGGACCTCGAGCGCCCGCCTCAGCGCCGCCCAGCGCTCCGCGACCGCCTCGAGCGCCCGCGCCTTCTCCGCGAGAGACGCGAGGTAGGAGGGCTTGGCTGATTCCTCCACCGGCGCCGCGGCGACCGCTCGGCCGACCGCCGCGTCCCCGAGCCGGGCCGCCTGGCGCCGGGCGACGTACTCCCGCTCGGCGAGCGAGGCCAAGGCGAGCTGGCGCGCGGCGCCGTAGCGCGCCCCGT
>CAZMIB010000128.1:0-9628 GCA_964566245.1 uncultured Elusimicrobia bacterium | reverse complement strand
TGGTACTACCGCAACAAGATCGAGCTGGCGTTCACCCAGACCTTCGACTGGAACAAGGCGACGCGCGTCCGTACCCCTCTGGGCCCGACGCTCGGCTTCAAGCGCAAGGGCAACTGGGCCGAGGCCTTCGACCTGAAGGAGTGCTTCCTGATGTCGCCGGAGATCCCGGCCTTGCTGGACGCGGTCCGCGGCTGGGCGGCGAAGCACGGACTTGAGGCTTACGATCTCCGCCGCCAGCGCGGCTTCATACGCCACCTGCTCGTCCGCGAGGCCAAGAACACTCCCGACAGAATGGTCGTCCTGCTCACCGCGCCTGGAACCTTGCCCGAGGCCGAGCTCGTCGAGGCCGTCCGCGCCGCCTATCCGGCGACGACGGTGCTGTGGGGGATCAACGACAAGCTCTCCGACGTCGCCCAGGCCGCGGCGCCCAAGGTTCTTTATGGAAGCGGCGGCATCGAGGAAGTCCTGCGCCTGCTCGGTCGTCCGCTGCGCTTCCGCATTTCCCCGTTCTCCTTTTTCCAGACGAACACCCACGCGACCGAGGGCCTGTACGCGCTGCTCCGGGACTGGATACGCGAGCGGCCCTCGCGCGAGGTGTGGGACCTCTACGGCGGAGGCGGCGGCATAGCTTTCGCGGTCTCCGACTTGGCCGAGAAAGTCTTGTCGGTCGAGCTGGTTGAGTCCTCGATCGCCGACAGCCGCGCGAACGCCGCGCTCAACGGCATCACGAACGTCGAATTCCTGCGCTCGAAGGTCGAGGACTTCCTGCCCGGCGTCAAACCGGAGCATCTCGACGGCGTCACCGTCCTCCTCGATCCGCCGCGTTCGGGTCTGCATCCGAAGGTCGTCAAAGCCTTGCTTGCGTTGAGGCCGGAGCGCGTGCTGTACGTCTCCTGCAACCCCAAGCTTTTCGCGCAGGAGCTTCCGCTGCTCGAGAGCGCCTATCGCCTCGCCCGCTGCGAGGCCCTGGACCTGTTTCCTCACACCGAGCACGTCGAGCTGGTCTCCGAGCTGCTCCTCACCCATTGACCCAGGCCTCCCAGGCCCGGGAAAGCTGGGCCTTTTGCGGGAATCGCCGGGGACGTTCGGCCCAGGCCTCCTTTATGGGGGGCTGGCATACTATTCATGAGTGAAACAGCGCGTTGCCTTCGTCTTTGTCGCCGCCTCTTTAGCCAACGCGCTTTCCGTCTCGGCGGCCGGCCCCGTCCGGCTTGAGCCGGTCGCCGGAAGCCCGGCCCCGGCCGTACCCTCCGCCGTTCCCGCCGCGCCCATTCCGGCCGCGGTCCAAGCGCGCCTGGGCTCCTTGCTCGAGTCGCTGCCGCTTGATCCCGTTCAGTCCGTCTCCCAGGTTATCGGCCAACTCGCCCCGACCGCCTCGGCGGAGTCCCGCGCGGCGGCGGCGCTGCTGATACGCGGCGCGGCCGCGGACATCGCGCCGGCGGCTGCTCAAGCTTCCCCAGCCATGGCGCGCTGGGTGCGGGGCGTGCGAGCTTCGCCCGAGCTCTTACGCCAGGTGGAGCAAGCGAACGCCGCGCTGCCGCGCGACGCCCGATCGGAGGATAAGCCGGTTCCTCCGGGCTTGGGCGCGGAGCGCGGCCGAGCGCTTGCCGGCGCGAAGCGGCTGTCGCGCGCGTTGAGCGCGGAACGGGGCGAGCCGGGGGAGATGCGGGTTCTCGCGCCGCACGACTTTGATCTTTCGTTCGACCCCGCGTTGGAAGAGGCCGCGGCCGCGTATCGAAAAGAGCGGAATCCGGAGACGATCGCAAAGCTCGTGCATTTGGCCGGGAAACGACTGCGGGCCCAAGGGGTTCGCGCGCGCGTCTCCGGAGCGATGCTCATCGTCAAGCCGCCCCGCATGTCCGAGGCCGGCGCTCGTCAGCCCTGGCTGGCGCGCCTCGCCGCGGCGCTGGATAGGCGAGGCATGCAGGTCGTATTCGACGCCGCCGATATTCTCACCGGCGGAGCCCGCTACCTGCCTCTCGCGAAGCGAGTGACGTTGACCTGGGCGAATCTAGGCAGCCCCCACGCGACGGCCGGGGCGCGGCACGAGCTGCGCCACATGCATGATGAGGAGACCCTGCTTCCCGACATTCGCCTGCTGGGGCCGAAGGATGGACGACCGGACCCGGCGGCGACGGCGGAGCTGGAGGCCTATCTCGGCGTCTTGGGGCATTCTATCGACGAGTTCCGGGCCTTCGTGTTCCAGGCGCGCGCCGAGGTCGGCGAGGCCGCCGCCGAGATGCGGCGTCTGTCGCGCGGCGCGCCCTCCGTGGAGGACGCGTTGAACGTGAGCGGGAGGCTCGACGACGCGAGGGCGACCGTCGATATGGCGCGGGCGCTTATCGGCTACGCCGCGGCGACCTTGGGCGAGTTCGTGCGGTTTCCGGAGCGTCTGACCGCGAGACTTTTCGAGGGCTCGGAAAAGAAGCGGATTTACGACATGGAGCTTTCCTTTAAACGTGAGCCTGAGAGCCGAAACAACGCGGTTCGCTCGCGGCGATTGTGGTTTCGCAGCGGCACGCTGACGGGCGACAGGATCTCCTCCGCCCTCGCGCAGGCGCGGGGCGTTCTCGGCGAGCTCGGCCGCGCGAGAGAGACGCTGGACGGCGTCGAGGCCTCGATGGAGCGGACGCGCCGCGAGGCTCGCGGCATGGTGGTCAAGACCGTCGCGAGACAGCCGATCGAGAATATGCGGGAGGGGATTCGGGCGCTCCAGGGCGTCATCGAGACTCAAAAGACCCTGTTCCCTGACGACCGCGCGAGCGCGAGGGAGTCGGAACGGCTTCTGTTGGAGCTGGGCTACGCCTATCTTCACAGGTTGGGCGTCGCCTTTCGTCCGACCAAGATAGACGGGGTCGACGGTCTCGAGATACTGCCCCGCGCGTCCGGGGCTCGCGAGGGGCATTGGTTGACGCGCTTGGCGGGGGGCTTGAATGCCAGGCGCCATGCGGCGCTCGTTTTTCAACCGAGCTACCTGGGCGGGCGCGCGCCGATGCCGGAAGAGACGGCTTCGGCGCCGTATGTTTTATTGCCATGGAGCAGCCTGACGTCCGCGGCTCCGTCGCCGGAAAATTTGGCCGTTTTCGTTCTTCAAGACCACCATGCCACGATCTCGGAGGATCATGCGCGGGTTTTCGAAGGCGAAACGCCGAGGCCGTCATCGGCCGCTGATCCCCGGAGGCCCCCGCTGACCCTCGTTTTCGGAGCGGACCCGCGCCATGGAGTCGAGAGGCATGACACCGCGGAGATCCACGCGCTGGGCTACGGGTTGCGCGCGAATTTGGGCTTGGCCAGGCGCGGCTTGGCGAAATACCTGACGAGCGAAGATGAGAGCCTCCTTCTGGATGTCGACAGACGGCTTAAAGCGGCCGGGTTCGCGGCGGCGGGGGCCCGGCGGCGGCTCGCCCAAGATATCCCCGCCCTCGAGCAGGCGCTGAAAACGCTCGACGCGGAGTCGGGGCCTTCGGCGGCCGAGCGGATGGTGGTCGGCTTGCGTCGTTCCGAGGGCGTGGCGAAGAGGGCCCTGGACGATCTATTGCAGACCGTGGGCTTCGAGTCCGACCCCGTCCCCGCGAAGCGGACCGAGGATTACTCCAGAGGCGTCGAGCGGATGTTGGCGGCCTTCGACGACTTCGACCGCGCCCGCGATCTTCGCGCCAGGGGAGTCATCGCGGCGCGCGAGGGACGCTCCGGCGGGCGCGCGTTGCGCGTCTCGGACGAGCTGAGCGTCGAGTTCGAGGCGGCGCAGATCGAGGCCCGCTACCCGTCTCGCGAGAGCTCCGCCTACGACGAGGCGAGCCTCGTCGAGGGCGGGGATTTCCAGCTCGACGACAGCTCGTTCGATCCCGCCTCGGTCAGGCCCGTCGTCGCCTACGTCCTCGCGGGATTGCGCGAGCAATCCGCGCGCGTCGACCTCGCGCTCGGCGAAATAGCGTCGCTGCGCGCGCGTCTTCGGTTCCACCAGTCCCAGGCGCGGCCCGCGCCCAAAACTTTGTAAAAGGTCGCCATGGCGTCCACGGCCATGGCGACGGGCGGTCAAATCGTCCGGCTCACGCATGAGAGCCGCGCCCTCAAGGGCAACCCGCTCGGCGATCCCCACGTCCGCGAGCTGCTGGTTTATCTTCCCCGCGGCTACCGTTCCGGGACGCGCCGCCATCCGGTCGTCTACCTGCTGACCGGCTTCACCGGCAAGGGCGCCTCGCTGATGAACTTCAGCGCCTGGGGCGAGACGATACAGGAGCGCCTGGACCGGCTCGCGCGCGAGCGCAAGCTGGAAAACTGCCTGGTCGTGATGCCGGACTGCTTCACGGCCTACGGCGGCTCGCAGTACCTCAACTCCTCGGCGACCGGGCGCTACGAGGACTACCTGGTCCGCGAGCTCGTTCCGTTCATCGACCGGCGCTTCAGGACGATCCCCAAGCCCGAGGCGCGCGCGATCGCCGGCAAGTCCAGCGGCGGCTACGGGGCCTTGGTCCAGGGGATGCGCCACCCGGACGTTTTCGGCCTCGTCGCCTGCCATTCCGGGGACATGTACTTCGAGCTTTGCTACAAGCCCGACTTCGCGCGCTACCTGAAGGAGATCGCGCCGTTCAAGGATGCCGCGGGTTTCCTAAGGCGCTTCCCAGGTCTGCCGCAGAAGGGGCGCTATCATGCGGTGATCAACACCCTCGCGATGGCGGCCTGCTACTCGCCGCGTCCAGGCCGGCCCGGCTTCGCCTTGCCGTTCGACGAGCGCACCGGCGAACTGAACGAAGCCATCTGGCACGAATGGCTGGCCCACGATCCGGCGTTCATGGCCGAGCGCCACGCCGAGGCGTTGAAGCGGCTGAGGCTCCTCTACTTGGACTGCGGGACGAAGGACGAGTTCAACCTTCAGTTCGGCGCGCGGATCTTGGCCGGGCGTCTGAGGCGGCTCGGCGTCCGCTTCGTGCACGAGGAGTTCGACGACGGCCACATGAACATCAGCTACCGCTACGACCGCTCCTTCGCGCTGATCGGGAAGCTGTTCCGCGAGCTGCGCTGAGCGCCGCTCCCGGGCTGGGATTTACCGGCCTTTGAAGCTCCGGATCAACGACTCCCAGGCGGCGAGGCCGCAGGCCACGATCCCGTACTCGGGCTGACGCATCAGCGCTTGCACGGCCGAGTAGACCACCCCTGGATTTGAATCGTGAAGCGCGCTCGCCGCGAGGCGCGCCGCCTTCAGCCCTTTCCAGCGGTACAGCGAGTCGGCCGCCCATTCGCGGACGGAGCCGTCCTGATCCTTTAAAGCCTTTTCGACGAGATCGAGCGTTTCCGGTTCGTCGTGGTGGCGCAGGGCGTCGGCCCCCAGCCTGCGGACCACGCAGTACTCATCCTCCAGGGCCTTGCCGAGCAGCTCGCGGGATACCGGACCTTCTCGGGCCTTGAGCGCCATGGCGGCGAAGCGCCGGGCCGCGATCTCGGGTCGGCCCATCAGCCAGCCCAACAGCGCGTCGTCGTCGGCCGGGCCGGAGTCCTCGGCGCGCCATGCCGCGTGAACGACGGGCAAGGCGTCGAGCAGGGCCCGCTCCAGCAGGCGCCCCGGCGCGACCGCGTCCTCGGGCGCCCTGTGCGGCGGCGGTCCGCGCAGGCGGCCGAGGCGCGGATAATCCTTCGCCGACAGGCCGAGCGAGCGCAGGAAGTCTTGGTAACGCTCCGCAGGCAAGGCCGCGATAGCGGCGTTCAATCGCTCGAAGGCCGTTCCCGCGCCCGCGAATGGATCATCGAAGCGGTCCTGCGGGCCGAACGGCGCCTTGCCGGCGAGAATGCGGCGGAACAGGGCCGGGACTTTGCGCGTATCGCCCGGGCGCGGGAAATCCGCGATCCGGATCTCCAGCACCCGCAGCGGCGGCGCGCCCCTGAGGCCGAAAAGCTTGCCGTAGTTGGCGGCGCGGTATTTCCATTCGTCGCCCATGTGCAGGACGCTCTCGCGGGAAACGAAGCGCTCGAAGAGCGCCTTCATGGCGTCGAAGGTCCGCTCGCGGCGCGGCATGGACGCGAGCTCGCGCAGCAGCTCCTTCTGGTCGACGGCCAGCGGGACGGAGAACGGATTTACGAGCGTCCCATAGCGGACGGGGCTCACCGCCGCGTAAAGCTCCCGCCAATGGGACTCGATGAACAGGATCGCGTCCGCGAGCCGCGCGGCGTTCCCGTCCGTCTCGATCAAATGGTCGACGTCGAAGGTGTAATGGGTCGAGCTTCCGCCGCCGCGCACGTAGCGCCCGTCCCGGGCGATGCCTTTGAGCGCGCGCACGAGCGCGTCCTCGTCGGAGGTGCCGGGGCGAAGCGGCGGGGTGACGAGCTCGAAGTCCCCGACGTCGGGCATGGCTCCGTCGACCGCCTCGGGAATGACCTGCCAGGTCCGTCCGTCGCGGTCATGAAAAGAAGCCTGCCTCAACGCCACCCGCTCCTTAAACTTTTCGTTCTTCGCGACGAGGATGGGGGATCCGCCGCGCACGGCCTCCTTCACTTTCTGAAGCAGGCCGACATAAGCATAGCCGGTGGAGGCCAGGGCTTCCCGAGGGAACGGTTTGGCCGCGACGAACTCGACCTCCACGCCGTGCCGCGGATAGGCGTCCGGCGCGGAAGGACGCTCCACGCCGGCGTCGATGGAAAACTCGGCGGCGCCGAACGAGCGATCAAGGATCGCCCGGTCCACGGTTCGCCGCGCGACCTCCAAGGACTCGGTCGAGGCCGCGTCGAGATGGGGCCCGTACGTCGCGGCCAGGTCGCGCCAGTCGTCGCGCAGGCGCGCCAGCTCCTCGGGATCGGCGCCGCCCAGATCGCGCCGCGCCGTCTCGGCGAAAGCCGCGGCGGCGAAGGCTTTCGCCTGGGACGCGGCGATCGCGCGGGCGGTTTCCCTCCACGCGAGACGCTGCTCCGCCGAGGCCGCCGCGAAGCGCGCCTCCGTGACGCCGTTGCCGCTCAAGATCGCGACCAACGGCGCGCCGCTGAGGGATGTAAGCGCCGGCGCGTCGGGCGAAAGTCCGTTCAAGGCGGCGACCCACTCCGGAGAAGCCGGAGCCGGCCGCGCATCCAGGACAAGCGCCTTAAGCCCCGCATCGACCCCCGCCGAGCCGACCAGGGGCCGCCCCAGCCCAAGCGCGAAGGCCAGCGCGAATACCATCCTTAACCGATGCAAACCCATATTAAAGGAAGGCCGTCCCCCGGCCCTTCCTTCTAAGTATGCCCGACGGGCCGGAAAGGGGCTCGGGCCGTTGGGGCCGGTTTAAGAGGTCATTCAACCCAGACGAAAGTGGGCCTTACTTCCCATTTATTGACCCGCAGCGGAATTCATAAGAGTTGGAGACTCGCGGCAAGGGCCCGCCGGAGGTGAAGCGAGCCTCGCCCGGAGCGGCAAAACGCCGAAGGCGTTTTAGCGACCGTTACCCGGCCTCAGGGGTTTCGGCGGCCCGACTCTTCGTTCTTGCTCGGCTTTGAAGGGACCGCCGAGGGGCCCCGGTCGAGCGCGAAGCGCGAGGAGGCCGGAGGTCGCGGCCGCGAGGACGCAAGCGAGCGGAATCCTCCGGCGGGCCCTTGCCGCCCACGCAGGGCCAACTTTCGTCGACTCCGACGACGGCTGGCGCCAGAATCGCGGCGTAAGGTATAATGAAACGAGATCGGCGCGTTCCTCTCGCCGTCGGAAAAGAACCCCTTCATGAGCCTTCCCGCTACTGTTTCCCTTGACGGCCTGAACCCCCGCCAGCGCGAGGCCGCCGCCTATCGCGGCGGGCCGCTGTTGGTCATCGCCGGCGCCGGCACCGGCAAGACGCGCGTGATCTGCCATCGCATCGCGGCGCTCATCGCCGAGGGCGTGCCCGCGAACCGCATACTGGCGGTCACGTTCACGAACAAGGCCGCCGGGGAGATGCGCGACCGCGTCGACGCTTTGGTTCCCGGCTACGGGCGGCAGGTCTGGATACATACCTTCCACGCGTTCGCCGCGCGTCTTCTGCGCCAGCACGCCGCGCTGCTGAACCTGTCGCCGCACTTCACGATCTACGACTCCGCCGACCAGAAGCGCCTCATCGTCGAGTCCCTGAAGGAGCTCAAGATGGCGGACCAGGCCCCGAAGGCGGGCTTGTACATCGCGGTCATCTCGCGCGCGAAGGACGACCTGCTCGACGCCAAGAGCTACGCGATCCACGCGATGACCGCGACCGACCCGTTCCGCCAGCAGGTCGCGAAGGTCTACGAGCGCTACCAGCAAAAGCTCGAGAAGGCCGGGGGGCTCGACTTCGGCGACCTCCTGGTGAAGGCCTGCGAGCTTATGAAGGAGTTCTCCCAGGTTCGCGACTACTACCAGGAGCTGTTCCTGCACCTGCTCGTCGACGAGTACCAGGACACCAACCATTCCCAGTACGTGCTGACCAAGGTTTTGTGCGCGAAGCACCGCAGCCTGTGCGTGGTCGGCGATCCCGACCAGTCGATCTACGCCTGGCGCGGGGCCGACATACGCAACATCATGGAGTTCGAGCGCGACTTCAAGGACGCGAAGATCGTCGCGCTCGAGCAGAACTACCGCTCGACGCCGCGCATCCTCAACGCGGCCGGCGCGGTGATCCAGCACAACAAGTACCGGCGGCCGAAGGAGCTGTGGACCGAGAAGCCGGACGGCGACCCGGTCCAGGTCACGGAGCTCGCCTCCGAGGGCGAGGAGGCGCGCTGGGTCGCGGGGACCGTGCAGCGGCTCGTCGATCAGGGGCGCAGCCTCAGGGAGCTGGCGGTTTTCTACCGCACCAACGCGCAAAGCCGCTCGTTCGAAGAGGCCCTGCGCCACGCCGGGATCCCGTACCGGATCATCGGCTCGGTCCGGTTCTACGAGCGCAAGGAGGTCAAGGACGCGCTTTCGTACGCGCGCGTGATCCTGAACCCCTCGGACAACGTCTCCCTTTCCCGCATCATCAACGTCCCGAACCGCGGCGTCGGCAAGACGAGCCAGGAAAACATCGAGCGCTTCGCGGCCGATAACGGGCTCACGCTGTATGAGGCCCTCGCGGCCGAGGCGCGCGTGCCCGGCCTCACTCCCGGCTGCCGGCGCTCGCTGCGCGAGCTGCTGCACCTCTTCGAGACGCTGCGCGACGGCCTGCGCCAGTCGACCCCGGCCGGCGCTATGACCCAGATCTTGGAGCGTTCCGGCTACCTGCGCGCCCTCGAGGAAGAGGTCGAGACCGATCCCGAGGCCGCGGGGCGCATCGACAACCTGCAGGAGTTGGTCAACGCCCTCAAGGAGTACGAGGAGCGCGCGCGCTCCGAGGGGCGGGAGGCGCTTCTCTCCGACTTTCTGGAGTCGGTCGCGTTGCAGTCCGACTCGGACACCTACGACGCCGAGCATCCGGCCTTGGTGCTGATGACGGTCCACCTCGCGAAGGGCCTCGAGTTCCCGGTCGTTTTCCTGACCGGCCTCGAGGAGGGGTTGTTCCCGATCGGCGCCGGCAACGCCTCCCCCGACGACCTCGAGGAGGAGCGCCGCCTGGCCTACGTGGGCATGACGCGCGCGAAGGACCTGTTGATTTTGACCTACGCCTCGACGCGGCGCATCTTCGGCCAGACCTACTCGAACCTGCCGTCGCGCTTCATCCTGGAGGCGGGCCTGACGCCGGAGACGCGG
>CAZMIB010000127.1:0-9842 GCA_964566245.1 uncultured Elusimicrobia bacterium | reverse complement strand
TTCGATCTGCTCCGGTGAGAGCGCGCGCGGGTGCTCGCGCGAATAGATGAGGAACATGTAGTACATGGGATCTTCCTCAGTTTACCCCGCTGGTCCGCGTTCGGCCCGCGGAGGGAAAGTTCGGATCGGCCTTCACTTCGAGGATCTGCTTGGTGTGCCGGGCGCTGTGTGCGGCGACTGCGACGATCCACTCATACCCATCGAGCGAACCGAAAACGATGTGCTTGATGGCGTGCGCGCGGAGGTCCGGCACCGCGCGCGGGAAAACGCCGCGTGAAGGCGATGGTCCTGGCGGCCGGCGTCGGCAGCCGCCTGCGCCCTCTGACCGACGCGACGCCGAAGGCCCTGATCGAGGTCGGGGGCGAGACGATGCTCGAGCGCGTCCTGCGCCGCCTCGCCGCGGCCGGCGTGACGGCCGCGATCGTCAACCTGTTCCACCTGCCGGACAAGATCGAGTCCTTCCTGAAGTCGCGCGACCTGGGTCTGAGGATCGCGCTGTCCCGTGAGACCGAGCTGCTGGACACCGGCGGCGGCCTGAAGAAAGCCGCCCCGTTCTTCGACGACGGCAAGCCGTTTTTCGTGCACAACGTGGACGTCGACAGCGAGATCGACCTGAAGGCCTTGTACCGCCGCCACCTGGAGAGCCCGGCCCTGGCGACCTTGTCGGTGCGCGCGCGGCCCTCGAGCCGCCTGCTGTTGTTCGACCGCGAGGGCCGCCTGCGCGGCCGCGAGGCCGGCGGCCGAGCCGAGTGGGCCGGAGCGCCGGTCGAGGATGCCGAGAAGCTCGGCTTCGACGGCATCCACGTCGTCTCTCCCGAGCTTTTCCCGCGCATGACCGAGACCGGCGTCTTCCCGATCCTGCGCGCCTACCTGCGCCTGGCCGCCGAAGGCGAGCGCCTGCAATCCTTCCGCTCCGACCCCTACTACTGGGCCGACATCGGCGACCCCAAGAAACTGGAATCCGCCCGCCGCCGCGCCGCCGCGCTCTAACGTGCGTTCACGGACCTTGGCCCATGGGGTCCTGCCGGCTGCTCCACTCCGCGAAACGCGTTCGCGTCGGAGCCGCTCACTCCGAGTCGCGCGCGTTTCGGAGATCCGCGCACTCCACGGGTTTCGCTCCGGGAGCAGCCGTCACCCCGAGGGCCAAGGTCCAAACGGCCCGATAAGGTGCACCACGAAAATCGGAACGATTTCCGTCCTAGCTCTACAAGCTTACCCAGCAAGTCCATGCCATGCGTTTTAGGCGCACCCTTGTCCTTCCATGGCCTCAAATTTAGCTATTGAAAAGAAACAGGTCAGCCGTTAGAATCTCATCAACAACTCAGGCCAACATTAAGCATCTGGGCAACAAAATAGGCTTTGGCCTTGAATCAAATGTATTACTGACCGGCTATGCGGCCCAAGCAATCGTCCGGTTCGCATGGGAATGACTCGATCAGGCAATCCTCGATAATTTTCGCGTGACAATGAGCCAAGAGAGTCCCGATATTGAGCGGATGCGGGTTCGCCAGCTCTTTCGGTACCTTGAGGCCCTCAACCAATTACGGAACGCTCCAAAGAGGCTGATTCAAGAACAACCCTGGGTGCTCTGGTTCCGAGATATCCCCCAGCATGACTCCATCGTAAAGGGAGTCGTCGGTGACGTTCAGCCAGCGGAACCCAAAGACAGCGGAGAGTTCCCTGCTGCTCCTGAGGATATCGTTCTCAAGGTGAGTCGGCCAAGAATCACCTCGGCTCCGACACCGCCGGAAGCAATCAAATCGTGGATAATCGATGGCTGGGAACAGTTGGACGGCAAGGTTGGAACCCTCGCCTCGAAGAACGAAATCTCAGATAAGGGCGAGACAATAATTGTCCGATTCGAGGATGATACGAATCGTCCTCGTTTGTTTGAACAATGGCGCCGGATGCGCGACGAATGGGCTCAGAATGAGCGGCCCGCTCGGGAGGCTCTGAAGCTTTTCGAGAAACTATACGAGCTTCATGGCCAGATGGAGAGAGAGGCGGAACGCGTCGAACTCGTCTTGGGTGATGGTCTGCTGAACTGGCGCCGCCCTGAGGGAGGCGTCAATCACCCCGTCCTGCTAAAGAGACTTCAACTCGAATTCAACCCGGAAGGGCCTGAGTTTACACTTAAAGAGACAGGCCATCCGACCGAGCTGTATTCCGCTCTATTTCGCACGATGGAAGAGGTGGATGGTCGAATCCTTGGGCGCTGTCGAGATGAATTGGAAAAGGGAAGCTATCACCCTTTAGGTGGAGAGGACACTTCTGGTTTTCTGCGCCGACTGGTTGCTCAGCTACATGCGAACGGGCAATTCATTGGATTCGATCCAGTCCAGAGCGAACAAGACGTGCCTCGGATGGGCCGGAGCCCGGTCATCTTCATGCGAAGCCGAACCTTGGGTTTCGCGAACTCGCTGGATGCCATCCTCGAAGACATTCGGAAACGGACTGAGTTTCCATTCTCTCTTGTCAACATTGTTGGGATCGAGACTGCCCCCCCGGAGTCGAGCCCCGACCCCTCGGCTCAATGGGTAGGGAGCGGAAACGAAAGCGCCGAGACTCTGCTAAGCAAGCCCGCCAACGTCGAACAACTTCATATCGCTGAACGCCTGGATCAGTATGGCTGTGTAGTCGTGCAAGGTCCCCCTGGAACTGGGAAGACCCATACCATAGGCAACCTCCTCGGGCATCTCCTCGCTGCGGGCAAGAGCGTCCTGGTCACGAGCCATACGACGAAAGCCCTTCGCGTGCTTCGAGACAAGGTTGCCGAGCCGCTTCAACCTCTGTGCGTTAGCGTTCTTGAAAACGATTTGGCTAGTCGAAAGCAACTAGAGTCTTCCGTCTCGAAGATCGTTGAGCGGCTAGGCTCGGCAAGTGTTGAGAGATTGGAATCCGATGCGAATTCACTCCGCAGCCAGAGAGAGAATATCCTAGAGCAACTCGCCAAAGCACGCAAAGAACTGTTGTCAGCACGTTCAAGCGAATACGACGATATTGTCCTGGCTGGGAAGCCGTACCCACCCTCGACCGCCGCTCGCTTTGTCGCCCGTGAGACCAAAGACAATTGGATTCCCGCCCCGGTCGTGCTTGGACAACCCTTGCCACTCAGCTTCGATGAGCTCGCGGAACTCTATAGGAGCAATGTCACCGTGTCCTCAACAGACCAGACAGAACTCGAGGGCGAATTGCCGGAACTTGAACTGCTCTTGCGCCCCGAGGAGTTCCGCGTCCTAGTCGATGATCAGGCAAAATTGGAACAACTTGACCGAAAGCTGTACGAGCGATTCTGGTCTGCCGCCTCGTCGGCTCATCTCCTGGTTTGTCCACACTGCAAGACGAAGAATCGGATCGCGAAGGAGGCGGCAAAGAAGAAGGTCGCATGTGGACAATGCAAGAAAGTCCTCCCTGAGATTCTCCAGGAAGGTGGCAGCGTCTCTGAAACGAATCGCCTCGAAGAGCTTGCCGAAGGGCTTTCCAGAGCGATTGAGACCTTTTCACAAGATGAGCCGTGGAGGCTCGCCGCCATTTGGGCCGGTCAGGCAGGAGGAAATCATCGTGCGCCTTGGGATGGCCTCCTCGCAGAAATCGCCCAGGTTTGCCAAAGGGTCGTCGGTGCCCAAGAAATTCTGCTCAAGCTCGGACCGGAAGTTCCCGAGGACCTTAACACCGAGGATGGACTCGCGCTAGTTGAGGAGATAATTACCCACTTGGCCAAAGGCGGTTCATTGAGCTGGTGGACAAACCTTACCAAGCCAAAGTGGAAGGCAGCCATCTCACGGTTCATCGTCTCAGGAAAACCTCCGCGCACTTCCGAGCACTTTGGGGCGATCAAGGTCTGCATCGAGATTTCCATCCTCCGTCACGCCCTCAAGACGCGCTGGCACAGACAGATGGTTCCATTGGGTGCTCCATCCGCAGGCAAACTCGGGATGCAGCCGGAATCTGCTTATAAAACATATGCGGAGCAATTGCTGGCTTGCCTGGAGTGGCACTCGAAGACTTGGGAGCCACTGCAGGCGGGGTTTGATGAAATCGGCGTTACTTGGGAAAAAATCTTAACGGCCGTTCCGCCTCGGACTGGAGAATTCGCCGAATTGGAAAGAGTTCGCGAAGCTGCTCGCACCAAACTTCCCGAGATACTGGCTTCTCGAAGCGCAGCTCTACGATGGGAGGCAAACGAGAAGGTCTTTGGTGATCTTCAACAAAAGATTGAAGGCTTTCCCACCGCCGGCTCCGAGGTCCTTAACGCACTGGCCAAGGGGCTGCGCCAGCGCGACCCTGAACGTTACGAGGCAGCATTTGGGCGCCTCGCTGAAATTTTAGGACGAAGAGCGGCCCTTGATAGGCGCCGAGCGTTGCTTAAGAAGCTCGGGGCCGCAGCGCCGGGGTGGGCTGCGGCAATTGCTCATCGGAATCATGGTCATTCAGGTTCGACAATGCCCGGCGACGCGGAAGCCGCTTGGCTCTGGCGGCAGCTCAATGACACGCTGGATGCTCGCGCCAAGGTATCGCCTGAGGAAATTCAGCAAAGAATCGAAACCCTGAATGAATCCTTGCGGCACACCACCGTTGACCTAATCGACAGACTGGCTTGGGCCGCGCAGGCCCGCCGAACAACGCTTCCACAGCGGCAAGCGTTGATGGGCTGGGAACAGCTCAACCGTCGCATTGGCAAAGGTACCGGCAAGCGCGTCGCCCGACTCGAAGTAGAAGCGCGTCAGCTTATGGATAAGTGCCGGTCGGCTGTGCCAGTTTGGATCATGCCCCTGGCGCGGGTGGTCGACAATTTCAATCCGACCTCTACCCGTTTCGACGTTGTAATCATAGATGAGGCAAGCCAGTGTGACGTGATGGCGCTAATCGCGCTCTACATGGCGAAGCAGGTGGTCGTTGTTGGTGATCATGAGCAGGTCAGCCCCGAAGCAGTCGGGCAAAACGTAGCGCAGGTTCAGCATCTGATTGATGAGCATCTTGCAGGCATCCCGAATTCGAAACTCTACGACGGCAAGCTTTCGATTTACGACCTGGCAAGACAGTCCTTTGGCGGCCTCATCTCACTGAAGGAGCACTTCCGCTGCGTGAGCGAGATTATCCAGTTCAGCAATCACCTCTCATACAACGGAACCATTCGCCCTTTGCGCGACTCGTCCTCAACCAAGCTGAGACCGTTCGTCATCGAGCATCGGGTTGAAGGCACATCAACGGAGCGAAAGACCAACCCGGTCGAGGCTCGCGAAATCGCCTCCTTGGTGGCAGCTGCTGTGGAGCATCCCGATTACGAGGGCAAGTCCATCGGGGTCATTTCTCTTCTTGGCGAAGAACAGGCATGGGAGATTGAACGACTGCTTCGGCATCACCTCTCTCCAGCGGATTTCGAGGAGCGGCGCATCGTCTGCGGCAATGCGGCGCAATTCCAGGGTGACGAGCGCGACATCATGTTCCTTTCGGTCGTGGATTCGCCGAAGGAAGGACCGTTGGCAATGCGAGAGCAGGACTTATTCAAGAAGCGCTTCAACGTCGCCGTCAGCCGGGCAAAGGACCAGGTGTGGGTTGTTCACTCGCTTCGTCCCGAGGTTGATCTGAAGCCAGGCGATCTTCGGCGGAAACTCATCGAGTACGCCCGGGACCCCAATGCCATAATCCGGTTGCTCGAGCGGCACGACCAGCGCGCCGAATCAGAATTTGAGCGTCTGGTGATTCGTCATCTTGTTTCGGCAGGCTACAAGGTGACGCCTCAGTGGAGAGTTGGCCACTACTGGATCGATCTGGTGGTGACCGGACTGAATGGAACAAAACTAGCCATCGAATGCGATGGTGACCGCTTCCATCCTCAAGAGAAGCTAGCGGAGGATATGCAACGCCAGGCAATTCTTGAACGCCTCGGCTGGCGATTCGTCAGAATTCGGGGAAGTCAATTTTTCCGAGACCAAGAACGAACGATGGCGCCGGTCTTCAATCGCCTGAAGACTGTGGGAATTGAACCGCAAGGCCAAGACGCCGATGTTCCGGCTGAGAAATCGGCCGAGAGTGAGTTGCGAACTGCAATCATCAGGCGGGCCGCTGAACTGCGGCAAGTATGGGAGTCGAATCCCGAGGCTGAGTCCGAGTCTCCGAGTCGCCGCACGGAAGGGCGACGTAGAAAGCGGTCCCTTGAACCCGAAGCTGTCGAAGAGCGACTTTTATAGGACTGCTTGAACCGTGGGCTGGCGGGTGTAACCGGAGCCAAACCCGTTGGAGGGCGCGAGTCTCCGAATCGGGTCCGTCTCAGATGGGCAACGAAGGGCTGTCTTGGAGGGGGCGCTAAAAAAGTCATCTTCAGTTGTGTACCTTATCGGTCTGTTTGGACCTTGGCCCTCGGGGTGACGGCTGCTCCCGGAGCGAAACCCGTGGAGTGCGCGGATCTCCGAGACGCGCACGACTCGGAGTGAGCGGCTCCGACGCGAACGCGTTTCGCGGAGTGGAGCAGCCGTCAGGATCCCATGGGCCAAGGTCCGTGTCTCGAGAAGTCCACCATCGCGGCGGAGTGGAGGGGGTCTCGGGGGTGGGGCCGCGGCCGGGTGCGGCGCACCCAGCGGCGACGTCTCTAGAGCCGGCTCTTGATCCCGCGGATGGCGGAGCCCAGGACCGGGATCTTCTCGAAGAGCCCGGCGGCGGCGTCCCAGTAGTCCTGGTGGAAGGCGACCTGGCCGTCCTTGTTGAAGCGGATGTGGGTGATCCCGATCGAGGTCTGCGTCTCGCCGCGCTTGAAGCGCTTGAAGTTGATCTTCATGACCCAGCGGAAATAGTACTCGCCCTTGTTGGACGTGACGTCGATGATATCGACCGTGCAGGAGTCGACGGCCTGCGCGCTGCGCATCAAGTACGGCTCGATGGCCGCGGAGCCGTGAAGCTCCCGGAGCGTGTCGTTGAAGTAGGCGTCTTTCGCGTACACTTTCGCGGCTTTCGAGCGGACGCCGTCCTCCGAAAGGACGGTGAAGAAGTCCGTGAAGCTCTTGATCGCCTTGGCCTCCTCCGCGCTTCCGGGCGCGAAGTAGCCGACGCGCTTGGGGTCGGTTTCATCGAGGGCGCGCTTGTAGCCGGCGAGACGGGCGTCGTCGTTCATGGTCTTGCAGCCTCCGAGAAACGGCATCGCCAGCGCCAGGAAAACCAATCCGCGCTTCATTGGGGCCTCGTCAGTCGCTCGATCATTCGTCCCTCCGCGGACTTGCGCTCGTCGTCGCCGACCAAGCCGCCGGCCCAAGCGCGCGCCGCCGCGGCGATCAGGCGGAGCTGGCGCAGGTAGCGCCGGCACTGCCGGCAGTACAGCAGGTGCAGGCGGGCGCCGAGAGCCGCGAGGCCTCGCGCCTCGTCGAGCCCCTCGGCCGCGAGCCGCGAGGTCCCGCGGCAGGTCAGCACGTTCAGGAGGGCTTGGACCATTTCTTTTCCAGGCATTCCCTCAGCTTGTTCCGCGCCCTGAACAGGAGCACGCGCAAATGAGTGTCGCCGACCTCCAGAACGTTACGGACCGCCTCGGAGGGCTCCTGCTCGACTTCCTTCAGCACGAAGGCCGCGCGCTGCTGAGGCGAAAGCCCGTCCAGGCACTCCGCGAGCAGTCGCTCGACCTCCTTGGCCTCGGCCTCGCGCTCCGGCCCCGCCGGCGGGCGGCTCCAATGCCCCCACGCCCCGAAACGGCCGTCGAAGACGGCGTCGACGGGATCGGTGGCCAGCTCCCGCCGCTGCTTGCGCCTCAGCTCAAGCGCCTTGCGGAAAAGGATCCCATAAAGGAAGGTGCGCGCGGTGGAACGGCCCTCGAAGCGCGGGAGGGCCTGGAGGAAGGCCGCGAAGCTGTCCTGCACGAGCTCCTCGGCGTCCGCCTGCGGCAGGCCTAGGCCCCGCGCCGCGCGCAGAAGGAAGCCCGCGTGCTCGCGCACGACCGCCGCGACCGCCTCGGGCCGGCGCGCCTTCAGGGCCTCCAGCGAGGACTCGCTCTCCATCTCCGGCGAGTCTAGCAAAAGATGTAACGAACGAGGTCCGCGCGCCACTTACGGGCGGAGGGAAACATGAGGCGAAGCTCCTTCGGGAGAGCTATACTGATGATAGCGGCGATGGCGGCGCTTGTCGGCGCCAGGGAGGCTGGGATGGCCGGGAACGCGACGGACGCGGAGCTGAAGAAGAAGCTGACGCCGGAGCAGTACCATGTCGTGCGCGAGAACGGCACCGAAAGGCCGTTCCAGAACGCTTACTGGGACAACCACGAGCCCGGGATATACGTCGACGTCGTCTCCGGCGAGCCGCTGTTCAGCTCGACCGACAAGTTCGACTCCGGCACCGGCTGGCCCAGCTTCACCGCGCCGATCGACAAGGACGCGGTGACCACGAAGAACGACCGGACCTTGTGGATGGTCCGCACCGAGGTCCGCTCGAAGGCCGCCGACTCGCACCTCGGCCACGTCTTCGACGACGGCCCGGCCCCGACCGGCAAGCGCTACTGCATGAACTCCGCGGCGCTGCGCTTCATCCCCGCGAGCCGCCTGAAGGAAGAGGGCTACGGCAAGTTCGCCGCGCTGTTCGGCGGCGCGAAGGCCGCCGCGGCGTCCCCGCGGACGACCCAAACCGCGGTCTTCGCGGCCGGCTGCTTCTGGGGCGTGGAGTCGGCGTTCTCCGAGGTGCCCGGCGTCCTAAGCACCAAGGTCGGCTACACCGGCGGCACCAAGAAGCACCCGACCTACGAGGAGGTATGCGAGGGAGACACCGGCCATGCCGAGGCGGTCCAGGTCGAGTTCGACCCGGCCAAGGTGACCTACGCCCACCTCGTGGACCGCTTCTGGAAGATCCACGACCCGACCCAGATGAACCGTCAGGGCCCCGACGTCGGCTTCCAGTATCGCTCGGCGATCTTCACCACGAGTCCCGAGCAGGACAAGCAGGCTAAGGAGTCGCTGTCCAAGCTGCAGGCCTCCGGCACGCTCCACGGAAAGATCGCGACCCGCATCGAGCCCGCCGGCGACTTCTGGCCCGCCGAGGAGTACCATCAAAAGTACTTCGAGAAGCACGGCGGGAAGTCGTGCCATATCTAAATCGACGCTTCCGCAGCCCCTCACCCGCCCTCCGGGCACCCTCTCCCCGTCGCCGACGGGGAGAGGGCGGGGGTGAGGGGCCTGGCCCCGCTGGCCCACGCCGTTTTTAAGCCCTCCTGACACCCACGCAACCCGTTGCCGGTGTAATATAAAGGAAGGCCCTCGCAATTCGCCTTCGGAACGTCTTGCCAGGCGGTGATCCCATGGCGAGTTTTTTCGGTTTCGACGCGCCCAAGCCGGCGCCGGGCCGGAAGCGCCGGCGGCTCGAGGCGCCGGACGCCTACGAGTTCGACGCCATCCGGCTCTCGATCGCCGGGCCCGACCTCATCCGGACCTGGTCCCACGGCGAGGTCCGGAAGGCCGAGACGATCAACTACCGGACCCTCAAGCCCGAGCGCGACGGGCTTTTCGACGAGCGAATCTTCGGGCCCATCGCGGACTACGAGTGCGCCTGCGGCAAGTATCAGGGGGCGCGCTTCGCCGGCTTCATCTGCGACCGCTGCGGCGTCGAGCTCGCCGACTCGCGCGTGCGGCGGGAGCGCATGGGGCACGTCGAGCTCGCGATCCCGGTCGCGCACGTCTGGTTCCTGCGCAAAAGCCCGTCGCGGATCGGCGTCGTGCTGAACATGAAGGCCGCCGACCTCGAGCGGATCGTCTACTACGCGGGCTACGTCGTTCTCGAGGACCTGGCGGATCCCTCGGGCCGCGCCCTCTTCAAGGCCAAGGACATCATGGGCCCGCGCGAGGCGCTCGCCGCGCGGCTCGCGCACCCGCGCCTGA
>CAZMIB010000126.1:0-9929 GCA_964566245.1 uncultured Elusimicrobia bacterium | reverse complement strand
CTCGCCCGGCGATTGGAAGAGCGCCGCGGAGGCGAGGGTCGCTTGGGGAGAGCCGTCGTCGCCGGCGCTCAAGGCGTCGGCGGTCTGGTTGCCGGCCTCGGGGCCCGTCAGCCCCGAGGGAACCGCCGGGCCGGCGAGGAGGACGCCGCCGGACGCCGAGGCGTCCGGGCCGACGCCCAAGGCGGGATGGACGTCGATCAGGCCGTTGCTTTCGCCGAACACCCTGTCCGCGAAGGCCTTGTCGGCGGCGGAGTCAGGAACGTCGCTCGGGCCGGCGTCGCCGACGGTGAACGGCTGGTCCGGGACGGCCGGGCCCCGGTCGAGGCTCGAAAGCGCCGGGGCGTCGAAGGCCGGCGTCGCCGACGGCGGCTGATCGGGAACGACGACCGCCGAGAGGCCCGCGCCGACGTCCGCGCCCGCCGCTATCCCGTCCAAAGAGACCAGCGGCGGAGGGGCGCCGGCGTCCGGCGGAGGCGCGATGGTTTGAAAGCTGATGATGCCGCTCGCGGTCAGTTCTCCGCCGGTCTGCGCGTTGGCCGCCAGGATGATTCCCTCGCTGTTGCCCGCCGAGAGCGCCGCCAACAGAGCCGGCGAGGGATTCAAGGCGGCAAGGAAGCCGATCGCCGCGTTCAGCGCGCCGGGGTTGTTGACCACCAGCCTCACGCCGCCGCCCCCGGGGGCCGGCAAGTCCGGCAGGCCCGCGATGTAGTCCGAGTCCTCCTGGGTGATCTCCTGGTCGACGTCGAACTCCAAGCCGCCGTCGATGCCCGCTGAAACAGCGTCGCCGATGGCGTCCATCTGGGCTTGGCCTGGAGCACGAAGGAGCGCGAGGGCGAGGGCGGCGAAAAGCGGCGCTCTCATCCTTATTAAGTAACCCCCCGCCGTCCGGCTGTCAATCCCAAAGCGACAAGGCGTTCGCATGGGATAACTATGCGCGAGCTCGGCCGGCGGCGGGCCAAGGATTCGTAAGGATTCTACCAGGCGGGCTTGACGGCAGCGCGGGGGTCTGTTACTACAGGTTTCATGAGGGTGCGGCTCGTTTTTTCTCGCCGCCAGCTCCGGGCGGGGGCGGCCGCGCTGTCGTTGGTCGCGTCGTTTTATGCCCTGGGGGCGGCGGCGTGGCGCTTCGGCGGAAGCTACCCCGCGCCGGCCGGCGTTTACGACCGCCTTGTCACGCTGGGGAACACCGTCCTCGGCCAAAGCGGCGGGGTCGGGATCGGGACCTCGGCGTCCGACAGGACGTTGAACGTCGGCGGCGACGCGCGCCTGGGCGGGAGCCTTACGGCGGCCGGCGGCTTGCGCTTCGCGACCCTTGCGCGCGATCCCGCGAACGGGGACGGGGCGTTCTACTACAACGCCTCGACGCATGCCCTGCGCTGGCACGAGGCCGGAGCCTGGGCCGAGGCGGCCGGAGGCGGCGCCCTGCGCTGCGCGCCGTTCGACGATCCCAAGGTGAACGTGCGCCGCGGGCGAAGCAACGTGGCGCTGCCCGTCTGCCTGCGCTCGGACGGCGGCAACAACGCCTTGCTGTGGTGCCGCTCCATCCCCAAGCCCCCGTTCACGGTCGGGGAGATACTGACCAGCGACGTCGGCAGCGGCGAATGCGAGACGTGGATCCCGTCCGGCAGGTTCACGACCTCCAACTGGACGCCCAAGACGCCGGGTCAAGGCGCCTCCTACGGCGTCGTGAAGCGCGTACTATGCTGCCAATGAAGCGCGGCGCGGCGTCGAAGGACGACGAGCTGACGATCGATCTCAGGTTGAGCCGGGGAGGCCTGGCCGCCTCGCTGGCGGGCCTGGCCCTGGCGGGGCTGGCCGGGGCGCTCGCGGCGCGGACGGTCGCCGGGTCGTTCGAGCTGGCCGAGCCGACGGCGGTGTACCAGGGCCTGGTCACGACCGGCCGGACCTTGCTGGCGCGCCGGAGCGGGGGAGTGGGCGTGCATATGCGGGCGCCAGACGCCGGGCTGATCGTCTCAAGCGACGTCTACGTCGCGGGCGGCGCGTTCGTCTCCGGCATCGTGATGCTGAATCAGCCCGCTCCCGCGTCGCCCGAGCCGGGGCGCTTCTACTTTCCGCCGCGCTTTCCGGCGGGAGCGTTCAAGTGCGTCGAGTTCGCGCGCCCCTCGGTCGGCTCGCCGCTCGAGCCTCCGTGCGGCGCGGGGCTGGGAGGCGTCGCCGCCGCGAGCTATTGCCGGCAGAAGGGCCGGGCGCTCGATCCGAGCCGGGCGTTCGCCCACGGCTTCGAGGTCGAGTACGCCACGGCGCCGGCGCGCGGCGCGTGCCAGGATTTCGTCGCGGGGCGCGGCTGGACGCCGGTCCCGGCCTCCGCCGGACGCCAGCGGGTCACGCTCATCGAGTGCTGCGAATGAAGCCCCTCGCCTCCGCCCGACGGACCCTTCGCCTGCGGCTGATCGTCCCGCCGCGGGTCTTCCGCGGCGCGCTGCAGGCGCTTTTGCTGGCCGGCGTTTACGCCGGCGCCGGCGCCGACTCGGTGCTGACCTTGGACGTCGCCTATCCCGCGGCGCTGGCCCGCTACGGCGCGCTGAGCGTGGCCTCGGGCGTCGTCCTGGCCCGGGACGGGGGCAAGGTCGGGGTCGGCGGCATGAGCCTCGACGACCTGGAGGCGGCGCCCGCCCAATTGAACGTCGCCGGCGACGCCGGGATCGCCGGAGCGCTTAGCGCGGGCTCGGTGAAGGTCGGCGCGGCGCCGTCCCCCACGGTCGAGGGCATGCTGGCCTTCAACGGCGGCGCCTTCCACGTACGCGCCGGCGGCGCCTGGAAAACTCTTTCGGGCGCCTGCCGCGATTTCACCAATCCGACGAAGGCCGTCGGCGGCGCGACGCTTTCGATTCAAACCGGCCACGCCGGAGCCGGCAAGAGTTGGAACTCGGCGGCCCAGTGGTGCGTCGAGAACGGCTACGTTTACGGGGAGCTCGTGTCCTACGCCGCGGATGCCGCGCCCCACGCGGTTTTCACCGCGGCCGGCTGGAAGACGGATTCCTCGGGGCGCCGCGACTTGGTGGCGCGCTGCTGCCTGCCGCCTTGACGGGCGGGGCCGGCAGGCGGGCGACGATCGCGGCATAGTCCAGAGCGGCCGGCTCGGCCAGCGCCGCCTCGGGAAGGGTCCGGAGCGGCGCGAACTCGGTCATCGTCGATACCTTGGCGCCGGCCCGGCCCAGCGAGGTCACGCAGCGCGTTCCGAGCCAGCCGATGCCCTCCTCGAAATGCTGGCGCGGGCAGACGGTCACGCGCCCGGCTTCCTCCTCGGCCAGGACGCGGAGCCGGCCGCGGCGGTCCAGCTCCTCGCGATCGATCCACAGCAGGATCCTCGCCACGCGGACCGCGCTTTGCTCCGAGACGCCGGCCGGAGCCCCCGCCGCGAGCAGCCGTTCCGCCCGGTAGCACGCCGCGCCGCCCAGGCGCCCGACTCCGACGATCCGCAGGGGCCCGGCCTTCGAGACGGCGCGACGCAGCTCGAGCGGAGGGCCGCCCGAGGCTCCGGGCTTGAACGCGAGCTCCAGCGTGGAGCCGTGGTTCGCCATTACGATCGCGCGCCTGCTCGGGCTCTCCAGCACCTTGACCGATTTATCCTTCCCTTCGCGCCATACGCGAAGCGTCTCGGGCCGGGGCTTGGCGCGCGGCCTCCGCGTCACGGAGCGGACGACGCAGTAATAGGCCCGCTGGGGGCGGCTCTCGACAGCGTTCAGCAGGCGCTCCGCGGCGCGGTAGTCGGGATGGCGCGAGAGCATCGCGACCATCACCTCGATAGGGAAGAAGACGCCGAACGCCAGAAAAGCGAGCAGCCGGGGCGCCATGGCTCCTGAAGTCTAGGGCGCGGGCCCCGCCAAGTCAATGGGTCTTGACACCCCGGAAGGCCTCTGTTACAGATTCGAGGAAGTCATCGAGGAGGGAGCATGCCCCGACGCGCGGCGTCCTCGGCGGGATTCACGCTTTTGGAGATCATGGTCGTCCTGCTGCTCATCGGGCTCATCGCCGCCTTCGTGGTCCCCAAGATCGGGAAGGTGACGACCAAGGCGAAGATCACCGACGCGATCAACGTTCTGGGCAGCGTCGCCTCCCAGGTCCAAGCCGTGTGCGCCACCAAGGAGGCCTTTCCGACCGCCGACATAGCCACGTTCAGCGACAATCCGAACGGGTTCACCTTGAACTGGGGCTCCCAAAAGGACTGCGGGGACTTCACGATCGTCGCCACGGCGGTCGGCACCCCCCTGTCGTTGACGGCCGAGGCCGGCATCAACCGCAGCATCAGCTACGCGGCGAGCCTGCCGGACGGCTGGTCCTGCGACGACATCCCCCTTCCCTCCTCCAAGCTCCAGTGCGGGTCGGCCTCCTCAACCTCTCGCTGAGGCGGCCCCATGCCCGGCTTCGATTATCTCGCGCTTGACGAGAAGCTCGAGAATAAACAGGGCCACCTGATCGCGGACGACCTCGACTCCGCCGCGGACGCCCTCCTGCGCAAGGGCTACACGATCCTGCGGCTCAAGCCGGGAAAGACGCCGCGGGAGGGCCACGCGGGCTCCGTCGCGGGAACGATGGGCCGGGCGTTCCGCGGGGCGTCGGTCTCGCGCCAAGACATCATGTTCCTGTGCCTGGAACTCTCGTCGCTGATCAAGGGCGGCGTGCCGATACTGCGCGGCCTCTCGGTCCTGGGTCAGAACGCCGCGAACCCGAACCTGCGCCTGGCGCTTCAGCAGGTCGCGCGGGAGATATCCGGCGGCGCGACTCTCAGCGAGGCGATGGCGCGACGCTCGGACGTTTTCCCGAGGCTCCTCTCCGCCCTCGTCTCCGCCGGCGAGGCCGGAGGCAAGCTGCCGGAGGTCCTCAAGAAGACGGCGGACTATCTGTGGATCCAGGAGGACCTGCGAAAGCGCGTCGGCGGCGCGATGACCTATCCGCTCATCATGCTGGCCGTGGCCGCGCTGGTGATCGTGGCCTTCTCGGTCAAGGTCATTCCGACCTTCGCCGACATTTTCAAGACCTTCCATTTAAACCTGCCCGCGGTCACGCTCGGGGTCCTCTTTTTCGCGGGCTTCATCAGGTCCCATCTGCCGGGCCTGGTCGTGGGCGCGGCGGGAACGTTCGCCGGCGTAAAGCTCTACGTTCGGACGCCCGAGGGGCGCTTGGCCCTGGCCCGGCTCAAGCGCCGCGCGCCGCTGGTTCATCCGTTGTTCGAGCACGAGATGCTGGAGCGGTTCGCGAACACCGCGGCCATCATGCTCGACAGCGGCTTGACGCTGATGAACGCGCTGCCGATCCTCGAGGAGGTGCTCGACGACCCCCTCTACTCCGGGGCCGTCCGCGCGGCGGCCGCCGAGATCGTGCGCGGCGAGACCTTCGGCGAGGCCCTGCGCAGGCAGAACCTTTTCCCGCCCCAGCTCCTGAACGCCGTCGCCGTCGGCGAGGAGTCCGGCAAGCTCGCCGAGAGCCTCTCCATCCAGGCCGAGTACCATCGCATACGCCTGGATTTCTTCGTCCGCCAGCTCGGGACGCTCATCGAGCCGGTGATGATCTGCCTCGTCGGGGCGCTGGTCGGGGTGCTGATGTTCGCGTTGTTCATGCCGATGTTCGAGCTGACGAGGATCCGTCCCCAATAGTGTCCGCGCGCGGCGCCGTCTTGCTGGAGGTCCTGGTTTCCTTCGTCATCCTGTCGATGGCGGTGCTCACGATATTCAGCGTGGCCGCGGGCGGAACGCGCAACGAGATCGAGGTCTCGGACGCCGAGCGGGCCGACAACACGATCTCGGCGCTGACGGCGGCGCTTCAGAACTACGTGACCGCGAACCCGTCCGCGGAGGCGGCCGGGTCCGCCCCGAGCGGAAGCTGGGCCCTGCCCGGCGACGGCTGCGACTGGGCGCTGGCGACCCCGGACGAAGGCTGCGCCGTGCACGACGCGACCGCCTCGGGCCTGCTGGACCCGTCGCTCAAGGACAGGCCCGGGGTCAAGCTGACCTACACCGTCGCGCTGCTGAACGACTCCCTCGACGCGGCCGGCGCGCCGGCGCCCGGCGGCCGCCGCGTCGACGCGAGCCTATGCTGGCGGGAGCCCGGAGAGCCGCCGTGCCCTTGAAGCGGCGCGCGCCGGGCTTCACGGTCATCGAGCTCTTGGTGGCCACCGTCCTCATGGGGCTGCTGGCGATCGCGATCGCGATCGCCTATCGCGCCGCGATCAACGCCCAGCGGGACGCGCTGACCCGCATGCCGGTCGCGGTAGCCGAGTCGGCGATGACGACCTTGCTCAAGGAGAAGGTGTCCTCCGCGTCCTGCGTCTTGAGGCCCCGCCCCGGCGGCGCCGACGACGCGGCGGCCGCGGAGAATATCCTGGTCGGCCTCGTCGGGCAGGATTGCGCGGGCGGCGCCTCGATCTCGAACCCCGAATATTTCGTGTTCCGTCTGGCCGCGGACGGCCGGCTGCTGTTCGCGCGCGGGCCGCTGGCCGACCTGGGCGCCGCCCCGGCTCCGGAGCTCGAGTGGGACACGCTTCCCAAGGGCTGGACGGAGTTGACGCCCGAGGGCGTCCGCGCCGAGGCGCCGTCCACCGGAGCCTTCATCTTCGACCGGCGCGATCTTCCGGAGAACGCCCTGCGGGCGGAGATCACGTTCTCGATGGCTCCCAGGTCCGTGGGCCCGGAAAGCTGGCCCGGAACCCGCTTCACCTGGTCCCAACGGCTCACCTTCCTGGCTCCGTTGGCCTCCCGATGAAAGCCACCGGCCGCGGACGAGGCTCGGCGCTGCTGGTGGTCATTGTCGTCGTCGCGATGCTCGGCATCATCGCGGCCGGGCTGCTGAACATCGGCTTCGGGCGCGTCCTGCTTTACGAGCGCACGAAAAGCGAGCGCTACGCCCAGCTATCGCTGACCTCCGCGCAACGCTCGCTGGAGGCCTGTTTGTTCCCCTATTGGGAGAACGGCGCCGCGGCCAGCGGGCAATGGTTCGTCGGTTGGACGACGCTTAACGGCGGCCCCGCCATGTACTCTGCGCTGGAAGAACCGAGCGGGCCGGGGGTATGGCGGTATTACGACAACGCCCGTAACTCGCCAGCGTCCAAATTCACCCCGAAGCCTCCGGGGATGTGGAGTCTTCGGACGTGGCCGGGAGCCTATTCGTTAGCGGAGTACCCATATTACTATTGGGTTCCCAACACTCCGGGCCATGTTTTTCCCCGAGGTTGGACGCCCGACGCCGACGGCGCGTTCTACTCGCATTGCCCCCCCGGGGTTACCGGCTTCTGCCAGACCAGCGGAGTATGCCTGCCCCAATCGAGGACGTCCAATTATGATTTTGATAACACCGCGACGGCGCCCGATGGGACTTGCACGCTGGGATACCGATGGCAACCCGACGGCGCCTCGACCCCGCCTGCATGTCCCGGCTGGAGCGCGTGGTCCTGCTCGGGGGATGACTGCACGGCCTCCAGGGCGAGCGACGCTCCGGCGGGGACGGCGTCGAGCCTCAAGTTCAAGATCGACGCGACCTGGTCGCGCTCGGCGGCCAAGCTGAGCCTCGACGCCCAGCCTCTCTGACCGTCAGGGCTCGGGGGCCGGGGGCGGCGCGCGGGTTTCAATCGCCTCGTCGCAGTACGGAGACAAGCTCGTCATCCGCCTGCTCGACCTCGGCCACGAGATGGCGGGCCTGGAAGCACTCGGCTTCGCGCCGGAGGTGATGGACCGGCTGACTCTTCCCGCCGGCGCTTGTCGAAACCTTACCTTTCCTTGGCCGTTTTCCAGGCTCCCCCGGCCATACTATGCGCATGGGGGAACTCATGCACGCCAATCGAAGGAACCTGCTGGTCCTGTTCATCGTCGCTCTCGCCGCCCTCTTGCGGCCCGCGCCGGCCCATGCCCGCGGCATCGGCTTCATCAACGTGGAGATCGACAACGTCCCGCCGGGCACCCCGGCCGACACCTACCCCAAGGACGTGAACATCCAGGTAAGCTGCCAGTCGAACCCGGGAGAGATCCAGGAGTCCGCGACGGGAACCCTGGGAAGGGTGGTCAACGGCTCGGGCCCGGGGAACACCAGCCGAGTGGCGAGTTGGTCGATCGGCACGAACAGCCCCTACCCTTCGCGCCCCATCATCCTCACCTGCAAGGCGATCGTGAACGGCCAGGTTTTCCCGAGCAAGGGTTTGTTCCAATGTCGCGCCGGCGCCGGGATCGCCTCGTGCGACGCCAACAACCAAAATAATGCCATTGGGACGTCGGCGATCGCCGACTACCGATCGCTTCCGGGCACCGCCTCCGGCGGGGACTCTAGCGGCCAGTGCAAGTTCGAAAAGATAGCGGTGACCGGGACTCTCTCGATCACGGATGGCCGGAGCCCGCTCGACGGGGCGAATCTTGCCTGCGGCGTGCCCCCAGGCGCCGCCGCTCCGACGGTGACCAAGCTCTCGGCGGGAAGCTATAAGCTCGACATCTCGTACTGCAGGAACACCGCCGCCGACCCGGGCTACGACTTCAGCTGCTCCGCGTCCAAGGGCGGCGTCTCCGACACGGCCGGGCTGCACGTCCAGAAAGGGGCGCGCGCCGACATGACTTTGCGCTTGATTCCGCCGGCCTCATGGACGGTCCAGGTGCAGGACAATGCCTCGCGCGGGCTCGCCGGCCTCGCGCCCGTTTGCGGCATCGCTCCGGCCCAGGCCAACGCGCCCGTGATCACCGACCTTGGCCAGGGAAACTACAGGTTCGATCTGGCCAAACCCGCCTACCCGCTGACGCTCGCATGCAACGTGTTCTTGGGGACCGCCGATCTGGCGAAGTGGCACCAACCGGATTCCATCCTCCGCGCCATCGCCCCGGGAGACGTGCCGCCCACGCTGACGTTCAAGCTCGCGCCGGTCGTGGCGGTCGACGACGGCATCGTCCGATGGACGGTTTATGTCCATTCGTTGAGCGGCGCCATGCTCGCAGCGGCGGATGTCCAGCCCTTTTGCGGCTTGGCGGCGAACGTCGGCGGAGCGACGATGCCGGGGAGCATGCAGGCCGCGGGCGTCTGGAGCTTTCAGGCCCCCTCGGCGCCCCAACAATCCGCGGTCACGATCACGTGCCAGCTCAAAACCGACGCGACCAAGTGGGTGACGAACAACTTGACCCAGACGTTCTCGAGGCAGCAAACGAAGGCGCTGGATTTCAGCGTCGTCCCGGTGCCTCAGGCGTTGATCAAGGATCCGGACAAGCAACGGAGCTTTCACTTCAAGCTCTATTTCTTCCAGAGAATCGGCTCGGCTTACTCCTATGTCGATCCCGACTTCCCGGCGACGCGGACGAAGATGATCTTTCACAACGCCGTCGTCGACCCGGCCACCTACAGCGTCATGAAGAACCGCGTTCCGGAAAGCGGGCCCGGCGTCCCCTGCAAGATATCCAACGATCAGCCGGGAATGGCGACGGGCGCCCGCGCTTACTACGCCTACAACCTGTGGTTCACGCCGAGCCAAATGCGCTTCACCGACACGACCGTGTCTCCTGATGGAAGCCCCGATCCGGGAACGTTTTCCTTCGCTTGGATAGCCTCCAAGGGCGGAAAAAGCGCCGGCGTCTCCATCAACAGCCTGCCCATCAACGACTTGGACCACTTCGCCGATCCGATCTGCGTTCTGCTGCAATGAATCGGCGCCGTCAGGCCCGTGTCGGTTAGGTCGGGATTTCGGGCGGCGGAAAAAGCGTCCCCCGCGGAGAGTCTTCCCCGCGGGGGACGCTCGCTCCTTCAAGAACGGATGAGGTGCCGAGGATCGCGGCTATTCGTCCGACTTCAATTCCTTCGAGGCGCCCATGTCGCCGTCCTTGCCTGTGACGGAGAAGTCCTCATCCTTCAGCTCCTCCATCCCCTTCATCGCGGCCCCGGCCTTGGAGGCGGCCTTGGGCTCGGGGGCCGGAGGCGGCGCGGCCGCCGCGGGAGGCGCGGGCTCGGGC
>CAZMIB010000125.1:0-9992 GCA_964566245.1 uncultured Elusimicrobia bacterium | reverse complement strand
ACGCCTGCCGGCGGAGGCCGCGCGATGAAGCGCGTCGCGGTCGGCATCGACGTCGGGGGAACGTTCGCGAAGCTCGTCGCGGTCGACGAGGCCGGCCGCGCGCTCAAGACCGGCCGCCTGCCGACCGTGCTCGGCCGCGGCCCCGGGCCCTTCATCGAGGGCCTCTCCGGCGCGGTGAAGGCCCTGGCCGGCGAGCTCGGCCGTCCGGTCGCGGCGGTCGGGCTCGGCATCGCCGGCGACGTGGACGGCGAGCGCGGCGTGCTGCGCTACTCGCCGAACCTCGACGGCTGGCGCGACGTCGAGCTGGCCCGCCCGATGGCCAAGCGCCTGGGCCGCCCGGTGCGCATCGAGAACGACGCCAACGCCGCGGCCTGGGGCATCTATCGCGCCGAGCTGAACGGCAAGAGCCGCAACCTGCTCGCGGTCACGCTCGGCACCGGCGTCGGCGGCGGGCTCGTGCTGGGCGGGCGCCTGCACGCCGGCAGCCTCGGTTCGGCCGGGGAGATAGGCCATATGACCGTCGTTCCCGGCGGCGAGCCCTGCGCCTGCGGCGGGCGCGGCCACCTGGAGGCCTACGCCGGCGGCCGCAATATCGTGCGGCGTTACGCCGAGCGGATGGGCCTGAGCGGAGCCGAAGGGCTGACGCCGCTCGACCTCTTCAAGCGCGCGGGCAAGGGCGACCCCGCCGCGAAGGCCGTCTGGCGCGAGGCAGGCGAGATCCTCGGCCTCGCCCTGCTGAACGTCGCCTATCTCCTGAACCCCGACACCGTGGTCCTCACCGGCGGCGTCGCCGCCGCCTCGCGCCTGTTCATGGGCCCGATCCGACAGGTTCTCAAGGGCGCCACCTTCCAGACCCCGGTCGAGTCCCTGGCCCTGAAGGTCTCCCGCCTGGCGAACGCCGGCGCCCTTGGCGCCGCGTTGCTGTCGTTGGAGAGTTGAGGGGTTGGCGCGGGTCGTTATACCCGATCGGGTGTAATATAAAGGAAAAGCACATCTATTTTCCCGATCGGGAATAAGCATTGCGGAACTGTGCTTCTCCTGATATAATATTACCGATCGGGAAAAAATAATTAAAAATAGCCTTTGACTCTGAAATATTCCTGATCGGGAAAAATGGAAGAAGGCAAAACGCAGGCGACCGCGAAAGAGGCGGCTGACTTCGGCAAGATAGTCCGTCTGGCCCGAAAGCAGGCTGGTCTGCGGCAAGCGCAGGCCGCCGCGCTTTGTGGGGTCGGCACGCGCTTCTTGTCCGACCTCGAGAACGGCAAGCCTACGCTGCGTTTGGGGAAAGTTCTGCAAGTGCTCAAAGGCTTCGGGCTGCGGGTCATCATCAAGCGCAAGGGATTCACGGATGAGTGAGACGCTCGAGGTCTACTGGGGCGCGACCCTCGCCGGCCGCCTGCGCCAAGACGAAGCGCGTCTGGAGTTCCAATACGATGCGGCTTGGCTGACCTCGGAACAGGCCATCCCTCTTTCGATTCGCCTGCCGCTCCGGAAGGAGCCGTTCGATGACGCGGCGTGCCGCGTTTTCTTCGCGAACCTGCTGCCCGAGGGAAGCACGCGCGCGCTCATCTCGAGAAAACTTGGCATCTCGCAGGGCAACGACTTCAAGCTTCTTGAAACCCTCGGCGGCGAATGCGCCGGAGCCCTGGCCATTCTACCCGAAGGCGGCGCCGCGCGAGCCGAAGGCCGCTACGAGCCGATAACGCGGCAAGAGCTGGACGCGATAATCAAGGCGATGCCCGAGACGCCGCTTTTGGTCGCGCGCGAGGATCTGCGGCTTTCGTTGGCGGGCGCGCAGCAGAAGATCCCGCTCTACTTCGACGGAAACGATTTCTTCCTGCCGCACGGCGCGGCGCCAAGCTCGCATATCTTGAAGCCGGCGATACCCGGCTTCCCGGGCATCGTCCAGAACGAGGCGTTCTGCATGGACCTGGCCCGTCAAGCCGGGCTGCCGGTCCCATCCTCGATGATCATCGCGGGGGAACAACCGTTCTTTCTTATCGAGCGCTACGACCGCCGCAGGGCGGCGGACGGGATGCTGACGCGCGTCCATCAAGAGGACTTTTGCCAGGCGCTCGGCGTCGGGCACTCGAGGAAATACGAAGCCGAGGGCGGGCCGGGACTTAAGGCCTGCTTCGAGTTGATTGGCGACCGCGGGACGCAACCCGTCGTCGACAAGATGACCATGCTGCGATGGGTCATCTTCAACTATCTCATCGGCAACTGCGACGCCCACGCGAAGAATCTGTCGATGCTTATCGGGAGAGAGGACTACCGACTTGCGCCGCTCTACGACCTGCTCTCCACGAAAGTCTACGGCAGCCTGTCGCCCAAGTTCGCGATGAGAATCGGCGGACAGTGGCGCGGCGATTGGGTCAACAAGGAGCATTGGCGGAAGCTGGCTGAGGACGCCGGCGTCGGCGAAAGAGCGGTCTCCGACCTGTGCGTCGAGATGGGAGACGCGGTCGCGAAGCTCGCCGAGCCCGCCGCCGCGGTGTTCGCGGAGAAGCACGGCGAGCGCGAGACTCTCGATAAAATCACGAAGCACATCCGCTCAGCCTCAACGAAGCTCCTTGAGATTTTTCAGCGAGACCCGCGCGATTGAACGGCCCGCTCCCTAACGGCAACGGAATCCGCCCCCCATCCTTCCCTTCCCCCACGGAGGGGGGAAGGAGCAAAAGGCTTGCGCCCGTCCTCGCGGTATTCTTTGGCCTGTTGTCCGGCGCGGCTCGGGCGGCGGAGTACGAGCTGCCGGCCTCCACCGATCCGGGCAAGATCACGTTCTCGGCCGAGGACCTCGAGTACGACAAGGCGAACGACGTGCTCAAGCTGCGCGGGCGGGCGTACGTGCATTACTCGACCTGGACGCTGAAGGCGCGCGAGGTCGACCTCGACATGAAGACGCAGACCGCGGCGGCGCGGGACACGGTGGCGCTCGAGGACGGCAAGAACGTCGTGTTCTGCGATTCGGCGACGGTGAACTTCGAGAGGCGCGAAGGGACGATGGAGGGCGTCTCGGCGGGGTTCAGCCCGTGGTACATCCAGGCCAAGAAGCTCGAGATCAGCCAGGGCAAGCAGGAGTACGAAGGCGCGAACCTGACGAGCTGCAACTACGTGCCGCCGCATTACGTCATACGCGCCTCCAAGCTGACGATTTATCCCGGGACCTCCCTGTGGGCGCGCAACGCGGTGTTCTACCTCGGCGACGTGCCGATGATGTATTTCCCGTCGTTCTACCGCTCGCTGCGGCGGGGGAGCGCGATCAGCTCGTCCTTCGAGCTGGGCTACGACGAGCAGAACGGCGCGCGCATACAAACCGCGACCTTGATCAAGACGAACCCGCGCTACTACAGCCGGCTCTACCTCGATTACTTCACGCGCCAGGGGCCGGGCACCGGCCTGGAGCTCGACGCCGAGCCTCCGGGAGGCCGCTCCAGCGTGCTGGGCTACCGCATCCACGAGAGGAGGACGGGCCTGGACCGCTGGACCGTGCTCGGCAACGTCTATCAGGCCCTGGGGTCCACCTACTCGATTCAGGGGCGCGCTCAACTGTTGTCCGATCCCCAGTTCAACACCCAGTACCTGCGTTCCTCGTACTTCCAGGTCACCCCCGAGCTGATCAACAACCTCGCGCTGACGCGGCGCACGCCTTGGACCACGACGCGGCTTTCTTACTCCCGCCGCGACGTGCAGGACGCGACCGGGCTCGTCTTCCAGAAGGTTCAGGAGTCCGCGCCGCGATTGGACTTCATCACGGCGCCGTACGCCGTCCTCGGCATTCCGGTCCTTCACACCTTCACGTCCTTCGCGGAGAGCGCCTTCGACCCGTCCTCGGGCACCTGGCACCAGACCGTGCAGGGGCGCTACGAGCTGGTGAAGACGATCCCGCTTGTGCGCGGCCTGGCGCTGACGCCGCGCGTGAACTATCAGGAAACGTACTACGACCAGCTTTCGACGCCGACCTTGGCGGCTCCGATCAACGGGGCCTTCGTCGGGCGCTACGGGGCCGACATGGACCTGCGCTGGGCCAACCCGCTCGGCGACACGGACTTCGACTACAGCTACGAGGCGCGCATGGCGCCGAACGCCTCGGTCCGCGACGCCTCGGCCTACGACTACGGCTTGGACGCGAGCCTGCTGAGCCTCACGCACGCGATACGGCCGAGCCGGAAGGTTTTCGTGAGGCTCGCCTCGGGCTACGAGATGCGCGCGTTCCGCGACCGGAGCTTGACGACGAGCGACCGCGTGCAGCCGATCTCGGCCGAGGCGACCTGGCAGCCGCGCCGGGAGGTCTATGTCGCGGCGCGCGAGGATTATCAGCTCGGCAACGGCAGCCGCGCGTTCTTCGTGCAGTCGTCCTGGACCGACCCGCGCGGTCAATCGGCCGGGCTGGGCGTGTCGGAGTCGGACAACCAGCCGGGGCACTACTTCGTGCACCCGTCCGTCACCTGGATTCCCCCGGGGCGCACCTGGCGGGCGGCCGCGATCCTGCGACTGGATATCTCCTCCAGCGCGCGGCTTTACGAGAAAATCCTGACCTTCAACAAGGACTTCCACGACTTCGCGACCGAATGGCAGTTCCGCAACCGTCCCGGCAACAACTCGTTCAGCTTCAACGTCCATCTGAGGGTCTCCGACCGGCAGAGGGAGCAGGAGACGAAGCCCGAGCTGGAGCGGGAGTTCTATCCGTGGCGGAGAGATCCGGAAGGAGAGCGACGCTGACATGCGAAAGGATTCGATGGACGCTCCGCCGCCCCGGTCGCGCCGCGCCGACGCGGACCGGCCGTTCGCCCTGGACGCCGTCGAGTCGGTCTTGTCGGAGAACTTCGGCCTCGGCCCCTGGGGGGCCATGGCCACGCTGGCCGGCGTGGCCGCGGCGGTCGCGTTCTCGTTTTTTTGGTTTTTCCACGCCGCGCCGCCGGACACCATCGTCATCACCGGCGGGCCGAAGGGGAGCTCCTTTCATCGGCAGGCCGAGCGCTACGCGCCGCTGCTCAAGCGCAGCCGCGTCAACCTGAGGATCATTCCGTCGGAGGGCGCGGGCGAGAATTTGAAGCGTTTGGCCGATCCGGCCGCCCGCGTGGACGTCGGCTTCGTGGAGTCCCGGCCCGACGGCACGCCGGCCTCGGGCGGCCTGGTGTCGCTCGGAAGCGTGAGCCACCAGCCGTTGATGGTTTTCTACCGCGGAGCGCGGTCCATCGACCGTCTCTCCGAGCTCGAGGGCAGGCGCCTCTCGATCGGCCCGGACGGGGGAGGGACGAGGGCTCTCGCGCTCGATCTTCTGGCCGCGAACGGCATCCGCCCCGGAGGCTCGACCGTCTTGATGGCCCTGGAGCCCGCGGCCGCTACGGAGGCGCTCCTGGCGGGGAAAATCGACGCGGCGTTCCTGATGGGGGATTCGGCCTCGCTCGAGATACTGGGCCGGTGCCTGCGCGCTCCGGGCGTCCGCCTGCTCGGCTTCGGCCAGGCCGACAGCTACGTGCGCCGTTTCGGCTACCTGAACAAGATGATCTTGTCGCGCGGGGGCATCGACCTCGCCAAGGATATCCCGTCCTCCGACGTCGTCTTGATCGGGTCCACGGTGGAGCTGGTCGCGCGCCCGGGCCTCGATCCGGCGCTGACGGACCTGCTTCTGGAGGCGGCGCGGGAGGTTCACGGGGGCGCCGGCCTGTTCAAGAGCCCGGGGGAGTTCCCGTCGCCGCAAACGCGGGAGTATCCCCTCAGCCCGGCCGCGGCCCGCTTCTACAAGTCGGGCAAGAGCTTCTTCTACCGCTCGCTGCCGTTCTGGCTGGCCAGCTTCATCGATCGCGTCCTCGTCGCCTTCGTGCCGCTGCTCGTGGTCCTGATCCCCGGGCTGCGCAGCATCCCGGCGTTCTACCGCTGGCGCGTCAACCTGCGCATCTTCAAATGGTACCGCGCGCTGCTGGCGCTGGAGCGGGAGATGCTCGCCCGTCCCGACGCCGCCAAGCGCGAGGAGCTGGCTCGGCGGCTGGACCGGATCGAGGCCTCGGTCAACGCGCTGAAGGTGCCCGCTCCCTTCGCCAACCAGTTCTACGAGCTGCGCGGGCACATCGGCTTCGTCCGCGCCCAGCTCGCCTCCCGCGCCCCTCGCTAGCTCCCGAGCCGGAGGAGAGGATGGGGGGCAAAATGCTAAACTTCTCGACGGTCCCTCATGCGAGCTTTGGTCCTGTCCGGCGGCAAAGGCACGCGCCTTAGGCCGATCACCCACACGTTCGCCAAGCAGCTCATTCCGATCGCGAACAAGCCGATCCTTTTTTACGGCTTGGAGGCGATCGCGGCGGCCGGCATCAAGGACGTCGGGATCGTGGTCCAGGCCCAGCGCGGGCCCGACGGCCTGGAGTTCGGCCCCGCGGCCGCCGAGATACGCGAGGCCGTCGGCGACGGCTCCCGCTTCGGCCTGGCCGTCCAATACATCCGTCAGGAGGCCCCGCTCGGGCTCGCGCACGGGGTCAAGATCGCGCGGTCGTTCTTGGGGGACGAGCCGTTCCTGATGTACCTCGGCGACAACCTCCTGAAGGAAGGCCTGGACGGCCTGGTCCGGGACTTCGAGCGGCAGAAGCCCGCCGCGCAGATACTGGCGGTCAAGGTCCCGAACCCGAGCCAGTTCGGCGTCGTCGAGATCGACGCGCAAGGCCGCGTGCTGCGCCTGAGCGAGAAGCCGAAGGAGCCGAAGAGCGATCTCGCGCTGGCCGGCGTCTACCTTTTCGACAAGACGATCCACGAGGCCGTCGCCGCGATCAAGCCCAGCTTCCGCGGCGAGCTCGAGATCACCGACGCGATACAGTGGCTGCTCGATCACGGGCATAAAGTGCTGTGCCGGCGCGTCGAGGGCTGGTGGAAGGACACCGGCAAGCTCGAGGACCTTCTCGAGGCGAACCGCCTGGTCCTCGACGGCCTGGCCGAGAGTCCGCCCTCCGCCTACGAGCTGAAGGACACCAAGATCGAGGGGCGCGTCGTGATCGAGGCCGGGGCGAGCCTGATCGGCTCCAGCGTGCGCGGGCCGGCGGTGATCGGCGCCGACTCCAAGATCGTGAAGTCGTACGTCGGCCCCTTCACCTCGATCGCCTCCGACGTGACGATCGAGGAGGCCGAGATAGAGCATTCGATCGTTCTCAAGGGCGCGGTCGTGCGCGGCGTGCGCCCGATACAGGATTCATTGATAGGCCAGCGCGTCGAGCTGGTCCGCTCGCCGGCGCGTCCGGCGGCGTATCGCGTCATGGCCGGCGACTCCAGCCGGCTCGAGATTCCCTGAGGTGCCTATGTCCACGAACGGAAACCACAAGCAGGAGCTTTGGCTCGTCACCGGCGCGGCCGGGTTCATCGGCTCGAACATCGCGGAGGCTCTGGTCCGCCGCGGCGAGCGGGTGCGCGTGCTCGACAACTTCTCGACAGGCAAGCGCGAGCACATGCGCGACTTCATCGGCAAGGTCGAGCTGGTCGAGGGCGACATCCGCGACCTCTCGATGGTCCGGCGGGCCGTCGACGGCGCGACCTACGTGATCCACCAGGCCGCGCTGCGCTCGGTCCCGAAGTCGGTCGACATGCCGACCGAGACGAACGAGGTCAACGTCGACGGCACGCTGAACGTGCTGGTCGCCTCGAAGGAGGCGGGCGTCAAGCGCGTGGTTTACGCGTCCTCGAGCTCGGCGTACGGCAACTCCAAGAAGTTTCCCCAGCGCGAGACCCAGAACCCCGCGCCCGTCTCCCCGTACGCGGCCTCGAAGCTGGCCGCCGAGTACTACGCGGTGCTCTTCACGAAGACCTTCGGCCTCGAGACCGTCTCGCTGCGCTACTTCAACGTCTTCGGCCCGCGCCAGGACCCCGAGTCGATGTACTCGGCGGTGATCCCGCGCTTCATGGAGCAGGCGCTGAAGGGCGAGACGCTCGGGGTGCACTGGGACGGCAAGCAGGCGCGCGACTTCACCTACATCGACAACGTCGTGCAGGCGAACCTGCTCGCGGCGACGAAAAAGGGCGTCGGCGGACAGGTGTTCAACATCGCGAACGGGCGCAGCTACTCGCTGCTGACCATGATCGGCATCCTCGAGGAGTGCGTCGGCCGCAAGCTGCCTCGCCGGCACTCCCCGATGCGCGCCGGCGACGTCCGCAAGACCTGGGCCGACATCTCCCGCGCGAAGCGCCTGCTCGGCTACAAGCCGTCGGTCGGCTTCGAGGACGGCGTCCGCAAGACGTGGGAGTACTTCAGCAAGGAGTTCTCGAAGACGGCGAAATAACCCGAGACCGCCTCTCGATGCGTATTCTCGTCACCGGCGGCCTGGGGTTCATCGGGTCGAACTTCATCCGGCGCCTGCTCGGCGCGCGGCGCGACGTTCGGATCGTCAACCTCGACAAGCGCACCTACGCGGGCAACCCCGAGAACCTTGCGGGCGTCGCGGGAGGCCCGCGCTACGAGTGGGTCCGCGGCGACATCGCCAGGCCCCAGGCCGTCGAGCGCGCGATCAAGGGCTGCGAGGCGGTGGTCCACTTCGCGGCCGAGACCCACGTCGACCGCTCGATCCTCTCGTCGGACGAGTTCCTCAGGACGAACGTCCTCGGGACGCGCGTGCTCCTCGAGGCCGCGCTGCGGCACAAGGTCCGGCGCTTCATCCACGTCGGGACCGACGAGGTCTACGGCTCGGTCGAGGCCGGCGCCTCCAAGGAGGGCGACCCCTTGGCGCCGCGCAGCCCGTACGCGGCCTCGAAGGCCGCGGGCGACCTGCTGGCCCTGTCCTATTTCGTCACTTACGGCCTGCCGGTCGTCGTGACCCGCTGCTCGAACAACTTCGGCCCCCGCCAGCATCCCGAGAAGGCGATTCCGCTGCTGATCACCAACGCCCTCGACGGCGAGCCGTACCCCCTATACGGCGACGGGAAGAACGTGCGCGACTGGCTGTACGTGGAGGACCATTGCCGCGCGCTGGAGCTGCTGCTGGAGCGCGGCGAGCCGGGCGAGATCTACAACGTCGGCGGGGCCGCCTCGCTCGACAACCTGTCCTTGGTGGCCAAGATACTGGGCTTGATGGACAAGCCGCTTTCGCTCGCGCGCCGCGTCCCGGACCGCCCGGGGCACGACCGGCGCTACGCGCTCGACGGCTCCAAGCTGAGGGCCCTGGGCTGGGCGCCCGAGCGTCCGTTCGAGGAGCGCCTGCGCGAGACCATCGGCTGGTACCGGGACAACCGGCGCTGGTGGGAGAAGCTCAAGCGGACGAAGTCGTTTCGCGACTACTACAAACGGCAGTACAAGGCTCGGTTGAGTCAATCATCGGCGGCGGCGATGGGGGGAAAGTGATAGACCGCGGCGTGCCGGCCATGCACTCGGTGCCGAAGGAGACGGGCTGGATCGAGGTCGTCTGCGGCAGCATGTTCTCGGGCAAGACCCAGGAGCTGATACGCCGCCTGCGCCTGGCGACGATCGCGCGCCAGAAGGTGATGGTCTTCAACTCGGCCCTCGACGCGCGCTACTCCCGCGACCACATCGTCAGCCACGATAAGGCCAGCATCCCCTGCGTGGCGGTCAAGCACGCGCGGGAGATACTGAAGCGGCTCGAGCCGGACACCCGCGTGGTCGGCATCGACGAGGTCCAGTTCTTCGATCCGGAGGTCGTCGAGGTCTGCGAGGAGCTCGCGGGCTCGGGCTTGCGCGTGATCGCCGCCGGCCTGGACCAGGACTACCGCGGCCGCCCGTTCGAGATCACCGCGCGGCTCCTGGCCGTCGCGGAGTTCGTCACGAAGAACCTCGCCATCTGCGTCGTCTGCGGCAATCCCGCCAACCGCAGCCAGCGCCTGTCGGACTCCAAGAAGCGCATTCAAGTCGGGGCCCAGGACAAGTACGAGGCCCGCTGCCGCCGCTGCTTCACCTCCGCCGACGGCGCCTGACCCGCGCGAGGCGATTGAGCGCCGGCGTTCCGATAAGCTAGTCCTCTGACCGGCGTATAACGCCTGCTTCGGGAGCCCGGATTCGAGCCGGC
>CAZMIB010000124.1:0-10096 GCA_964566245.1 uncultured Elusimicrobia bacterium | reverse complement strand
GGCCGCCGTGGGCGTACGCCCAGCCACCGCCGCGAATCGTCCGGGCGAGGCCGTAGAGGCACAGCGCGCCCACCAGAAAACCCCACATCTTTTCTTCTCCAGTCGGGGGCGACGGGATTGTCGCCCACGGGGAGAGAGCTAAGCGGGGGGTGTGAAGCGCCGGCCGGGAGCCCGGTGAAGAAGTGCAAACCCCGGGGGTCAGCCTCAGTGCGGGGTTGCGGGGACCCCGGCCTCGAGGCGCTCGGCCTGCTCGCCGGCGCGCGCCGCCTGGGGAGGGAGGCGCACCCAGCCGGCGGTGTGCTCGGTGCGCGCGTACCACTCGGCGCCGGCGCGGGCCGTCCCCAGGAAGCCGAGGGGCCGGCGGTCCCGGGCGCGACTCTGAGAAGTCCCTACGGGACATCAGTGCCGGAACCCCGCCGCACAGCCCCCGGCCCGGGCCCCCCCCCCCGAGGCCGGCGCCCGCCGAGAAGACCGCGCCGCCGGCCCCGCAGGCCGCGGAGAAGACGGCGCCTCCGGAAAAGACTCTGCCTCCCGAGAAAACGCAGCCTCCGGCCATGGCGGCAGCCATACCGTCAGAGGTCACGCCGCCCAAGGTGACGGCGGCCGCCGCCGAGCTGGGTGAGGCTCTCGCCGCGCTGAGCTCGGCCGCCCCGTCTTCCGAGCCTCCGCCCGCGCCTCGCATGGGCACCGGCGCCGAGCCGTCTCGGCCGGCGGCCGCCGCGCCGTCTCCCGCTCCCGACATGGAGGGGACGCTGCGGATCGAGCCGGGGCCGCGGATGGGGACCAGCCTCACGCCGCCTCCCGCGAAGCCTTCCGTCGACGCGGAAGGGACGCTGCGCATCGAGCGCGGGCCGCAGCGCGGGCTGGGCGCCAAGCTTCCCGACGAGGCGACGATGAAGAAGATCAAGGACATCGAGAGCACGCTCCCGATCATCGGCGACGACAAGGAAGGAGCCTCCTGATGGCCAAGCTGACCGTCGCCGTCGCCGGAAAGACCGACCAGGGGATGTCCCGGAAAAACAACGAGGACGCCATCTGGGTCGACGCCGCCACCGGTCTGCTCGTGGTCGCCGACGGGATGGGGGGGCACCAATCCGGCGAGGTCGCGAGCGGGATGGCGATCACCTCGATCCCCGAGAACTTCAAGCTCCTTTCGAAGGCCGGCAGCGCGGGCCAGATTCTCGACAATAGCCTTTCGCCGGGCACGAACCGCCTCGGCTCGTGCGTGAAGATGGCGAACCAGATGATCTACGAGGCCGCGCGGAAATACCCCAAGGACCGCGGCATGGGCTGCACCTGCACCGCCGCGCTCATACAGGACGGGCGCGTCGGCCTCGCGCACGTCGGCGACAGCCGCGCGTACCTGATCCGCCGCGGAGAGATCGAGCAGCTCACGACCGACCATTCGCTCGTGATGGATCAGGTGCGGCAGGGCCTGATCTCCAAGGCGGAGGCGGAGAAATCGAGCCTGCAGAACATCCTGACCCGCGCGTTGGGGACCCAGCCCGACGTCAAGATCGACATCGAAGAGCACCCTCTTTTCCCGGACGACGTGATACTTCTCTGCTCGGACGGGCTCTTCAAGGAGCTCACCGAGCAGGACATCCTGCGCCTCGTCACCGAGACGCCGGAGCTGACCGCGATGGTCGACAAGCTCATCGCCACGACCAACGAACTGGGCGGCCGCGACAACATCACGGTCGCGGTCGCCCGCGTCGAGAAGACCGGCCTGACCGACAGGCTCAAGAACCTGTTCGGCCTTTCGCCGAAGAAGGCCGCGCCCGGCCGCGCCGAGGGTCAAAGCTAAGGGAGAGCCCATGCCCAAGTTCCTGCTCAAGTTCAACGCCGCGGTCATCAAGGAAATCCCGGTCGACAAGGACACGATGTCCGTCGGCAGGAAGCCGGACAACGACGTCGTGATCGACAATCCCGCGGTCAGCGGCCATCACTGCAAGGTGACCCTGGCGGGAGACACCTTCTTCGTCGAGGACCTCAACTCGACGAACGGCGTCTTCGTCAACGGCAAGAAGGTGATGAAGTACGGCCTCAAGCACAACGACGTGATCGGCGTGGTCAAGCACACTTTGGTCTTCATCGACGACCGCCCCGCCGCCGCGGCTCCCGCGGCCCCGGCGAAGCCGGACGCCGGCGAGGCCACGATGGTGATGACGCCCGAGCGTCAGAAGGCCTTCGCCGACGCCGCCGCCGGCGCCGCGAAGACCGCGACGGCGAGCATCCAGGTCATCAAGGGAGTGGTCGACGCGCCCGAGTACGAGATCAAGTCGCCCACGACCTACATCGGGAAGTCGGACCGCGTGCAGATCAAGATCAAGGGCACCGGGCTGTTCGGCAAGGCGCCCGAGGTCGCGGCGCAGATCGCCTCGCGCCCCGAGGGCTTCTTCCTGCACCCGATCGAGGAAGGCTACGCGAAGCTCAACGGCGAGGTCATCACGCAGAAGCAGCCGCTGAAGGACGGGGACCTGATCGAGGTCGGCGGCACGACGCTGAAGTTCACGCTGAAGTCCTGAGGGCCGCGGGGAGGGGCTTGCGGCCCGCGAAACCCTCCTCGAGCCCGTGGTAGAAGGCTATCTTTTCCTCGCCCAGCTTCCAGCATAGGTAGACCTCGCGCCCGTCCAGCCTGAACGGAAAGTCCACCAGGCACGGGTCGAGCCCCTTCGGCAGGCAGCCCAGGTCCTCGATCTTGGCGAGCCTCTCCTTCAGGCCCGACGCGAGGAACTCGAGCTGGGCCCGCTCGATCGCGAGATCCTGAGCGCGCGCCGGCCCGGCCTCCATCCGCTGGACCTTCAGGAACTTCTTCTCGGCCTTGGCCTTAAGCTCCAGCGCCGGCTTGAAAAGCCGCTCCAGCTCCGGAATAAGCCCCTCGGCCTCGCTCAACGTGAAGTATCTCATGGGTTCCGTCCCT
Organism: uncultured Elusimicrobia bacterium; assembly: GCA_964566245.1. GTDB lineage: Bacteria > Elusimicrobiota > Elusimicrobia > CAZMIB01 > CAZMIB01 > CAZMIB01. The sequence continues at coordinate 7,173 of CAZMIB010000124.1, read as the reverse complement.
CACCCCCACCCTCTCCCGCAAGCGGGCGAGGGAGCTCCTCATAGGTGCCCTCTCCCAAGGGGAGAGGGTGGGGGTGAGGGGTGCAAGCCGTTATTATACCCCGTTTTGCGGTATAATCCGGCGCATGATTCTACTATCGCCGCTTCTCGCCTTGGCCGTCGGGCTGCATGCCGAGGGATCCAAGACTTCCAGGCCGTCCTTCCTTATTAAGGACTCGTTCGACGGCGGAGGCGAGCAGCTGGCCGTTCTCCCTGAGTCGGACGGCAAGCAGCCGAGGCTTCCCTCGGCGTCCGAAGGGGCGGAAACCAAGAACAGCTCGGACGGCCGCGTCTGGATCGAGGCTCCGGCCTCGGGCCGCGAGGAGCGGACCCGTATCGCCGACGCCGGCGTCGCGATCGAGGAGATCGGCCCGGGCTCGATCGAGGGCATCGCCGACCCCTCGGCCCTGCGCCGGCTCAAGGACGAGGGCGTGTCGTTCCGGCTCAAGGGGACCGTCGGCGGACCGACGCCCGAGGATTTCCCTCCCGCGGACAGGGACTTCCACAACTACGAGCGAACCAAGGCGGCGCTCGCGGCGCTCGCGGCGGCCCGCCCGGACCTCGCGACGGCGTTCTCGATGGGGAACTCGCTCGAGGGCCGCGACCTGGCGGGTCTGCGCTTGACGTCCTCCAAGCGTCCCGAAAAAGACCTGCCGGCCGTCGTCTTCTTCGGGACGCACCACGCGCGCGAGCACCTTTCGACCGAGGTCCCGCTGCTGCTCGCGAAGACCTTGATCGAACGCGCCTCCGAGCCCGAGATCGCCAAGCTGCTGGCCGAGCGCGTCGTCTACATCGTCCCGATGATCAACCCCGACGGCGTCGAGAAGGATTTGCTCGGCGACCGCTACCACCTGTGGCGCAAGAACGCGCGCCCGAACGGCGACGGCACGATGGGCGTGGACCTGAACCGCAACTACTCCTACGGCTGGGGCGGGGGCGGAGCCTCGAGGAACCCGTCCAGCGAGACCTACCGCGGCCCGGCGCCGTTCTCCGAGCCCGAGACCCAGGCGGTCAGGGCCTTCGTCGAGGGCCATCCGAACATCAAGATCCTGCTGACCTACCACTCCTTCTCGGAGCTGATCCTTTACCCGTGGGGCCACACCTACGATCCGATCAAGGACGACAAGGACAAGCGCGTCCACGAGATCATGGCCAAGCGCATGGCCGAGTGGAACGGCTACACCCCCGAGCAGTCCTCCCAGCTCTACATCGCCAGCGGCGATACGACGGACTGGTCCTACGGCGAGAAGCGCGTCTTCTCGTTCACCTTCGAGCTGACGCCCAAGTCGATGTGGGACGGAGGCTTCTACCCGGGGGCCAAGGTCATCCAGTCGACCTTCGAGAAGAACCTGCCGCCCGCCTTGTACCTGATCGAGAAGGCCGGCGACCCCTACGCGGTGCTCAACGAGCCGAACCGCAGCGTCGTCGGCGGCCCCGTGCCGCCGACAAGCGCGGCGCCGGCGCGCTGACGGGTTTTCAGGGGGCCGGCAGCTTCAACCGGCGGATACGCATGTGGCCGTCGAACTCGGTGGAGATCCAGCCGCCGACGGCGGCGGCCAGCTCGGCCGCGAAATCCGACTCCCAGTCGCCGGACCGCCGTCCGACGTCGTCCTCGACCGAGAACTCGGCCTGGCCCTCGACCGTGCGCAGGGACAGCCTCAGCAGCCGCGCGTTGCGCGAGGAAAGCACGTCGTTCGCGAGCGAGAGGATGAGCCGGCAGGCGGCCCAGCGCTCGACGCGCAGCTCCTCGGAGGTCGGATCCACGACCACCTCCAGCGCGAGGCCTAGCGGCTCGGTGCGGCGCTTCAGATCCTCCGCCAAGGACCGCAGAAGGGTTCCGGCCGAGGTCTCGTCGGCCGAGTGCACTCCGGGGGGAAGCCCGGTCACACCCTCGACGTCCTCGATGATCGACTGAAGGACCCGGCTGCCCTGCTGGATGCGGCGCGAGGCCTCGGGGGGGGAAGGGCTCGCCGCCGTGCCGACCAGCGAGGCGCGGAACGCTCTCAGCTCGCGCGCCAGCGCCGAAAGGAACGACGCGCGGAAGGTCCGCTCGTACTCCAGCGCGTGCGCGAAGCGGTCGCGCTGCCGGTTCGCCCGCTGCAGCTCCTCCGAGACCGAGTCGTTTTTCGAGTCGCCCTGGGGAGACCGGCCCGGGTCCGAGCGCGTCCACGCCCATAGCAGCAGCAGGACGGGCACCCCGACCCCGCCCAGCGCTCCCGCGAGCCCGATCTCCCCGCGCGTCACCGGCGCGTCCACGCCGTAGTCCAGCTCGAGCCGCCCCCCGTCGTACGGCAGGCTCATCGTCCGCGCCAAGCGCGCGTCGGGAGCCTCCTCGGCGGCGGCCCACTCCTTGAGCGGGCGCTGGTGCCCGTCGTAGACGCCGACGCGCAGCAGTCGGCCGTCGTCCTTGATCAGGACGCGCACCGAGCCGGCCGCGTCCTCCTCGGCGCGCCTGACCGGATAAAGCGGGGCCCGCGTGGCCCTCAGCCCGGGCTCGGGCTCGTCCGAGGGGGGCAGGATCGGCTCGGCCAGCACCCGGCCTTGGCGGTCGAGCACGCGCAGGCCGGCCACGCCGCTCGGGGACCAAAGCACCTCCGCCATGCCGGCGCTCGCCAACGGCTCCTCAGACGAGGCCTGGGAGGAACGAGCCAGCGGCGCCCAGAGCTCCCGAGCGCGACGGAAAGACGGCTCCCGCACCGGGCCCCGGCCGTCGAACAGCCGATGTCCTTGCTGGTCGTAGACGCGAAGACCGATGAGCCCGGGAGTCCTCAGGGCTCCCGAGAGGACGGGCTCCATCGGCTGGCCGGAGGCCAAGGCGTCCGAGGCGCGGGGCCCCCAAACCTCGCGTCCGAGGGACTCGAAGCGGGCGTCCTGGTAACGTTCGCTGAGGCCGCTGCGGTGGGAGACGACGCACACCAGCACTCCCCCGGCGATAAGGATGCCGAGAGCCATGCCGGCGAGGGCCGACCCGATCGAGAGCTTCATGGCGGCGCGATGCTGCCCCGGCGCGGCGCCGCCTCGGCGGAGGCCCGCGTCTCCGCGGGCAAGGCGCACATCCCCGGTCAAGAGAAGTGTACTCCGCGTTCGCGCGGCGCGCAAGAGGGACTTTGTCACGCTCCAAAATTAGCAGTCGGCGGCCGAGCTTGACAATAATGGGGGGCCTTGATATAATTAGCACTCGGAAGATATGACTGCTACCAAAAGCCGGTCCGCCAGCGCCGAGCGCACGGCGGCCGAGCACGGTGCAGCACCTGAAGGAGGAAGTCAATGGCTAGCGCGACGCTTACCAAGGTGAAAATCCAGCCTCTGGGCGATCGGGTCATCGTGAAGGCCCTCGAGGCGAAAGAGACGAAGAAGGGCGGGATCATCATTCCCGATACCGCGAAGGAAAAGCCCCAGGAGGGCGAGGTCATCGCGGTCGGACGCGGCAAGACCACCGACGAGGGCAAGGTTCTCCCGATGGACGTGAAGGCCGGCGACCGGATCCTTTACGGCAAGTATTCCGGCAGCGAGATCAAGATCGACGACGAGGAGTATCTCATCATGCACCAGGACGACATCCTGGGCATCGTCCAAGGGTAACGGAGGCATAGGAATCCATGGCCAAGCAAATCACATTCAACGAAGACGCCCGCCGCAAGATGAAGGCGGGAATGGACAAGCTCGCTGACGCGGTCCGCGTGACCCTCGGCCCCAAGGGCCGCACCGTCGTCCTCGAGAAGAAGTTCGGCTCCCCGACCGTGATCGACGACGGCGTCTCGATCGCGAAGGAGATCGAGCTCGAGGATCCGTTCGAGAACATGGGCGCGCAGATGGTGCGCGAGGTCGCCTCCAAGACCAACGACGTCGCGGGCGACGGCACCACCACCGCGACCGTCCTGGCCCAGGCGATGATCACCGAGGGCATCAAGAACATCACCGCCGGCGCCAACGCCGTGCACATCAAGCGCGGCATGGACAAGGCCGTCGCCGCCGTCGTCGCCGAGATCAAGAAGCTCGCGAAGCAGGTCAAGACGAAGGAGGAGAAGGCGCAGATCGCGACCATCTCCGCCAACGACCACGAGATCGGCAAGCTCATCGCCGAGGCGATGGAGAAGGTCGGCCACGAGGGCGTGATCACCGTCGAGGAAGGCAAGTCCGCCGAGACGACCCTCGAGGTCGTCGAGGGCATGCAGTTCGACCGCGGCTGGGTCAGCCCGTACTTCGTCACCGACCCGGAGCGGATGGAGGCGGTGCTCGAGGACGCGTACATCCTGATCACGGACAAGAAGATCTCCGCGATGAACGACATCCTCCCGCTGCTCGAGAAGCTCGCGCAGACCGGGCGGCCGTTCGTGATCCTCGCCGAGGACCTCGAGGGCGAGGCCCTGGCGACCTTGGTCGTCAACAAGCTGCGCGGCACGCTGAAGTGCGGCGCGGTGAAGGCCCCCGGCTTCGGGGACCGGCGCAAGGAGCTGCTGCAGGACATCTCGATCCTGACCGACGGCAAGGTCATCAGCGAGGAGCTCGGCTTCAAGCTCGACAAGGCGTCGCTCGACATGCTGGGCCGGGCGAAGCGCGTCGTGATCGACAAGGAAAACACGACGATCGTCGGCGGAGCCGGCGATAAGAACGAGATCAAGAAGCGCGCGGACCAGATCCGCAAGCAGATCAAGGACACCACCTCCGACTACGACCGCGAGAAGCTCGAGGAGCGTCTGGCGAAGCTGTCGGGCGGCGTGGCCGTGATCAACGTCGGCGCGTCCACCGAGACCGAGATGAAGGCCAAGAAGTCCAAGGTCGAGGACGCCCGCAACGCCACGAAGGCCGGCGTCGAGGAAGGCATCGTCCCTGGCGGCGGCGTCACGCTGCTGCGCGCGGCGAAGGGCCTCGAGACGCTGAAGGGCGACGACAAGGACGAGCAGACGGGCATCGAGATCGTCCGCAAGGCGCTGCGCGCGCCGCTGTGGCAGCTCGCGTTCAACGCGGGTCTCGAGGGCTCGGTCGTCGTCGAGAAGGTCCTGAGCCTGGGCGACACCTGGGGCTTCAACGCCGAGTCCGGCGAGTACGTGGACGTGTTCAAGGCCGGCATCGTCGACCCCGCGAAGGTCGAGCGGACCGCGCTGCAGAACGCGGTCTCCATCTCCGGGACCGTGCTGACCACCGAGTGCTTGGTGGCCGACATCCCCGAGAAGAAGGAGAAAATGCCGGCCGGCGCCCACGGCGGCGAGATGTATTGATCGCCCGCTAAGGCGACAACGTTCCAAGGGCAGCGGCCCCCGTCCGAAAGGGCGGGGGCCGCTCTTCTTTGGGACCTCAAGGTGACACAGCACGGCCCTTGCCAGGACCTCGGCCCATCGGGGCCTGGCAGGTCCTCCGCTCCGCGAAACGCGTTCGCGTCGGAGCCGCTCACTCCGAGTCGGGCGAGTCTCGGAGATCCTCGCCCTCCACGGGTTTCGCTCCGGGAGGACCTGCCACCCGGAGGGCCGAGGTCCAGAAGGCCCGGTAAGGTGAACAACGAACGACGGCCCTGCAAAAATCCTCAGCTGGCACTACAGCAAGCAAGCCAATTCCTTGCAATGACCAATTCGCTCTGTTAAAACAATGTTTGAAACTATCTGCGAGACGAACCAAATCAGGTGAACCTCGAGGGTCGGGGATCGGGCTTCGGCCGGCGGGCCTTCGCGCAGGCCCCGAGCTCCGAGCGGGGCCGAGCGAGAGCGCTGCGCCTCAGGCGCAGATAGCGTGCCCGCGGACGAAGTCCGAGCCCCGACCCGCCGCGAAGGGTTGCCTGCTTCCGATGGACACACACCCGCCGGGCGGGCTTTTTTTCGCTAGGATATTTTGGTATAATTTGCAAAGGATAAAGCTCAATACGCGCCCGCTTTTTCTTTGATCTTTGAGAACGTCCGCCGGGTGCTCGAGAAGGTCCGTCTAGCCGCCGAACGCGCCGGCCGCGACCGTCCGCCCGAGGTCCTCGCCGTCACCAAGTACGCGAGCGTCGACCAGATACGCGAGCTTTTGGGAACGGGCTTGCTGCGCAAGCTCGGGGAAAGCCGCGTCCAGGACGCCGGAGCCAAGATCGCAGCTCTAGGCCGGCAGGCCGAGTGGCACATGATCGGCCGCCTGCAGACGAACAAGGCACGGCACGCGGCCGAGTATTTCGACTGCGTGCAGTCGGTGGACAATTTGAAGCTGGCCGGCGCCCTGGATCGCGTGCTGGCCGAAAGCGGCCGGACCCTCCCGGCGCTGATCCAGATACGCGGAACGGATCGGGCCACGCAGGGGGGGCTGCCCGCGAGCGAACTGCCCGATTTTTTGGCCGCGCTGAGCCGTTTTCCAAGGCTCCATCCGGCCGGCCTGATGGCGATAGCGCCGCAAAGCGAACGGATCGAGGACCTCCGCCCCTTCTTCCAAAGCCTGCGCCGCCTGTTCGAGACTCATTTCGACGCCTCGACGGGGACACTATCGATGGGGATGAGCCAGGACTTCGAGCTGGCCATCGAGGAAGGCGCGACCATGGTCCGCCTAGGCAGCGTCATTTTCGGAGATTCTTAGTCGTCTTGTGCCGTCGCGCGTGGAGCGCGACAGTCGCCGCTAAACGGGAGGAAGTCCAGAATGATCGTCAAGGTAAGGGTGATTCCCAATGCGCCGGACAACGAGGTCGTCAGCCGCATCGGGAGCGTGCTTCGCGTGAAGGTCGCGAGCCCGGCCGTCGACGAAAAGGCCAATTCGGCGCTCACGAAGTACTTGGCCGAGTTCTTCGACGTGTCCTCAAAGGCCGTGAACATCATCCGCGGAGCGAAGGGCCGCGAGAAGACCGTGGAAATCAGCGGCAGGACCGAGGAAGACCTGAAGCAGGTGATGGAGTCCATTCCCTGAATCCGTCCCCGCCCGGAAAAGAGGAGTCCGGCGTCCCTCCAGCCTCGGGACGCCGGACTCCTTTCCTTTTCTAGGGAGGGACTCTAGATGAGCTCCGAGATCCGTCCGCTGATCTGGACCGGCGCCTCGCTTCGCGTCCTCGACCAGCGCCGCCTGCCGGGGCGGACGGCTTATCTGACGACGCGCACCCCGGCCGCCGTCGCCGCCGCTATACGCTCGATGGCCCTGCGCGGGGCGCCTTTAATCGGCTGCGCGGGCGCCTTCGGCATGGTCC
>CAZMIB010000123.1:0-10153 GCA_964566245.1 uncultured Elusimicrobia bacterium | reverse complement strand
CCGTCGTCATCGTCTATAAGCAGATGCACCGCTCCGAGGACCCGCAGTTGAGCCCCGAGGCGCTGAGGGCCTTCAACGCGGACGTGATCGAGCAGCCCAAGGCGCTTCCGCCTCTGCCCTTGCCGTCGGTGGAGCGCGTTCCCAGGGTCGAGCGCGTCACGGCGACGTCCGGGCTTCCCGTCGAGCGCTTGGAGCCCGTAAGCGCGGCGCCCGCCGCCCCTTCCCAGGGCTCGGCTCGGCGCTCCCAGCCGGCGGCGCCCTCCGGTCCGGCGGCGGATCGGCCCCGGCCCGCCTTGCCGACGCCGCGGAACCCGAGCGAGGAATGGGCCTACCTTTGGAAGGATCCGTCGGGCTACATGCTGCGGCAGACCTTGCTCGGCTCGCCGGCCAAGTTCGCGGTTTGGCTGCGCGATCCGAAGCGGATCCAAAACTGGTTCAACAACCCGCTGGTCAAGGGAGCGTTGAACAGCCCGACGACGATGCGCCTGCTGCTGGGAAACCCGTCGATCGCCGGCGCCTTCCTTGAGTCGCCGGTGATGGCCGATCCGCGTTCCGTCGAGGCGGTATTGGCGAGCCCCGTCCTTCAGGAGTTGTTCGAGAAGCCCGGGGTCCAGGCGATGTTGGCCGATCCCTCGGCGTTGGCGGGCCTATTGGCCGATCCTCGCGCCGCGGGCTGGCTGGGACGCAACCCCTCCGCGATGAACGCGATCAACGCGCGAAAAGGGCGTTAGACTCCGCTTTCTCCAGCGCCAAGGCCTTCCGCCATAACGACGAGATCAAGCGCGAGCGCGCTTCATCCTCGTCGACCCAGGACCATCCCTCCGGCAGGGCCCCGCGCCAGCGTCCCTTGAGGACGCGCACCTCGAGGCGGTGGTGCGTGATCGAGTGGCGGACGGCGCCTAGCGGCACGGCGTCCGCGACCTTGGACGCGCCGCCGTCCTTGAGCTCCGGCAGGCCCCAATGTCCGGACAGCAGGCCGGCCGTGCGGCGCTCCACCAACAGCCGTCCGTCCCGGCGCGAGGCGAGGCAGGTCCAGCGCACCTGGACGGGCTCGCGCTCCGCGGCGGTTTGGGGAAGCTTCTCCTGCAGGCCGAGCTTGCGCGCCGCGCAGTCGGCCTTGAGCGGGCAGGCCTCGCAAAGGGGAGAGGAGGGCAGGCAGATCGTCGCGCCGAGCTCCATCATCGCCTGGTTCCAGTCGCCCGGATCGGCGCGCCGGGGCAGGAGCTCCTCCGCCAGGGTCCAGAGCCGGGCCTCGTTGCGCTTCGGGTCGCCGCGCACGGCGAACAGGCGGCTCAGCACGCGTATGACGTTGCCGTCCAGCACCGCGGCCCGCGCCCCGCAGGCGATCGAGGCGATGGCCGCCGCGGTGTAGCGTCCGATGCCGGGGAGCGAGCGCCAGCCGTCCGGGTCCTCCGGCAACCGTCCGCCGCGCTCGGCGACGACGACCTTGGCTGCCGCATGCAGGTTCCGCGCGCGGCGGTAGTAGCCGAGCCCGGCCCAGAACTTGAGGACCTCGCTTTCAGGAGCCTCCGCGAGGGCCTGGACCGTCGGGAAACGGCCGAGGAAGCGCTCGTAGTACGGGATCACGGTCTTGACCGTGGTCTGCTGGAGCATGATCTCCGAGACCCAGACGCGCCACGGGTCCCGGTTCTCGCGCCACGGCAGAGCCCGCGCGTTGCGCCGATACCACGCCAGGAGCTTGGAACTTATTGGCGCCCTCTCCCTGCGGGAGAGGGTGGGGGTGAGGGGCCGCACGGCGTTATCCTATCAAACTGCTAGAATCGTCTGGAATGTTGTCCGAGCTCAGGCGCCTGCTGAAAGAGACCGCCGTCTACGGCCTGTCGACCGTCGTCGGACGCCTGCTCAACTTCCTGCTCCTTCCGCTGTACACGCATTGCCTCGCCCCGGCCGACTACGGGATCGTCGCGACCTTGTTCTCGTACATCGCCTTCCTGAACGTGCTCTACGGCCACGGCATGGACTTCGCGTTCATGCGCCACTTCAAGGCCGAGGGGGAAGAGGGGGAGGAGTCGGTGTTCTCGACCGCCTTTTGGTCCCTTTCGGGCGCGGCGCTCGTTTTCTCCTTGGTCCTTCACCTCTCGGCCGGACCGATCGCGCGCGCGGCCGGCCTGCCGACGCCGGATCTCGTGCGCTACGCGGCTTGGATCATGGCGCTCGACGCGCTCGCCTTGGTGCCGTTCGCCTGGCTCCGGATGACGCATCGGGCCGGCTTGTTCGCGGGCCTGAAGGTCGCGAACATCGTGCTCAACCTGGCTCTGAACTACGTGTTCCTCGTGCGTTGGAGGCTCGGCGTGCGCGGCGTGTTCCTCGCGAGCCTGGCGGCCTCCTGCATGACCGCGGCCTCGCTCGCCCCGGTGATCGCGTCCGAGCTGGAGCCCATGTTCGATCGGGACCTTTACCGCTCGTTGCTGCGCTTCGCGCTGCCGCTGATTCCCGCCGGCCTGGCCTCGATGATGGTGCAGGTGATCGACCGGCCGATACTGAAGTTCCTCACCGACGACGCGACGGTCGGCCTCTATCAGGCCAACTACCGCCTCGGCATCTTCATGATGATGGTCGTGAACATGTTCGACGCCGCCTGGCGTCCGTTCTTCCTTCAGCGCGCCTCTAAGCCGGGGGGGGAGGCGGTGCTGGGGCGCGTGCTGACGTACTGGGTCGTCGGGGCCGGGGCATTGTTCCTCGCGGTGAGCTTGTTCATCGCCCCGCTGGTCGCTCTGCCGCTGTTGCGCGGCAAGCCGCTGATCCATCCGGCGTATTGGGGCGGGCTAGCGATCGTGCCGATGGTCACGCTCGGTTACCTGTTCAACGGCGTCTACATCAACCTCCTGGCGCCGGTGACGCTCGCCAAGCGCAGCGAGCGCGTGGCCTACGCCACCGCGCTCGGGGCCCTGGTCAACGTCGGGACGAACTTCCTATGGATCCCGCGCTGGGGCATGATGGGCGCCGCCGCCGCCACCTTGGCCGCCTACGCCGCGATGGCCGTCGCGCTGTACCTGATGGGACGGACGCTTTACCCCGTCGCCTATGAGCCGGGCCGGCTGACCCACGCGGCCGCGCTGCTCGCCGCCGTCTGCCTGGCCGCCCATGCGCTGGGTGTGGGCGTCGCCTCCGACCGGCTGGGCTTGCGCCTCGCCCTTTTGGCCGCTTTCCCGCTGTCCTTGCTGCTGACGGGCTTCCTGGTCCCCGACGAATGGGCCGCCCTGAAGGCCTGGGTCAATAGGTGGGTCCCCGGGCCTTCCCAAGCCTAGGCCCAACGCCCCCTCTCCCTTAGGCCCTCCGACCCCTGCCGCCCTAGACGGCCTCCGGTAACCTTTATGTGATGGCATCGCGCGCGCTTTCCAAGGGTGTCGCCGTTCTGCTGACGGCGTCGCTGATCGTTTCTCCGCTCCAAACCTTGAGCGCGGCCGTCGAGTCTCTGCCCGCGGTCGACGCGGTCCCCTCCCCGTCGGTCTCGACGTTGCTTCAGACGCATGTCGAGACCTTGGTCTATCAGCCCTGGGAGTCCAGCCTGCCGCGGCTTCTCTCGGCGGCGCGCTCCGACTCTCCCGCGGAGGCGAGCACGGCGCGGCTGGCGCTGGCGATGGTCGCCGATCCCGGGCTGCTCGGTTCGGTGAAGGCGGCTTTGCCCGAGAAAGCTCCCCTGCAGGCGTCGCTGGCGAGCTTGGATCGCGTCGCGAGGCGCTTGAACAAGGCCGAGGGCTCGGTCCCCGAGCTCAATCGCCTGCTGGGAGAGGTGCGGCAAGAGATCGTTCCGTCCCTCGCGAGCGGGGACATGGGCAAGGCCGGAGAGCGGCTGAACGCCATCTTCGAGCACGCCGAGGGCGGGAAAACCGAGGCCGAGCCTGGCATAACTTTCGGCTCGCTGAAACAACTGCCCGCCGCCGCCGCGCCGGAGCTTATGCTTCCCGCCGCCGGCACGCGGGCCGGGCAGGCGGGCTGGGCCGCGTCGGTGAATCACATCAAGAGCGCCGCCAGGCGCGGAGCGGCGACGGAAAGGACCGAGCAGGCCGTCGCCTTCGCCGCGGCCTATCTCAAGAGCAACCCCTACGCCCCCGAGGTTCACCAGACCATGGTCGGCGACCTCGACTTTCACCGGGCGGTGCGCGCCCTGCTCGTTTTCGGCCCGCAGACCGTCAAAGCCTTGGCGCCGCAGGTGCTGTCCCTTATCCCGGCGCCGGCGGTGGAGCAGCTCGGCCGCGTCCAGCGAGACCGCGTTATCGAGCGGCGCGCGCTTTTGGTCACCGCGGTGGCGTCGGTCGCGGGCTTCGCGGTAACGCCGATCGCCTGGACGCTGGTCCCGGTCGCCTTCGGAGCGGTTCTTTTGTCCGATGCGCGGCGTCAGAGGAGCCAGGAAAAATTGGCGAAGCACGCCAAGGATTACCTGGGCGGCCACGACGACCTCACCTCGTTCGAGGCCCGCCGGTGGACGGCGTGGGTGCGCTACGAGGACCTCGTCACGCGTCAATTCAAGCTGCGCGCGACGGCGCGGAGGCTGGAATCGAATTTCCTGGGCTTCAATACGCCGGTCGACCATATGGTGGCCGAGGGCGATACGTTCGCGACCGGGATCGCGAAGCTGGTCCGCCATCCGGACGCGAAGATCGCCGAGCGGGCCAAGAAGATGCTTGAGGAGCACGCCGCGGCCGATCTGTTCGAGGCTTTGAGCCTCCCGGACTCGGACGCGCGCGGCCTGCTGATGAGCCGGCTGGGGATGCATCTGCTCATCCTCTTTCCCGAGGACGACTTTCAAACCCCCGTCGGCAGGCAGGACTGGATTCGGACGTGGCTGAAGAGCAAGCTCGACGGGACCGCCTTGCCGGAGCGCGAGGCGCTGCTGAGGGAGCTCTCGGCCCACGTCAAGGCCCAGCGCCGCTTGGAAAGTCGCGTCTCTTCGCCGACGGCAAAGGAGAACGCGCTGGTCGAGTCGGGAGCCGACAATCCGGGCGTCGAGAGCCGCCTCGCCCCGGCCAAGGCGATCCTCAAGGCCGCGGCCGATTTGACCGAGGCGGGCTATGAAGGACTGGTTGTCGCGGCCGCCGGCTTCGTCCGGGATGTTCTCAAGGGGAATCTGGAGGCTCTCGAGGTCGAGGTTTTGTTCTTGGACCGAGGGTTCCGGCGCGCGTTGGGAGAGATCGCGGACGGCAAAGGAGCCGCCGCCCCCGCGTCCCTCGCCGTCCGCGGGGCGCTGGAGAGAGGCGAGGGGGCCTTCGCCTTGGATCTCCGGCGGGCCGCGTCCGTCGGCGCCTATTTCGGGGCGGTAGGCTTGTTGTGCGCGACCTTGCTCATTCAGCTCCCGTTGTTCCTGTGGCTGGGGATGCCCACCGTGGCCGCTGTATGGTCCTTCGCCGGCGCGGTGTTGGGCAGGGTGCTCGCGGAGCTTTGGCCGGAGCGCCGCAGGCTGTTTTCGTCCGACGAAAAGGCCCGGGCGGCCAAGGCCGCCGCGTTGATCGAGGCCGGGAAAAAGGAGCCATGAACCGGCGCTTCGCCTTCGTCCGCAAATCGATCGCCGTCCAGCTCGCGGCGGGTCTGGCCCTAGCGTCGGTCGAGCCGGCCTGGGCGGCCGTCGAGGCGCAGCCCGGCGCCGAGCTCGCGCCCGCGGCCGCTCTCCCGAGCCTCGCCGCCAAGGCGACGACCTTGCCGGCGCACCTCGATGCCTTGATCAACCAACCGTGGGAGGTCAGCCTGCCTCCGCTCTTGGCCGCCGCGCGCTCCACGTCGGCCCAAGCGGACGACGCGCGCCTCGCCTTGGCGATGGTCGCCGATCCGCGTCTGATCGACCGCATGAAGGCCGCGCTGCCGGAGAACGCGCCGCTCCAGGTCCCGTTGGCGCATCTGGGCCACGACGTCCGGCGCATGGCCGAGACGGTCGGGAATCGTCCCGAGCTTCGCAGGCTCCTGGGCGAGGTGGAGCAAGCGGTCGCCCCCAGGACCGAGAGCGGGCTCGTCAACAAGACGGGCGCGCGCTTGAACGCCTATTTCGAGGGCTCGGCGAACGACGGGGCGGAGGTCGAGGCGGGGATCGTCCTGCCCGTCGCCGCGCCGGCGGCGCGAGAGCGATGGGGCCGGGCCGTGAGCGATATCAAGTCGGCCGCCCGAAGCCGCCGCGGCCTTGAGACGCCGAAGGAGGCCGTCGCCTTCGCCTCGGTCCATATGCGCCGCGATCCGTATGCCCCCGAGGTTCAGGCGACCTTGACCGGCGACTCCGGGTTTCACGACGCGGTGCGCGCGCTCGGCGCTTCCGACCCTCGAGGCGTCGAACCGTTGGCGCGGCGGGTGACGGCGCTGGTGCCCACGGCGGCGGCCGACAACCTCCATTGGATGCGGCAGGCGCAGGGTCTCGAGAGGCTCGCGTTCGTCGCCGCGGCGTTCTCCTTCGGCGCCGGCGCCGCGATACAGGAGCCGCTTCTCGCCCTCACGGGAGGAGGGCTGGGTTTGTCCATGGCCTATCTCTTTTCGGGCATGGCGCATAAGGAACGCCAACGCCTGGCCCGGAACGCCGCGCCCTATTTAAGCGTCGCGTCCCGACTGGAGTCCTTCGAGGCCGACAGGACGGCGGCTCTGGAGCGCTACGGGGAACTCGTGGCGCGTCAGCTCAAGCTGAGGGAAAAGGCGCGGGGGATGGCGGCCGCCTTCCTGGGTTATCGGGCCTCGGCCGAGTATGAAGTCCTGGACGGGGACACGTTCGCGACGGGGATCGCGAAGCTGGTTCGGCATTCCGATCCCGCGGTCGCCTCCGAGGCGCGGTCGATCTTGGAGCAGCACGCCTCAGCCGATCTGTTCGAGGCGTTGAGCCCGCGCGGCTCGGACGAAAACGGCCTGGCGATGAGCCGGCTGGGCTTGCACCTTTTGATCTTGTTCCCCGAGACCCGGGAGCCGGGGGCGAGGCTTCTGGGGATCGAGGCCTGGCTGAGAAAGAAGCTCGATGAGACGGATTTCCCGGATCGCGAGCGGCTGGTCATGGAGCTCATGGCGCACGTTAGGGCGGTCCGCGGCCTGGAGGAGGGAGCCGCCTTGCCCGCGTCCGCCGAGACCTCGCCCGCCGCTCCCGCGGTCGACGCCGCCGGCGCCGCGCGAAGCCTGGGCCCGGCCAAGGCGATCATCGAGGCCGCGGCGGAGCTGAGCGAGGCGGGCTACGGCTTCTTGGTCGTCGCGGCGATCGATTTCGTGCGCGTTTTCATCGCGGACGCCCCTGAGACCGGCGCGGCCGAGGCTTTGCTTTTGGACGCGGATCTCGGACGGTCTTTGCGCGACGCGGAGGGCGTGAAGGGCATCGTCGCCGCGGGGGCGAGCGCGTGCCATGCGCTGATGGAGCATTACCGGCGGTCGTCCTTCCTGGACTTGATGGACCATGATTCCAGGCGCTCCCGCTTCACCGCCATCGCGCTGGCGGTTCTCTTGGGGCTGCCTACGACCGCGGTTTTGGTCCTGGCCGGGCTCAAGGCGTTCATGGTCATGGCTGGAATCTTTTTTCCCGTGGCGTTCGCTCTGTGGGCGACCGACCGCGATGAAATGCGGGCGCGGCGGCCGAGCAAGGAGGCGATCCTGGCTCCCTATCATCAGGAAAGGCAGGCGCGGATCGAGCAGTTGGCCGGGGAGGTCATGCCATGATCCGGCGCTTCGCCTTCCTCTATAAGGGGGTCGCCGTCGTGGTCGCGGCCGCCCTGGCGTCGGCGCCCCTGCGGCCGGCGCTCGCGAGCGAGTTTTATCCGGTCAACGAGCCGCCGGCCTCTCCCGGGGTCCTGGCCGCGGGACAGGCCGCGTTGATGGTCCATATCGAGAACATCGCCGCGAAAGACTGGGAAACGGGGCTGTCCAAGACCTTGCTCGCCGCTCGCTCTCTCGATCCCGCGGAGGCCATGCCGGCGCGCCTGGCCTTGGCGTTGGTGATCGAGCCCGAGGAGATCGAGAGAATACAGTGGCAGTCCCCGACTCGGGACCAGGCCGGGTTTGTCGCCTTGGCGCATCACGCGCGCCAATTGCCCGCGCTCGCGAGGACCTCCCCGAGCCTCAAGCTGCTGGTGGACGAGGCGAAGGAGTTGGCCGACCCGCTGATCAAGGGCGGCGATCTGCGCCGCGCCTCCGAAAGGCTCGACGCCTTCTTCGAGCAGGCGCTTCACCGGCCGGTGATCGCCGAAGCCGAACCAGGTCTGGGATCGCTCCCGGCGCGCGTCGAGGCGTCCCGCGCGGACTGGTTGAGCGCGGCGGATATGCCCTCGCCCGCGACGCCGGCCGGCAAAAAGCACTTGGGACTGGCGGTGCAACGGCTGAAGAAGGCCACGCCGGACGATCTTGAAAGCGGCAGGGTGGACGCGGCCGCCTTGGTCGCCGGGGCCTACCTTGAGCGTCATCCCCATGCTCCCGAGGTCCAGGCGCTGGTGGTGCGCGACGAGGGGCTTCGCGCCTCGCTGGCCGCGCACGCGGAGGCCGGCAGCGACCAGGCGCTGAGCTTGGGCGTCGAGTTGGAGAAGCGCGTTTCGACCAAGGCTCTAGGCGTCGCGGAGTTCGCGGACTGGTCCTCGCGCTGGCGAAGGCGTCTCGCCCAGGTCGGCGGCGTCTCGCTGGCCGCGTTGGCGGCGGCGACGCCCGGGATGGTCGTCGCTCTCGCCGCGCTGGGAGTCGGGGGCTCCGTGGTGGCGATCTCGGTTCTGCGCCGAATGTCGGCCGAGGCCGAGGCGAGCGACCGGGCGTCGTCGGCCAGGCATGCGCTGGAGCGCCGAGCGTACGACGAACGCTCCGGGGGCCGCGCGTCGGCCCTGGGCAAGTACAAGGCGCTGGTCAAACGGCAGGTCGAGGTCCAGGCCAAGGCCCGCCGCCTGGAGGCCGCCTTCGTCGGCGTCTCCGTGCCCGATCCGGACGCGCTCGGCGCCGGCGACGCGTTCGAGATCGGCCTGACGAAGCTGCTGCGCCATCCGAAGGCGCGCGTCCGGGCCCAGGCGAAGTCGATCCTCCAAGAGCATGTCGCGGCCGAGCTCCAGGACGCCTGGGGCTCGCGGCGGACGGAAGACATGGGCCCGCTGGCCGCGCATTTGCTGCTGCTGCATCCCGAGACCGCCGGTTGGAAGGACAGATTGCGGGCCATCGAGCTCTACGTCCTTTCGACCCTCGGCGCCGCGGGCCTGCGCGATGGGGGGCAGTTCATCGAGTCCTTGCGTCCGCACCTTGAGTTTTTGAGAGGCTCCGAGAGCGTCGCGCTGCTCCCCGCGGCGCACGAGGCCGAGGCGATACGGGAGACGGCGTTGGTGGCCTCCGGGGCAAGCCGGGAGAAAGTGGTGGCCGCGATCGACGTCCTCTCTCAGACGCTCGACGTTCTGGAGGCCGGCTGGGAGCCCTTGGTCGTCTCGGCCGCGGTGTTCCTGCGGCGCTGCCTCGAGGGCCCGCACGCCGGGATCATCGAACGCCGGCTGCTGCGCGGCGGGGGCCTGGGGCCGATGCTCTCGCCGGACGCCGAGTCGCCCGTCGTCCACGGCCTGGCCGGCGCCCTCTCGAACCAATGGACCTCCAAGCTGTGGGGGAAAGAGCCCGCGCCGACCGATAAGTTCTACTACGCCGCGAAGCTCGGCGGCCAAGCCAAGCTCGCGGCGCACTCGAGGGCGCCGGAGGAGCTCAACGAGCTGGCCGGCATGCTCGTCGCCTACCGGCCGGCGAAGGACGGCCAGCCGTGGGACGTCCGGAGGCAGGAGCTGCTCGATGAGGCCGCGCGGCAATTGAGGAACGCCCGGATCGCGGTCGAGCCGGAGCTCATGCGCGAGTTGTCGGTCTGGCTGGACGCCCACCGCCAATTGGAGCTTGCGCCGGCCGGGGAAGCGAAACTCGAATGACCCGCCGGCGAGCGTCTCGCGCCGTCGTCCAAGCCTTCTTGATCGCGGCCGCCGCGCGCGCGTTTTGCGCCGCCGCCACTTTACAGACGGAGGCCGCAACGCCGGCCGCGGCTCCGGCCGTCGCGGCCGTGACCCCGGGCGTTCGTCTCGGCCTGGTCCAGCTCATCGAGGCTCTGCCGGCCGATCCCGTGAGTCTTCCGGCGGCGATCGAGAACCTTGCGAAGAGCCGGTTCCAGCCCGCCGATCCCCACCCGCAAGGCGCCCCCCCGTTGCCCCTCCGGGATTTTGACCCGGGGTTGCCCCCCGGGGACGCC
>CAZMIB010000122.1:0-10209 GCA_964566245.1 uncultured Elusimicrobia bacterium | reverse complement strand
TGGCGGGCGTGATCAACGGCAACATGCCGGAGCACGTGGTGCACCGGTCGATGGAGCTGCTCAACGAGCAGGGGAAGGCGCTTAAGGGCTCGAAGGTTTTGGTTTTGGGCGTGGCGTACAAGGAAAACGTGTCTGACGTGCGCGAGTCGCCGGCCTTGGACGTGATCGCTTTGCTGCTGCGCGCGGGGGCGGAGGTGAGCTACCACGACCCGTACGTGCCGAGCCTTGAGATCGAGGGCGCCAGGCCGCGGACGCTGACCTCGGAGCCGCTCGACGCGGGGCGGCTTAAGAAGGCGGATTTGGTCGTGATCTTGACCGGCCACCGGGACGTGGACTACGCGGCGGTGGTGAAGACGGCGAAGCTGGTCTTCGACACGCGCAACGTCACGCGCGGGTTGAAGGCGAGCCATATCTTCAAGATATAAAGGCGGCTTGACAGCATCGGACGTGAAAGCTAACCTTACCGCTCGTCAGTCGGGGCGCCGAGCCTTCGGCTCGGAGGACGGAATCAACATATGCAAAGCCTGAAGCTTGCGCTCGCGATCGTGCTGTCGTCGGCCGCCTTCGTGCGCGCCCAAGGTCCGATCAAATGGGGCGACGCCGACGTCACGCCCCGCGCGGCGATCGAGGAAAAGTACGACGACAACATCTTCCTCCAGCCGAGCGCGAAGCGCGACTCGCAGGTCGTCATGCTGATGCTCGGCTCGAGCGTCGTTGAACGGGGCGCGCGCGGGAAGCTCGCGCTCGACTACGAGTTGAGCTTGCTGCACTATGATCGCTTCACGGACGTCAACGACGCGATCCATCAAAAGGTGGACGGGTCGGCCGCCTACGAGCTGGCGAACGGAGGCAAGGTAAGCGTCGGCAACGTCTTCCTCATGACGACCGATCCGGCCTCGAGCGAGCAAACGGCCCGCGCCGCGCGCAACCAGAACGACACGACCGGCCGGGTGGAGCTGCCTCTGGGGGCGAGGACCTTCGTCGGCCTGTCCGCGAGGAACACGATCCACGTCTACACCCAGGATCCGCTGAGGTCGGAGCTCGATCGCAACGAGCTTTCCGGGGGGCCGCGCCTCGGCTACAATCTCGGCGATAAGACGAAGACCTACGTCCAGTACCAATACTCGACGATCACCTACGATCGCTCGGGGACGAAGAACAGCGTGACGCACGCCGTCGCGGTGGGCGCGGAGGGCGAGCTCACCGGCCGCCTGACGGGCGTCGTCGAGGCGGGCGCGCTGCGGCGCAGCTACTCGAGCTCGATCCCCGGCGACGTGAACAACGAGACGACGCCTTCCGCCGTCGCGCGGGTGAAGTGGGCCGCGCCGCGGGGCTACGCCGTCTCATTGTCGGTGTCGCGCCGCTTCGAGGAGTCGACGTTCAATCGGTACTACCGCTCCAACTTGGCCGGCGTGGTCGTCGCGAAGGAGCTCGGCTCGCGCATGAGCGCGAGCGTGAGCGGGAGCTACGGCTACGACGAGTATCCCGACGACGCGTTGGACGGAACCACCGGCCAGTCGGGCAAGCGCGCGGATCATCTCGCCCAGGCGGGCGTGAACCTGACGTACCGGTTCCCGGAGCTTCTGCGCTTGAACGTCGGCTATCTCCACCGCAATCGCGACTCGAACTTCGACACCTTCGACTACTCCGACAATGTCGGAACGTTCTCGATCGGGATGGAGTTTTGAGCCCAAACTTGACATCCCGCGCGATGAAAGCTACCATGACGCCTCGGTACGCAACGTACGCGCCGGACGATTTTCTCGTCGCCATGTTGTCGACGGGATTTGACAGTCGGTCGTTAGATTGGTAAAGTCGTGCCTCGGCACGTTAACTCAAAGGGGGGAACGAATGTTCCGTGAGAGCAGGTTGATTTGTGGACTTATGCTGGCGTTGAGCGCGCCGATGGCCGCTCTGGCCCAGGATCAGGCGCAGGAGAGCGCTCCGGCGCTCACCGTCGCCTCGCTGACCGGCGACATGACGGTGACGGTCAACGGCGTGGCGACGACCTACCATGCCGGCGATACGAACATCTCCATCCCGCCCGGCGCGCAGGTGCAGGTGCTTTCCGGCTCGGCGGTCCTGTCGAACGACAACGTCGGGGTGAGCGTCGGCGCCGGAGCCAACTTCACCTACAACGCCTCGGTCAACAGCGCCGGCTCGGTGAGCGTCAGCCTCGCGGCGAACACGGGCTCGACCGCGATCAAGGCCCAGGTCGGCAACGACACGGTGACGATCGCCGCGGGCAACACCGCGAGCGTCAGCGTCTCCAGCACCGGCCAGGCGACGGTTTCCGCGGCGGCGGGCTCGGTGACCGTGACGAACGCGTCCGGAACCCAGACGGTGAGCGGCAGCCAGACGACGACCGTGTCCTCCACGCAGATGACGCAGAACACGAGCTCTCAGGGGACCCAGAATCCGCCGCCGCCCAGCACGACCAACCAGGATTCCAAGACGGTTAGCCCGTCTTCGCCGTCATAATAACCAGGGGAGCGATAGAAAATGAAAGGTATGAACCTCTTCGCCGTTATCCTGCTCGCCCTGGCCGCCTCGGCTCGGGCCGAGGGCAATATCAAGTGGGGCGACGTCAACGTGATGCCCCATGCCTCGCTGGAGGAGAAGTACGACGACAACATCTTCCTTCAGTCGAGCGGCAAGCGCGACTCGCAGATCGTGTTCTTGAACCTGGGCACCGGCTTCAGCATGGCCGGGGCGCGCAGCAAGCTCGCGATCAGCTATGACCTCGGCCTGCTGCACTACGACCGCTTCTCGAACGTGAACGACGCGGTCCACCAGACGGCCGTCGGCGAGGCGTCCTACGCGCTCTCCAGCGGGGGCAAGCTCGGCTTCTCGAACAAGTTCCTCGCGACGACCGACCCGGCCTCGAGCGAGTTGACCTCGCGGGCCAAGCGCAACCAGAACGACACGATCGGCTCGGCGGAGTTCCCGGTCGGCGCGAAGAGCTACGTCGGCTTGGCGGCGCAG
This sequence comes from uncultured Elusimicrobia bacterium, assembly GCA_964566245.1. Classification (GTDB taxonomy): domain Bacteria; phylum Elusimicrobiota; class Elusimicrobia; order CAZMIB01; family CAZMIB01; genus CAZMIB01. The sequence goes on along the minus strand of CAZMIB010000122.1, from coordinate 7,224 downwards.
AACACGATCCATGCCTACTACCAGGACCCGCTGCGGGGCGAGTTGAACCGCAATGAGTTCTCGGTGGGTCCGAGGCTCGGATACAACGTCAGCCCGAACACCAAGACCTACATCGACTACAAGTTCAAGACGATCACGTACGATCAGTCCGGCGACAAGAACAACACGAACCACATGGTCATGCTCGGGGCCGAGGGCCAGCTGACCGGCCGGTTGACCGGCAACGTCGAGGTCGGCGGCGCGTCGAGGAACTACAAAAGCTCGGTGACCGGCCAAACGGACAGCGAGACCACTCCCGCGCTGGCCGCGGGCGTTAAGTGGGCCGCTCCGAGGCAGGTCGACGTGACCTTCTCGGCCTATCGGCGCTACGAGGAATCGACGTTCAACCGCTTCTATCGGTCGAACATGCTGGGCGTGACGGTCGGCAAGGCGCTCGGCAGCCGCTGGAACGCGGGGGTGACGGCGAGCTACGGCGTCGACGATTATCCGGATGACGTCCTCGACGGGGCCACCGCCCAGTTCGGCAAGCGCACGGACCACATCACGCAGGCGGGCTTGAACCTGGTCTATCGCTTCCCGGAGATCTTCCGTTTGAATATGGGTTACCTCTTCAGGAACCGCGATTCGAACTTCAGCGACTTCAATTATTCGGACAACGTCGTCACGCTCGGGCTCGGGATGGAGTTCTGACCCTTCAGCCGCCTCCCCCGCCGGGCCGCTAACGCGGCCCGGCGGGCGGCGGGCGGCGGTTAGATAGTCCCCGTTCGCAGCAGGTGGATGTCACGGTGAGTATCGTCGATCGTCGTTTCTTGTTCGTTCTGGCGGTGTTTTTCTCGGGCTGCGCTTCTTCCCAGCCGGTCGGCGGCAAGGTTGCCGGCGCCCCGGACTCCGACGTGATCCTGGCGAAGGCCCTGGAGGGACTCCAGGCCGAAAAGCAGGAGTACAAGATCTCTCCGCAGGATCAACTCTCGATTTCTGTTTACCAAGAGGAAGATCTTAAGCGCGACGTTCGCGTAAGCCAGAACGGGAAAATCAGCTTCCCTCTGGTCGGCGAACTCGAGGTCGGCGGATTGACGACCTTGGAAGCCCAGGCCAAGCTGGCCTCCCTCCTCAAGGCTTATCTGATCGAGCCGCATGTCGCGCTCCAGATCAAGGACTTCCATTCCAGGAAGGTCTTCGTCCTCGGCGAGGTAAGCAAGCCGGGCTCGTATGAAATTCCCTCGGATCAGCCGCTCACCGTCGTCGAGGCCGTCGCCTTGGCCGGCGGGATGAGCAAGATCGCGGCCGCCGGCAAGACCCGCGTGGTCCGCAACACCGGGAGCAAGATCGAGAACATCGTTGTCCCGGTGGATGAAGTGACCCGGGGCGAAAAAGAAAAGGACGTCATGCTGCAGCCCGGCGACGTCGTTTTCGTCCCCCAAACCTTCTTCTAAGTCTCTCGCCTCGGAGCCCATATGGACAATCTACAGGATCGCCTTACTCTGGATGTTTCGTTCTATTGGCAAATATTGCTGCGCCGCCTATGGATCGTGGTGGCGACGACCTTCCTCGCCGTCGTCGGGACGGCGGTCGTCGTTTTCTCGATGCGGCCCATTTACCAGGCCAAGGCCCTCGTCCTCATCGAGAAAGAAGAGCATAACACCGTGACCCGGGACGAGATCAAGATCGACAGCATGAACGACGATTATTATGAGACCCAATACGCCATATTGAAGAGCCACACCATGGCCCAGCGGGTCGTCGACGATCTTCATTTGACCGAAAGGGTCGGTTTCAAGGGGGCCGATCCGGCCGCCGTGGTGCAGGCCGCGGTGCAGGTCAAGCCGGTTCCGCGCAGCCGATTGGTTGAAATTCAGATGGAATCGTCCGACCCGAAGCTGGCCATGGACATCGTGAACAGCCTGGCTCGCTCGTATTGCGATCAGAACCTGGAGAATCGCCTCTTTCTCTCCAAGGACGTCTTGAAGGCGCTTGAGAGCAAGAACTCGACGTCGGTGGAGTCCTTGCCGGCCGTCGTCAGCAGCCCCCTTATTCAAGACCTCAAGATCCAGTACAGCAAGCTCCAAGGCCTATGGGCGGAGATGTCGCATCGCTACCAGCCGCGCCATCCGAAGATGGTCCAGCTTGAGGCCGAAATAAAGGACACCAAGTCGCAGATCGACCTCGAGGTCAGGCATATCGCCGAGAGCGTCAAAATGCAGCTCTCGGGCCAGCTCCAGGGCAACAACGTGCGCATCGTCGATCCGGCGCTTTTTCCGGATCATCCCATCAAGCCCCGGAAGCGCGCGGCCTTGCTGCTCGCGTTGCTGATGGGCCTGGCGGTGGGTTTCAGCCTCGCGTTCTTCGTCGATCAAATGGACCTCGCCGTCAGGAACCAGGACGACGTCGAGCGGACGCTGCGCATGCCGTTTCTTGGAGGCGTCCAGCGCCTGTCGGGGATCGATCTCTCGAGCCCGAACGGCTTCTCCAAGATATGGACCGAGGTGCGCTCCCACAGCGCCGAGGCGTTCCGCAACCTCCGGACCGCGATCTCCTTCCGCCTGTCCTCGATGAAGGGATCCACCGCCATTCTGGTGACGAGCTCCGTGCAGGGGGAGGGCAAGAGCCTCATCGCCGCGAATATCGCGCGCGCGTTCTCCCAGGCGGGAGAGAGGGTGCTGCTGATCGACGGCGACCTCCGCCGTCCCAACGTGCACCGGATGTTCCAGATTCGGCCCGACAAGGGCTTGAGCACCTATTTGACCTCGGGCGAGGATCCGAGCGAGTTCATCGTCGACAGCGGCGTCGCGAATCTGAAGCTGCTTCCCTGCGGACCCATCCCCGACCATCCGTCCGAGCTTCTGACGGACCGGAGACTCAAGAATCTTTTGGGCTGGGCGTCCGGGGAGTTCGACAGGATCATCATCGATTCCCCGCCGGTGTACCCCGTGACGGACTCCTTGCTATGGGCCCGCCAGGTGCACGCGACCATTTTCGTGGTTCTCGCGGCCAAGGTGCGCGCGGCGGTCGTCTCGAAGGCCATCCAGAAGCTCAAGGAAGGCTTCGCCAACATCATCGGCGTGGTCCTCAATCAGTCCATCTGGGAGTCCGCGGGTTACTACTACTACTACGGCTATTACTCGCAGACCGAGCCCGCCCAGAAGGAAGCCACCGAGGCAGGCCGGTCCTCCTAGTCGATGCCGTCCGCGCCGGCGCCGGTCTTCTCGACAGGGTCGCCGCCCGCGGTGCGGATACGTGACCCAAGGCCCTCCATTCTTGGATGGGTGACAACGGCCGTCATCGTTACAGCGCCGTTTCTTTTCGGCTGCGTCGAGCCGTGGTCGCGAGCGGTCCTCGAGTTGGAGTGCTTCGGCCTGGGCGTCGCGTGCCTGGCGGGAAAGCAGTTTGAGATGGACGAAGTTCCCGTTCTATGCGTCGGCTTTCTTGCGGTCGCCGCGGTAGGCGCGCTGCAGTCGTTGCATGTAAGTTATCCGCAGGAGCCCGCCGCCTCGCTCTCCACCGTCTCGCGCTGGGCTTCGCTGCGGGAAGCGAGGCTTTGGGCCGCTTACGCGAGCCTTGCCCTCGCCGCTTCCGAAAGCTTGCGCGGCCGCGAAGCTCGCCGAGCCTGGACGTGGATTCTGGTCGCCGCCGGGAGCGTTTTCTCCATCGTAGGAATCGTCCAGAGGCTCAGCGAGAGCGGATTCATCCTAGGCTTGCGCCCGATTCCCAAGGGGGCCATGCCGTTCGGGCCGTACTACAATCGCGACCATGCGGCCGGGCTTCTGGCGATGCTGTTCGCCTTGGGCTCGGGGCTATTCGCGTCGCGCTTTTTTTCATACCGAGGACGGTGGCGGATAGGCGATCTCGCGAACTTCGGAGCGATCCAGGCCCTTATTCTCGCGGGTCTGATGGCCATGGGCGGGGCTTTGTTGATGATCTCATCGCGCGGGGCCATGTGGGCGCTCGCGCTCGGCGCTTGGGCCGTGCTTTACACGGCCGCTCCGCGATTTTTCCCGCCGAGCCGCCAACGCGCCTCCCGGCTCTTTCTCCTGCTGCTTCTGCCCGGCTCCCTGGCGCTTTTGTTGGCCGATCCGCGACGGCTGGGACTCGTGGGAGGCGCGTTCGACCTTTCGACGCGGATTCGACTTTCGGCGTGGCGCGGCTCGTTGCGCATGATCCAGGAACGCCCGTGGCTCGGTCACGGCCTGGGCGCGTTCAGGGAGGCTTTCCGTTCCTACCAGGAGACCTGGATCTACGGCGTCGTCGATCACGCGCATTCCGACTGGCTCGAGCTTGTCGCCTGCGTCGGCCTCGTCGGCTTTTCGGCCTTCGCGATCGGGCTTTTCGTCCATCTGAGGGATGGTTTCCGGCATGGGCTCAACGCGCTGGACCGCGAGCAGCGCTGCTTGACCGCGGGGGCCCTCGCGGCGTGCCTCGCCTTCGTTTTGCATAGCCTGGTGGATTTCAACCTTCAAATCCCGGCCAGCGCGGTCGTCTTCATCGCGGCCGCCTGCGTCGCGGGCGGCCGGGTGGGATTTCGAGCGCCGCCCGCGCTGCGAAAGCCCTTGGCTTGCGCGGCGCTGGCGGGCTTGTCCTTGGGCGCCGCGCTCTCGGGAGCTTCGTTGCGGGCGTGGTCCTGGGCCGTCCGGGCCGACGCGGCCCCCTTGCGAGGAAAGCCCTCTCTTTTGTCGCGCGCGTTGCGGTGGGATCCGCATAATCCCGCCTATCGAGAGGCTCTCGGCGCGACCTATCTCTGGCTCGGCCGCGAAACGCCCACGGCGAACCGGCTCTTGGCTCAAGACGCGCTGCGCGAGGCCGAACAGGGACTCGCCGACGCCCCGCTCAACAGCGGGTTGCGCGCGGTCGCCGCGGAATCTCTGAAGGTGCTGGACCGGGGCGCCGACGCCGCCGCCGAGGAACGGCGCGCCGCTTTAGGCGACCCCTGGAAAGCTCTGAAGTAGCCGGAGTTTAGCGACTCGGCATGTCGCGGGATGGTCCTCCGTTGTACGCCGCGGACGTCGTTCTAATTTACCGGGTCGGCCAACTTGGCGACACGATCGTCAGCCTTCCCGCGCTGCGGGCCATCCGGCGCCGCCATCCGGGGGCGCGGCTCGTGCTCCTGACGGACGTCCATCCGGGGAAGGGGTTCGTTTCCTCGTGGGATATCCTCGGGCCGACGAGGCTTTTCTCCGAGGTCTATTTCTATGAGCCTCGACCCTGGCACGCGCTGCGCTGGGGCGAGTTGCTCCGATTGGCGCGGCGCCTCCGGCGCTTGAGGCCCGAGCGCGTCTATTACCTGGCGCCGAGGAGGTCCCGCGCCCAAGACCTGAGGGATCGCTTCTTCTTCCGCGCGTTGTGCGGTATCCGGCGCTTTGAGGGCGCGGAAGCGGCCGTCGGAAGCTTGGCGGGCCCGCCCTCCGAGACCCTGCGTCTCCTGCGCGTCGCCGGCGGGTCCGCATCCGACATCCGCTTCGACGTGCCCATCGGCGACGCGGAACGCGAGACCGTCGAGCGTCTGTGGCGCGACTCCGGCTTGTCCGCGGCCGGGCGCGTGGTCGCGCTTTCCCCGGGCGGCGCTTGGCAGGCCCAGCGCTGGCCGTCGAGCCGATACGCGGCCCTGGCGGCGCGGCTCCTCGCGGCTTTCGCCGACCTCCGACTGCTCATCATCGGCGACCGCGTGGATTTGGAGACGGCCCGGGCGATAGCCCACGACGTCGCGGCCGGAGGGCGCGTCGTCGATTGGACGGGACGGTTGTCGGTGCTGGAGTCCGCCGAGGCGCTGCGTCGTTGCGCGCTCTTCATCGGCAACAACGCGGGCCCGATGCATCTCGCCGCCGCCGTGGGCCTGCGCTGCGTCGTCCCGGCGACCGGGAGGGATTTCCCCGGCGTCTGGGACCCCTACGGCGAGGGTCACGCGGTGCTTCGCGCCCCGGTCCCCTGCGGCGGCTGCGGCCTGAGGACATGCGAAGAGAATGCCTTGAAATGCCTGACCGACATTTCGGTCCAGGCCGTACTGGCCGCTTGCCTATCCTCCATCGAGGAGGTGTCCAAGCGATGAGAGACTTAGGGCGAAGCCCGGCCGCCGGTGGATGGCGGGGGCCGTCTTCTGCCGCGCTTTGCCTTGCGGCCTTAAGTTGCGCTTATTTATACCTGACGCTGTTCATTCCCCCGTTCACTCCGATCTGGTACATGTCGGATCATCATTTCAATCTGATGAACGCGATGCAGATGCGGCGGGGCCTCGTGATGTATCGTGATTTTTTTAATTTTCTTCCGCCTGGGACGGAACTGGTCTATCTCGCCGCATTCAAGCTTTTTGGGCTTCGCGCATGGATTCCTTCCCTGATTCTCTTCGGCGAGGGGCTCGCGCTCTCGGGTTTGACCTTTTCGATCGCCCGAGCCATCGTGAGCGAGAAGAAGGCGGCGCTCGCCGCTCTATTGTTCTTGACGTGGGGTTTTCGATACGACAACGGCGACTATCATTGGCTCAGCGTGCTCGCTGCGATGGGGGCCATGCGGCTGGTCGTTGCCTCATGCTCGATGGCGCGTCTCGCGGCGGCGGCGGCATTTTGCGGCCTTGCTTCATTCTTCATGCCTCCGAGAGGAGTGTTGGAGATGCTGGGACTCGTCGCGTACGTGGTCTGGGAAAGTCGCCGCGGCTCCTTGCCAGCCAAGGAGGCATGCCGACGCCTGCTCGGCATGACGGCTGTGTTTTTGGCGACGCTTAGCCTGTTGACGGGCTATTTCGCGTTCGAGGCTGGCCTGAGGCGGTTTTTGTTCTGCACCGTCGCTTTCGTCCTCCGCTATTACCCCAGGGCCGATCCGATCAATACATGCTCGGCTTATCTCGCGGACTTGCTGCCCGTCCCGCCCTGGAGCAACCTTCCGTATCTCGCGAAGAGCGTGTTCTTTTACGGCTTGGTGCCTTGGGTTTTCCCGGTCTTTTATTTTGCTCGTCGCCGGGCGCGGACGGCGGCGGACGGATCGGGATCATCAAATGGCGCGGTATTGACGGCGATGGCGGGTTTTTCGCTTTGTCTCAGCGCGGCGTACGCGCCGCGGACCGATAGGCTGGCAACGGTCTCCGCGCCGGCCATCATCCTGCTCGTTTGGCTGGCGGAAAATGCACGGGGCCGGGGTCGGGTGCTTCGTAGGGGGTTGTGGATCATGGCGGGGGGTTTCCTAGTCGTCATGCCTCTCCGTCGGCAAACGCAATGGCGCGCTTTCTTGAACACGCGTGTGGGT
>CAZMIB010000121.1:0-10251 GCA_964566245.1 uncultured Elusimicrobia bacterium | reverse complement strand
GTTCTCGTTGTGCAGGTCGGAGTCCTTTTGGAGGCTGCCGCTCCAGCCGAGCCGGTGCAGGCGTATCATCGCCGCGGCCACGTCCGCCATGATGCCGAGGTGAAGCGTCAAAAGGCGCGCGTCGTCGCGCGCGCCGAGCCGGGCCAGGAACTCGGGGCCCGCGTTCCTGAGGCGCTTCCCTTCCTGATGCTCGAAGACCATGACGCCCAGCGGCGCGTCGGATTTGAACCGCAGTCGGCGATGATAGAGGCGGCCGGAGCCGATGTAGCGGTTGAAGTGCAGCGGCTTGAGCACGCCGGGGTCCTCCGGGAAATGCTCCCACAGGTCCCGCGCGACCGTGAAATGCTCCTCGTGAACGTTGAGCCTGTCCGGCAACTCGCCCGGCATCTTCAACTCGACCGCGAAGCGGCCTTCCGCGTCCTCGACGTAGGCGATGTGCCGCCTGAAACTCTCGCTGACCGGGACGAACGTCAGCTCGTTCAGGCGGTAGAGCGCGCCGTCGGCCTTCGCCCAGGCGATCGGGGTGTCCGGGCTCATGTTGGAACCGCCGAACGGATGCGCGAGCCGCAGAACGCTGAGCGCGTGCAGCAGCCCCGCCAGCCGTACAGGCTCGCTCAGGGCCGCCCACAGAGTCGGCATGCGCCGCCGAAGCGCCGCCTCCGCTCCGGGGAACCAGCGCGCCTCGCCCGCGACGGGCCGGAGGCTCGTCCTCGGCCTGTCGCCGGAGTCCGAGGCCAGGCGGCGGAATACGCCTCCGAGCAGAGAGCCGTCGCCCGCCACCTTCAGCGACTCGATGACCGCCTTCGAGCCTTCGTCCGGCAGGCCCAGGCGCAAGCGCCGCGCTACCGCGTCGGCGATTGTCTCCCGCTCCGCGGCGTTCCCCAGGCCCGCGTTGATCTCCTCCGACGTCGCGGGCAGCGGCAGCGATCCGAACGTGCCCCCGCGAAAGGCGAGAAGGAGGCGGCCCGCGCTTTCATCCACGACCGCGCTGTTGACCGCCGGAACCCGACGCTCGGAGCGATAAGGCTTCTCGTCGAGCGTCCCGTCCGCCCGGCGGTTCCAGAAACGAAGGTTGACGCCGTCGACGGCGATCAAAATGCCGCGCTTGGAGTCGATCAGGAGAAAAGCGGGCCGGGTCCATCTCCAGCCGAGACGCTGCTTGGGGGCCGTCGCCACGGCCCCATCGGGCGCGACCGCCCTCGCCTCCAGGCGCCCTTCGCCTAGAACGTACAAGGTCCGCGTCGCGGGGTCGAACGCTCCGGTCGCCGGCCCCCCGAGGTCGAGGCTCTGCGCGGGCTCGGCCTCGAAGGAGCCGTCGTCCAGGCGGCGCCGTCGCTCGAGACCGCGGGACCCGAGGGTCAAAAGCGCGCCTGACTCGGGATCGAGGACGACGTCGACGAACGCGTCGCCGCCCGTCAGGTGCAGAGTTTGAATCGGGAACGACTCCGGTCCGTCGGCTCCGATCCGCCGGACCTCCAGCCTCCCGGCTCCTTCGCCGCTGACGAGGCGGCGCGCCTTGACGTCGATCGCGGCGATGAAAGCGGGCAGCCTCAGGCCGCTCAGCTCCTCGAGCGCATCCCCTCGTCCCGTCTCGTCCACCCACGTCGGCACGACCGGGACGTTTGGGAGCCACACGGCGCCGAACCACCCCGGAGCCCGACCCAACACCGCCTCAGGGATGAAGTAGCGGCCGTCCACGCGCGGGGTCGCGGCCGAGGCCAGCGCGGACAAGCCTTCCAGCGCCGCTTGCTCGTTCCGATGCCAGGCGCGCTTGAAAAACGCGACGGCGTCGTCCGCGGAGAGGCCGTTTTCGAGGCCGAACGCTGCCTCGGCCATCTGTCTTTGGGTCCAGTTCAGCCAGCGCGACGGGCCGCGATGCAGTTGGGCGGCCAGCAAGGCGTGGACGAGCTTGTCCTCGAGCGATACCCCCTGCGCGACGGCCGCGCCCCGTAGCCGCTCGAGGAAGTCCGCGCCGAGCTCCAGCGCGCCGTCCGTGCGCCTCAGCACCGAGCCGCCCCCCGCCTCGCCGGGACGGCCCACGATCAGGATGCGTTCCGCCCGAAGGTCGACGCCGCGGTCTCGAATCGCTTGGGCCGCCGACGACGCGTCGAGAGCGGCCGTGCCGTCTCCCCAGGAGGGCCGCCAGCGCCCGTCCGCGCCCAAAGCCAGCTCCGCGGTCACGGGCGGCCGCGCGCTCGTCCGCCCCGAGAACAGATCATCCAGCGCCGCCATCACGGCCCGCGGCTCATCCTCCGCGCCGCGCCCCGGCACCGGCAGGCTGGATTCGAAATCGGCCAGGGCTCGGGTGGCGGATCGAGAGACGTCAGGGGTGGCCTCCGCGCGCCGCGTCAGTTCGTCCAGACGCGCCAGCGCTTTGACCCGCGCTTCGGCGCCGAAGGCCGGGCTCGACCGGATGAAGCCGCGCAGCGCCGCCGCCGCGCCCGGATCGGCCAGCGCCTTCAGCGTCGCATAGCTCGCGATACGCTCGGCGCCCCCGATATCCGTCGCCCCGAGGTTCAGCGCGGCCCCGCCGATCAGCGCCTCCGGCGGCTCGGCTAGAATTTTCCCGATCGCCCCCGCGACTTCGACCGGCGCCGCGCTGGCCGGCGTGGACGGCGATACGAGCGCCAGCGCCACGCAAAGAAGACCGCGGCCTCTCACGGTTTTTTCGCGTCCAGACGCGCTTGAAGGCGCGCCGCCTCTTCATTCAACCCCAGTTCCACCGCGGCATCCTTGGCCAATTCCAAGGCTAAGGACTCATCCCTTACATTACGAACAAGGCGCGAAATGACGTTCGGATAAATCAGTCTCGGAACCTCGGGCCTCACGCCGATAAGCCTCAACGTTTCCGCGGACCGCCGGGCCATGTCGATCGTTTCCTTGTTGAACGTGCCGAAATCACCCCCCAGGACCGCCCGTCGGTTCATCAGCAGCTTGACGTTCTCCAGATGCAGATCGGAGTCCGGGCGCAGGCTTCCGCTCCAGCCGAGGCGGTGCAGGCGTATGATCGCCGCGGCGATGTCGGCGATCATTTCCGCCTGAAGGTCGAGGAACGCGGCGGCCTCCGTGATGCCGAAGACCTTCTCCGTGAACGAGAGGTTCACATTGCTGAGCCGCTTGCCGTCCTCGTACTGGAAGAGCATGACGCCGAGCGGCATATGCGCTGGAAAGCGTATGCGCCGGCTGTACAGCCTTAGCGAGCCGACGTAGCGCTGGAACGCGATCGGCTTGACGACGCCCGGGTCGTCCGGGTAATGATCCCACAGGTCCTTCGCGGCGGTGAAATGCTCCTCGCGTATGAGGTTGCGCTTCCTGTCCTCGCCGGGCATTTTCAGCTCGACCGCGAAACGGCCTTCCGCGTCGTCGACGTAGAGAATATGCCGCCGGAAGCTCTCGCTCGCCGGCGTGATTTTGAGCTCGTTGAGGCGGTACACGGCGCCGTTCGCCTCCGCCCAGGCGAGCGGCGGCTCGGCGGCCGCGTTAGCCTCGTTGTACGGATGCATCGCGCGCAGCATGCTCAACGCGAACAGGAACCGCGCCAAGCGGCGCGGCCGGCGGATGATCGCCCACAGCGTCGGCATGCGCCGCTTCAGCATCTCCTGCATGCCCGGAAACCACAGCGCGGAGCCCGGGACGGCCTTGATCGGGGAGGCCGAGCGCCGGACGCGCAGGGCGGCCGAGGCCAGCGACGACCAAAAGGCGCGCGCCAACACGGCGTCGCCGATCTTGTAAATCGCCGACGGCACCGGCCTCCAGAAAAGGCCTTTCCAGGCCCACACAGTTTCGGCCAGCGCCCCGGCCAGCGATTCCTTCTCCGCTTGGGAGCCCAGGACGGCCTCGACTTCCAGGAAGGATGGAGGAGAGACATGGGCCGTGATGCCGACGCCGTTTCGCCAGCCGAAGAAAAACCGCGTGGACCGCGGATCGGCCGCGAACGCGACCGGCATGGAAGCGCCGTAGCTGCGCTGGGGAGACGGATCGACAAACCCGCGCGCATCCAGCCTGAAGAAGGAAATCTGCCGGCCGTTGGCCGCGATCAAGGAGCCGTGCCCGTCGATCCAAAGCGGCCCGGCCCCGCGCGGCCAAGGCAGGCTTTGCTTCGCGGTCGTCTGGACGGAGCCGTCGCCCTCCACGCTTCGGGCCTCCAGGAGCCCTTCTCCCGCCGTATACAAGGTCCGCGTCTCGGCGTCGAACGCGAGGACGGGAGCCGGGTAGGGGGTGGCCATGGCACGATTCGGCCGATCCGCGAGAGAGCCGTCCGGCATGACCGTGGCTGACCAGACGCCCCATTTCTCGGCGACGAATAAGGTCCTGGACGCCGGATCGAACGCCAGGCCGCTCAGGGGGGCATCCGCGCCGTGATTCGACGCCGACACGGGCTTTTCCTCGACGCGGCCGTCCTCGAGCAACCTGCGCAACTCTATCCTGCCGCCGGACGAGCACGTGATCAGCAGGCGCGACTCGGCGTCGACGACGGCATGGGCGGCTTGCGTGGGTTCGGCGAATTCCTGGTCACGCGCCACGAAGGCCACGGGGGCTCCCTGTCCCTCCAGCCCGTAAGACTTCACCTGATGGCCGTAGAGGACGATCAACCGGCGGGATACAGGATCGAACGCCATGGCGGACGCGGGCTGCCCCATGCGCGCCACCGGATCGAGCGCCGCCCGCCGGGACAGCGCCAGCAGGCTCGCGAGCGGCGAGGCGATGCCGGCTTTCCAGGCGCGTTTGAAAAACGCGGCCGCGCGGCCGGCACTCAGCTTTTGGTCCAAGCCGAAGCCCGCCTCAAGCAGCTTCGCGCCCGGCCACCGGAGCCCCTCGGAGAGGCCGCTCGTGAGCTGGGCGGCCAGCAGGGCGTGCGCGAGCTTGTCGGCGACGGGAAGCCCCTGCTCCCGCGCCGCGCGCGCGACCCGCTCGATGAACGGAACCGACACCTCGATCGCCCCGTCCGCGCCGCGCCGGATGGTCCAAGCGATGTCCTTCGCGCCGGCGGTCCCGAGGATGCGCAGGCGGTCCGCGTGAAGATCGATGCCCTTGTCGCGAATGATTTGCGCGGCGAGCCGCACGTCCCGCGCGGCGGCGCGCGACGCGCCCCGGCCCGCCGCGGGAGCCGACGGGCCCGGAGACGCGACCACGATCGAGAAGCCCAGGCCCCGCAGCTCCGCCTGAAACTCCGCCGGCAAGACGGCCGCCGGGTCCGCGGCCTCCAGCGCGAGGGAAGATTTTGCGGCGCGCCACCGTCCGCGCGGCGACAACGCGAGCTCGGCCGCGACGGCCGGGACGGGGGCCGGGCCGCCGTTGAAAAGCGCGTCCCAGGCAGCCCGAGCTTGCCATGGATCGTCCGTGGTCGTGCCCCCCGGAAACGGCAGGCCGTCCTCAAAACGGGCCGAGGCTTGGAGCAGGCCCTCGCGGGCGGCCGGATTCTCATCGACGCGGCGCGACCACTCGTCCAGGCGAGCGCGGAGGTCGATCCGAGCCTCCGGCTCAAGGCCCGACGTCCGTCGGTCGATAAACGAACGCAACCCTTCGAGCGACCGGGGATCGGTCAGCGCCTTCATGAGCGCGTAGCCCGAAAAGCGATGCGGGGCGCCGGAGCCCTTCCACTGCTCGCCCGACAGCGCCGCGGCCAGCGCGGGCCCGTCCAACCCCTGCGGCTGAGACGCCGACAGCATCGCCAAGCGCGCCCGCATATCGAGCGCCAACAGAACAGGCTCGATTCCCGGAACGAGAGGCCCCGCCCCCGCAACGGCGGGCGCCGGCGCCGAGGCGGGCGCGCCCGCCTCGACCGTGGCGGCCCAAGCGCGATAGACCCCGGCCCCGGGAGCGGTCAGCGCCAGCGACGCGCCCAGGGCGGCCGCTACGGCCTTTTGAAAAGCGCGACGGCCTATATTAAGGAAGGAAGGTACGGGCGAGCGGGGGGTCCCCATAGGAATACCTGGGCTTCCCCCGACGCCGAGTGTACCACGCCCGCCCCTCTGGACCGTGGGCCATCAGGTCCGTCCCGCCGGCGGTCTTAGGACCCTGGGTCAACGGGCCCGACGGCCCAATAGAGGCGAGCCGGAAGGGGCCCTTGCGTTTTGGCACCTTTTAAGGTACCCTATAAGGGTCCTATGAGGCCAAAATGAATATCCGTCAAGACATTCGGCCGGTGACCTACCTGAAAACCCGCTCGGCCTCGGTCCTGGAGCAGATCAACGCCACCCGCAGGCCGATCATCATCACCCAAGACGGCGAGCCCAGGGCCGTCATACAGGATCCCGAAAGCTTCGAGAGCGCCCGCAAGGCTTTGGCCTTGATGAAACTGCTGGCTCAAGGGGAAGCCGACGCCCGCGGCGGCGCCGTCGTCGCGAACGACGAGGTATTTTCGACGTTGAAGGCCAGGCTCCGCCGCAAGCGGCATGGCGGGCGTTAAGCGCTTCTCGGTCCAATGGACCGAGACCGCGCGGCGCGACCTTGAGTCGATCGTCGATCACGTCGCCGAGGAAAGCGTCGACCGCGCCGAGGACATCTTAGGACGGCTTCAACGGACCGCCTCCCGGTTGTCCTCACTTCCCGAACGAGGCCGCGTCGTGCCGGAGCTCAAGGAGCAGGGCATCCTGGTCTACCGCGAGCTCCAATCGCCGCCGTGGAGGCTCATCTACAGGCTCGACGGCCGCTCGGCGATCATCCTCGCCGTCATCGACGGCCGCAGAAACCTGGAGGACCTGCTGCTGGACCGATTCCTGCGCTGAAACCTCAGAAATAGTACTGCGCTTGGGCGTGGAGGATCGTCGAGAGGCGGCCGTACTCGGTGAGGGCGCCGCCCCAAAAAGCCTGCGTTCCAGCGGTCAGGTGGAGGTCCTTCTGGGCGTTCCAGGTGAACGCGGGGCCGGCGAACCAACTGCCGTCGGTGAGGTTCGCGATCGCGTAGATTTCGAGCTTCACGAGCGGGTGGAGGTCCTTCGACCAGCCGAAGCCGAGATAGTCGCGCGCCAGCGCGATCGCGCGGCCGTCCAATAGATCCAGCACGTTGTAGAGCCTCGGGTCGCTCACGCCTTGGCCGTTGTGGAAGTATTCGGCCAGAACCCAAGCCCCGCGCAGGCCCGGCGGGGCGGCGTCCGAGAACGTGTACTCGTAGCCCGTATCGACGCGCGCGAAGCGGCCGATGGTTTGCAGTTGGGTCCAGGCGCCCTCGACGTGCCAGGTCCCTCCGCCCAAGTCCCAGGCCCCGTCGCCCCCGGCGATCCAGCTATCCTGAAGCCCGCCCACCTTGCCGCCCATCACCGAGGCGTCTCCGTTGAACAACCGCCCGCGCAGTCGCCCCATGAACCCCGACTCATCCAGCCGGTCCTGAGGACCGTACGCGAGCTCCGCCTGCGAAAGCTGCCCCAACGCGCGTCGCGCGTACACCGCGTCCGCTCCGAAACGCTCATCGCGCTCGATCGTCAGCGGCTGATACGGGTTGAGGATGTCGGTCGGGTTCCAAATTTTCCCCGTCCCCCAAGCGATCCGCTGGCGCCCCGCGCGGATGGTCCAATCCCCCGTCTCGGCTCCAACCCAGCCGCGATGAACCCTGTCGCGCCACAGCGTGCTCGAGCCCTGGGCGATCGTGCCGTCCCAATTGAAATACTCGAGCGGCCGAGCGATCCCCGCCGCCTTGAACTCCGGCGTCTTCAGATAGCTGCCGGCGTACAGCTCATTGTCGTATTCGATATCCGCGCGCCAGATGCCGTAGGAACCGAGAGCGGTCAGGCGGACGCGGGACAAATCTTCCCAAACTGACTGACCGAAAACCGGCGTACGGAAGTGCTCGTAAATGTTTTTAAGGTAGCCGCCGAATTCCATCCCCCTCACCCTACCCTCTCCCCCTAAAGGGGGCGAGGGGGAATCAGCCGAAACGGCCTTCGGCAGGATTCCGCAGATGGCTATTAGAAGCGAACAGGCCCGGAGGACCAACGAGCTAGGCCTCGGCGAGGGCGCCGTCACGGAGGTGGACGACTTTTCCGGCGCGCGACAGGACCATGGGGTCATGGCTGGAGAAGACGAAGGTGATGCCTTGCTCGCGGTTCAGCGTCTGCATCAGGTCGAGCAGGCCGGCGGCGGTCCGCGAGTCCAGATTCGCGGTCGGCTCGTCGGCCAGGACCAGCGCCGGGCGGTGCACGATCGCGCGCGCGACCGCCACGCGCTGCTGCTGCCCGCCCGAGAGATGATCCGGCCGGCGCCCGGCGAGCTTCTCGAGGCCGACCAAGCTCAAGGCCTCCTCGGCGCGCCTGCGCCGCTCCGCCGGGGCGAGGCCCTGCAGGCGCAGCACGTACTCCACGTTCTCGAGCGCGGTGAACACCGGCAGCAGGTTGAAGGCCTGGAACACGAAGCCCATCGAGCGCAGACGCAGCTCCGCCAGCTCCTCGTCGCTCATCGAGGCGATCTTGCGGCCGAGCACGCGCACCTCGCCGTGCGTCGGGCGGTCGAGCGTCCCGATGAGGTTCAGCAAGGTCGACTTGCCCGAGCCCGAAGGGCCGGCGAGCGCGGCGAACTCGCCCGGGTGAATCTCCAAGCTCACGCGGTTCACCGCGTGCACGCGCAGGGCCGGCTCGGGGGCGTGGCCGTTTTGGTTTCGGCCGCGCCACAGGGCGTTCGCTTTCCAGAAAAGGCGATCGGCCGTCGACGCCGAGGTCTCATAGACCTTGCTGACGCCGCGCAGCTCGACGACGGGATCGCGCTTGGCCTCAGACATGGCGCAGCGCCTCCGCGGGCCTCAAGCGCGCCGCGCGCAACGCCGGGACCAAGGACGCCAGCAGGCAGGTCGCGAACACGACGACCAGCGCGACCCAATGCCGCTCCCAGGCGAAGCGCGTGTAGACGACGGTGTCGAACGGCATGAAGTAGGCGATCGCCTCGCCGATCGGCAGCGGCAGGCCCGCCCGTCCGTACCAAGCGATCAGCGCGGAGCCGATCGCGACCCCGGCCAGCATGCCGAGCATTCCGAGGATCAGCGCCTCGAGAAGGATCATGCGCAGGATCAGGCGCGGCTTCGCGCCGATCGCCATCAGCACGCCGAACTCGCGCACGCGCTCGAACAGGGACATCAGCATCGTGTTCAGGATGCCCAAGGCCACGATCGCGAAGACGATGAACAGGACGATCAACAGCAGGGCGTTCTGGTACTTCTGTATGCCCACGATCTCGCGGTCCACCTCGCGCCAGGTCAGGACCTGGATGTCGCGCCGCCCCTTCAGGACCTCGGCGAGCCGCGCCTGGATCGCCCCGAGCTCCGGCAGGCGCTTCACGCGCGCGATGAAGTCGTTGACCTGGTTCCCCATCACCAGCATCTCCTGCGCCGTCGTAAGCGGGACGT
The DNA here is from genome assembly GCA_964566245.1 of uncultured Elusimicrobia bacterium. Lineage (GTDB taxonomy): Bacteria > Elusimicrobiota > Elusimicrobia > CAZMIB01 > CAZMIB01 > CAZMIB01. The sequence goes on along the minus strand of CAZMIB010000121.1, from coordinate 920 downwards.
AGGCTATCTGGCCGTCGAAGGTCTGGCTGCCGGTGTGGTAGATGCCGGCGACGCGGAAGGCCTCCGCGCCGAGCGAGCCGTCGGTCGCCTGCGACATCAGAACCGCCTTCTCGCCGAGCTTAAGATCCAGATCGCGCGCCAGCCGGTCGCCGATCACGAGCCCCTTCTCCGGGCGTCCGCGGCCGGGGGCCGGGCCGAGGAAGGTCCCCTCGGTCATGTACTTCGGGATCGCGATGATGCGGCGCTCCTTGTTCGGCTCGACCGCGCAGACGAGGACGCCCTTCGAGCCCGCGGCCGTGGAGAGGAGGCCGGTGAACAGGATGCGCTTGCCCCAGACCTCGATGCCCGGCTCCTTGTCCAGCGCGGCGCCGATCACGTCCGGATCGGGTATTTTCTTGTCCGGAACCTTCATGTCCTGAACCTGGCGCGACATCACGCGCAGGTGGCCGATGATGATCCCGGTCGCCTTCTCGACGAGCTGGAGCTGGATCGACTTGATCAGGCTCTGGCCGAACATGATCGACGCCAGGCCGGCCGCGATCGAGGCCAAGGTGATCAGGCTGCGGCGGCGGTTGCGCCACACGTTGCGCCACGCCAGAACGAAGGTCACCGGAACCTCTGCAGGCGGGCCAGGCTGAAGAAGTCGGCCGGGTAGGAGACGTCGAAGTGCACGCTCGAGTACTGAAGCGTCGTGCGCTGGCCTTCCTTCTTGTTGTTGACGCAGACGAGCCGCAGCGGCACGAGCCGTCCCTCGACCGTTTGGACGTCGCCCAGCTCGATCGTGCGTATCAGCTCGCCGCGTTCGGAATAATGCTCCTGGCGCACCGGGATGACCGTTTGGTTATCCGGATACACGCGCCCCCAAAGCAGCACCTTGCCCCAAACCACAGGCGCGTCCGGAAGAGGGAGCGCCTCGATCT
>CAZMIB010000120.1:0-10301 GCA_964566245.1 uncultured Elusimicrobia bacterium | reverse complement strand
CTCGGAGGCCGAGGCCTCCGGGCGCGCCTCGCCGCGGTCCGCGATCTCGCCCGCGAGCCCGGCGTCGCGCCGCCCGGCGGCCGCCTTCAGCAGGCTCGTCAGCCGCTCGACGCCGGCGGGGTCGTCGGTGAGGTCGTAAAGGAAAATCGAGTGCCCGGCGATCGCGGCCGGGGGCTTGGCCTTCAGCCAGTCGAAGACCGCGTGGTTCGCGTAGTAGGTCCCTTGCAGGTTCGTCGCGGAGATCGCGACCAGCACCTTCCCGGACTCGAAAGGCCGGACCTTGGCCGGCAGGCGCTCGACGTTGCCGACCGGCGCGAACGGCACGTAGCGCAGGCCGTACGCCTCGGGGTCGGCGCAGCCGAAGTACGACAAATACACCGGCGGGTTGCCCCGCCGCCTCAGTTCCTCGGCGAGCGGCTTCAGCCCCTGGCCCCAGTCGACGTTGGAGTCGACGAGCCAGCGCCACCCGCCCGCGTCCCCCCCGGCCAGCGCGTTGAAGTAGGTCAACGGATGCTCGCGCCGCGCGACCGCCGCGGCCGCCTGCCAGGCCAGCAGGACGGCGACGAGCGCGCGCCCCGCGAGGCGCCGCTCTCCGCTCGCCCCGTTCCAGAGCCAAGCCGCGCCGCTTCCGGCGAGCAGCAGCCAGAACGGATAGACGGGCAACAGGTGGCGGTGCCCGATCTGGACCTTCGAGGTCAGAGCCGCCGCGAAGTAGGCCAGCGGAGGGACGAGGAGCCACAGCCCGACCGGACGCGCGCGCGGCCCGCGCGCCGCGAGCGCGGCGCCGAGCAGGCCGAGCAACAGTTCCGGGGGCGTCGTCTTCAGGACGAACGCGGCCGGGAAATAAAGCGGGAAGCCCGTGTGGGAATAGCGCCCGGCGAGAAACGACGCACGCCCCTCGCCGAGCCGGCCCGCCGTCGCCTTGAGTCCCGAGAGGTAAAGCCCGACGTCGAGCTTGTAAGCCGCGGCCAGCGCCGCGCCCGCGCAGGCGAGGAGCACCGCCCCCAGCGCGAGCGGCACCGCGGGCCGCTCCTTCCTGAGCCAAGCGTCGCCCGCGAGCAAGGCGAGCAAAAGCGGCGGCAAGACGAGCATATTGAACTTGCACGCCATCGCCAGCCCGCACGCCGCCCCCGCCGCCCCCGCCCAGGCGAGCCTTCCTCTCCCGGCGGTCGCCCTCCATAAACACGCCGTCGCGATGAAGAACAGTATCGCCGACGCCGCATCCGTCGTCACCAAGCTCTCGTGCGCGAGCAGGCTCGGGCAGAACGCCGCGAGCGCGCCCGCCGCGACGGCGGCTCCGGCTCCCAAGGCCCCCGCCGCCCAGCCGAACAGCCCCGCGAACAACAGCAGGCTCAGCGTGGCCAGGTTGAACCGCCGCGCGCGGTTCATCAGCGCCTCGGCCGGGACCTTGTTCGCGTACAGGAACAGGTCGGCGTAGTGGTACTGGAGCTGGTCGTTCCAGGCCGGATGATGGAAGAAGGTGTCGGGCGCCGACGGCCACAGCGGCAGCGCGGCCCATATCTCCGCCAGCGGCGGATGGTCGTGGATGTTGAGCCGATAGCGGCCCGTCGCGAGATAGGAGTAGCCCGAGGCGAGGTGCAACGGCTCGTCGTAGGTCGGAGCCGCGCGCTCGATGCCCCTCAAGCCGAGCGACAGATGGGCCAGCCAGCAGGCGGCTAAAATGAAAAGCGCCCGCCGGCCGAAAGCCGACGGCGCGTCGCTCGCACCCACCTCGTCATTATAGCCGACTTTGCCGGACTTCGGGGGACGACGACGTCAGAAGTTTTTCAGGAACTCCTCGGGGGGGATGCCGGTGTTCTTCATCTTGTCCTGGAAATGCTTCGGCGAGAGAATCCGTCCGCGATGGTATTGGACGATCACGCGATGACCGGCGTCGTCCACGTAGACCCGATGGCTGCTCGTCATCTTCCTGGCTTCCTTGAACCCCAGCTTCAAAAGCACCGCGATGAACTCGTCGCAGGTGACGCGCGGCTGCCTGCGCTTGGCCGGCGGGCCGCGGACGTTCTCGATCTCGGCCGTCTCGGAGTTCGGCTCATCCTTCGCCGGCTCGGCGGGAGCCGCGGAGGATTCCATCGCCGGCTCGTTAGGCAGGAAAAGCTGTACCGGCAGGCCCTCGAAAGAGAATTCTCCCGTATTCGCGTCGGTATCGAAGGCGGCCTTGACGCGCTCCACGTTCTCGGCGCCGCCGTCCTTCACCTCCACCGCGAGGACGTACCCTTCTCCGTCCCAGATCGGCTCCACGTGCTCGACCGCGGCCCCCTCGAGCCGCGCCATCAGCGCGAGGACTTTCCGCTGGATCTCGGCGCGGCGCGCCACGACGGCCTTCACGCCCTCGAACGTCCCGTCGGCCGCGAGCGGCTCGCGCGCGCGGGCGAGGGTCTCGGGCCGCTCGTCGTTCACCTGGATCTCGAGGAAGTGCCCTTCCGCGGAAGGCCAGACGCTCACGCGCGCCGCCGTCTCCGGCACGAGCCGGCGCTCCAGCTCGGCGCGCTTGGCCTCGACCGCCGGCGGCGCGGGCGAGTAAAAGTAAGCGACCGGCAAACTTTGGAAGCGCGACGGCTCGCCTGGGGCCTCTCCGGGCTTCAGCGCCTTCGCGAGCGCGGCCGTGGCCTCGGGATCCATCGTCAAGAGCTCGACCTGCAGCCAGTACTCCTTGCCGTTGGAACGGGCGCGGATCGCCGCCGCGTTCAACGGCAGGCGGTTCTCGAGAAGCTGGCGCTTGGCCTCGACGTCCGCCGGGGGCGCGGCCGGAACCGCCAGCACCGGCAGGCCTTGAAAGGTCCTCAGTCCGCTCTCCTCCTTCGTCAGGGCCGCCTCGAGGCGGGCGACGTTCTCGGGGCTCTCGTCGCGGACCGCGACTTGCAGCAGGTTTCCCCCGCCTTGCGCGGGCAAAACCTCGACGGATTCCGCGATCGCCGGAACCAGCGCCGACCGCAGCGCGTCCAGCGCCGCGTCGACCGCCCGCGAGCGCGCCGGACGGACGGCCATGCCCCGGAACTTCCCTTCCGCGTCGAGCGCGGAGCGAAGGGCGGCGTAGGTCTCGGCGCTCTCGTCGCGAAGGATGATCTGCAGGTAGTAGCCTCCCTGCTCGCTCGCGACCTCCACCGCCTCGGCGACGCCGGACGGAAGGGCGGCTTCCAAGGCCGCGCGATTCGCGTCGATCTCCGGCGACCGGATCGGATGGACGGGCAGGCCCTCGAAAGCGCCCGAGCCGTCGAGCTTGGACTTCAAGGCCTGATCGGTGGCGGGGCTCTCGTCGCGCATCGTCGCCGCGAGGAGCCAGCCCTTCCCGAAGTTGTACGGCTCGACCTTCTCCGCGGCCGCGCCCAGCGCCTCGGCCAAGCGCCTCGCGATCGCGGCCACCTTGGCCGGAGGAGCGACCGTGCGCTCGACGATCGGCAAGCCTTGATATTCCGCGGGGATCGTGGAAGGCTGGTCGTCGAGCCTGTTCCAGGCCGCGGCCAGGATGTACGGGCCGCGCTCATCGGCCAAAGCCAGAACGTCGGCCGCCGCGCTCGGGACCAGCAGCTTCTCCACCTCGTCCATGAGGCGGTTCAGCTTCGGTTCGATCAGGACGCGCACGTCGATCTCGCCGTCCGGCGTCGCGAGCTTGAGCGGGACGAGAGCCCGCATGGACTCGTCCGGGATCGTCGCCTGGACCGCGAAGCCGCGTCCGTCGTGGACGACCTCGACTGCCTCGACGTCCGGACCCAGCCGGCGGTGCAGCGCCTCCGCGGCGGCCTTCAGCGCCTCCGAGGGCTCGAACGGCGCGATCAACGGACGGAGGTTGTCGAAACGCTCGCGGTAGTCGGGATGCGCCTTGGCGAGCCGGTCGAGCCGCGGTTGAACCTGGCGGCCGACCATCGTAAGGAACATCCTCGTGCGCGCCGGAACGCGACGGAGAACGGAAAGATGCCGCGTATTTGCGCCCGCGAGGCTCCACGCCGAGGTCAGGAACCGCCGCGTGACGGCGGGATCGGGCGCCTTATTCTGGCTCTCCAGATAGCGCCAGATGTGCGTCGGATGAGTCAGCCAGGCCGAGAAGCGGTCCGCGCGCAGCTCCTGGGCCCGCCGGTACGCGAGGCTCAGGAAATCGGCGAGGATGAGCAGCAAGCCGCCGCCCCAGAACGGAGCGGAGTAGAACATCAGACCCTTGGCGAACGGAGCGGCATGGGCGAGCCAGGCCGCCGCCGCGAGCAGCGGCATTCCCGTCACCGCCCAGGCTCCCGCCGCGGCCTTGCGCAGCTTGATCAGGCGCTTGAAGACGATCAAGTCGTTCTGGAAAAGGTGCCCGAGCTCGTGGCCCAGGATGCCGTCCCGCTCGCGCGGATCGGAGTCCATGAAGCTCTCGCCCACCACGAGCATCGGCGTCCCGTCCTCATAATAGGAGTGCGCGTTGTCGCGGTCCGAGCGTATCGGCTGCTCGGGCGTCGGCGCGAAGTACTGCCGCACGGCGGCCAAGGTCGGAAGCCGCGAGGGCTCGACGCCCAGGCGCTCCCCGAAGCGCTTCACCGCCTCGGCTATCGGCCAGAGGGCCCGCCGGGCGTCCGGGGAGTCCGGAGGGCCGAAGGCGTCGACGACGAAGCCGTCCTCCGTGATGCGCCACCGTCCTCCACCGTCGCCGTTCTTCCATTGGACCGGCCCGCGCGCGGGAGGCGGCGCGTTCGCCCCGGAGGCGGCGGATCCCGCCGCGGCCTCGCCGGGGACGGCGGTCGGGGCGGACGCCCCGCGGAGCCAGAGGAACGGCGCGGAAACGACGCTCTTGATCGCGGCGGAGAAGCCCCGCTCATGCCGCGCCGCTCCGGATCCCGCCGAGCCCACGTCGACGGCCCCCGCCGCCGCGGCGAGCGAGCCGAGCCCGCCCAGCCACGGCGCGTGCGACCAAAAAAGGACGACGGGCGCGACGGTGATCATGGCCAGCGCGGCCGCGGCGGAAAGGGCGGAGCCCGCGTAGGCCGAGTAGATCCGGACGGTCAGCGCCGCGGGAACCTTGAACGTGCGCGGATCGAGCTTGGCCTCGCCGCTCGCCGACGGCGCGGAAGAGACGGCCGGGATTGTCGGACGAGACGCGGCCGTCGACGCCGCCTCTTTTTTCTCTCGGCGCTTGCCGCCGCGCTCGCGCGCGGAAAGGACGGCGCCGGCCGGCTCCAACGAGCCGGGCGCGGAGACCTCGCCGCCGAGCAGCCGCTCGAAGGCGGCGTCGTTCTCCGAACGCGCGCCGACCGCTCCGGCCTGAGCGAGCTTATCGCCGCGATAGAACGCGCCGGCCTCGACAAGGCGGCCGGCGGGCCGTTTGGCAGGGAACTCCCTCTCCCGTACACGGGAGAGGGTGGGGGTGAGGGCAAAACGCCGAATGCCCCCCTCACCCTCCCCCTCTCCCCCAACAGGGGCGAGGGCGCTGGAAGCAGGAGCAGGAACGGAAATGGAGAGAAGCGACGACGCAGGCGTCGCCGCGGGCGCGGAGAGCGCGACCGTTCCCATGGAAGCCGCGACCGGAGCGGCTAAGAGAGGGGTGACGACGTCGGTCCGGACCGGGGCCGCCCAAGCGGCGTAGAAGCCCGCGCCGGGAGCGCCGAGGACGAGGCTGAAAACCAGGCCGGCGGCGATGAAGCGCTTCACGAAGCTCCGGTTACCCGCGCCTCACGAACGATCCCTCGGGCACGCGGCGCGGCGGAGGTATGCCCACGCAGGCCCGCATGAGGACCGCCAGGACGCTCTCCTGCTCGTAGCGGTCGCGCCACCAGACGGGCAGCCATACCGCACGGGCCACGCGATAGTCGGAAAGCGAGCGGTCGGTGAGGAATTGATCGAGCACGAGCTTGAGGAAAAGCGTCAAGCCGCCCAGGCCGACGGCCAGGCACAAGATGAAGACGATATACGCGCCGAGCGCTGTCATCCTCTTCAATTCTAGACGCCCCCCGCCTTCCGCGGCAGGGCCCTCCGGTAACCCTTGCGCCGTCAAAGGACCCCCTCCGTTTTGGGACCTCCGGCCCCCCGCTATTGACATCGCCAGACGGGGCTGTTAAATACTCGGTATGGAATCCGGTCCTCCTCGGAACTGGATGCCTCTCGTCGTCCTTTTCCTCTTATTGGGCGGCGGAGTGGCGGTGGCGCTTTCCTTTTTCCTGGGCAACGGCCTCTGGTCCTCCGGCGGCGTCCCGGCCATAGTCGATACCGACTCCACGCGGCCGCCCTTGCCCCTGACGGCCGAACCCGGAGCCCTGAGGCCGAAGTTCTCCCCCGACGCGCTGGTGCAAGGCGACAAGAATTCGATCTTCCCCGAGCCCAAGCCCGAGCCGGCGCCCGTTCCTGTCGCGACCCCGGCCCCGGCACCCCAGGCCCCCGCGCCCAAGCCGGTCGCGGCCAAGAAAGAGACCCCCGCTCCGGTCGCCGCGGCGCCCCAGCCGCGCAAGCAGCTCCACTCCCTCGGCTCGAGCATCTTCGGCAACAAGGGCCGCGGCGGAAGCTTCGCCCCGACGACGATCTCCCCCCACGGCGTCGGCAGCGGCAACTTCCAGCAGCTCCAGCTCGACAAGAAGCTCAACGTCATGAGCAACAACGCCGCGCCCTCGCCGACGTCCTCCTCCATACCGCAGATACCGGGCATGGCCCCGGCGGTCCCCGGCGGCGGCCAGATGCCGTCGATCCCGGGGATGGACATCAACCAGATCCTCCAGCAGGCCCAGTCCAGCGCCAACCAGAAGCACTGACGGCCGGTTGCGTTGCTGATAGCCAACGGGTATTCTTAAGGAATGGACCGGTTCAAGCTTGTCAGCCCGTTCAAGCCCGCGGGGGACCAGCCGGAGGCCATACGCGAGCTCGTCGAGGGCGTGCGCCGCGGGCTGAAGACCCAAGCCTTGCTCGGCGTGACCGGCTCGGGCAAGACCTTCGTCATGTCGCAGGTCATCGCGGAGCTCAACCGCCCGGCCCTCATCCTCAGCCCGAACAAGGTCCTCGCGGCCCAGCTCTACGCCGAGTTCAAGTCCTTCTTCCCCGAGAACGCGGTCGAGTACTTCATCTCGTACTACGACTACTACCAGCCCGAGGCCTACGTCCCCTCGTCGGACACCTACATCGAGAAGGACGCCTCGATCAACGAGCACATCGACCGCCTGAGGCTTAAGGCCACCACCTCGCTTCTGGCGCGCCGCGACTCCATCGTCGTCGCCTCGGTCTCGTGCATCTACAACATCGGCGACCCCGAGAACTATAAGTCGATGTGCGTCGGCCTAGAGGCCGGGGCCCCGATGAACCGCGTCGAGCTTTCGAAAAGGCTCGTCTCGATCTACTACGAGCGCAACGACACCGCGTTCGAGCGCGGCAAGTTCCGCGTGCGCGGCAACGTCGTCGACATCCATCCCTCGTACAGCGAGTCGACGCTGCGCGTCGAGCTCGACGGAGACTCGATCCGCCGGATCACGGAGCTCCACGCGGTCAGCGGCAAGCTCCTGGCCGAGCTGCCGCGGGTCTACGTCTACCCGTCGAAGCACTTCGTGAACACGCAGGCGGAGCGCGACGTCGCCCTGGTCGCGATCCAGGACGAGCTCAAGGAGCGCCTGGCCTGGCTGAACGCCCACGGCAAGCTGCTGGAGGCCCAGCGCCTGGAGCAGCGCACGCGCTACGACATGGAGATGCTCGCGCATCTCGGCTTCTGCCACGGCATCGAGAACTACTCGCGCCATCTCTCGGGCCGGGCCCCGGGCGAGCGTCCGTTCTGCCTGCTCGACTACTTCCCGAAGGACTACCTGATGTTCATCGACGAGTCGCACGTCTCCCTGCCGCAGGTGCGCGGGATGCACGAGGGCGACCGCGTCCGCAAGCAGACCTTGGTCGACTACGGCTGGCGCCTGCCCTCGGCCTTGGACAACCGTCCGCTCAAGCTGAACGAGTTCGAGTCCCTGCTCGGCCAGACGGTCTACGTCTCCGCGACGCCGGGCCCGTACGAGCTCGCGAGGACCGGGGGCGCCTTCGTCGAGATGATCGTGCGCCCGACCGGGCTGATCGACCCCGAGGTCGTGGTCGCGCCCACCGAGGGCCAGCTCGATCTCCTGATCGGCGAGATCGAGACGCGCGCCAAGCGCAAGGAGCGCGTGCTCGTCACCACGTTGACCAAGCGCACCGCGGAGGACCTCTCCGCCTACCTCACGACGAAGAACCTCGAGGTGCGCTACCTGCACTCGGACATCGACTCGCTCACGCGCATCGACATCCTGAAGGACCTGCGCAAGGGCGCGTTCGACGTGCTGGTCGGCATCAACCTCCTGCGCGAGGGCCTCGACCTGCCCGAGGTCTCGCTGGTCGCGATCCTCGACGCCGATAACGAGGGCTTCCTGCGCAGCGAGACCACCTTGATCCAGATCGCGGGCCGCGCGGCGCGCAACGTCAACGGGCGCGTCCTGCTGTTCGCGGACCGCCGCACCGGCTCGATGGAGCGCGCGCTCGCCGAGATGGAGCGCCGGCGCGCGAAGCAGCTCGCCTACAACAAGGAGCACGGCGTCACGCCCAAGACGATCGTCAAGGCGGTCCACGACCTCGAGGAGTTCCAGTACGGGGCCAAGAAGGAAGGGCTGAGCATCATCCGCGACGTCGAGTCCCAGCCGCTGAACAAGAAAAACCTGCCGAACCTCATCGGCGAGGTCGAGAAGCGCATGAAGGAGGCCGCGGACAACCTGGACTTCGAGCTCGCGGCCGCGCTCCGGGACCAGCTCTTCGAGCTGAAGGAGCTGCGCGTCGGCGCCAAGACGAAGGCCCCCGCGGGGGAGCGGGGGCCTCGTCCGTCGCGTAAAGCGAAAAAAGTCTAGGGCCGGCGGCTGACGTCCTGGATGGACCGGGACACCGTGCCGTCCGGATGCCGGACGACGGCCTCGACCGTCGCGGCGTCGCCGCTCCAGTCGTAGGTCGAGAGAATCCGTATCCCGCCGCGGGTCGCGTAGACCTGCAGCACCTTGCCCCCCGCCTCGTAGCGGAAGAAGGCCATCGCGGCGCCGTCCTCGAGGATCCAGCCCTCCCGGGCCAGCCCCTCGGGGCGCTTCAAGCGCCGGTCCTCCAGGCCCGCCAGCGGGTGCGCCAAGCCCTGCCGCATCGCGGCCGCGAGATAGCGCGCCGTGACGTGCTCGGGCCGGCCGTCGAACGCGTGCGGCTTCTCGGAAAACGCGGGCACGAGCTCCGCCGCGGCGACGACCATCGGATAGGTCGCCCGCAGGTACGCGGCCAAAGCGACGGCCCCGCCGTTCCACAGCTTCCCGACGGTCACCTGGACCTCTACCGCCCCCTCGCCCAGCTCCCGGATTTCGTCGTCCGCCGGCTCCAGGCCGAGCAAGGCCAGTATCTCCCGGACCCGAGAGCGCGTGTCGCCGCCCCCGGGGTCAAGGTGGACGGGCTCGAGATCCGGCGTCATCGCGACGACGCGTGGGTCGGTCTTGATGACGAGCTTGAGCACCCCCGGCCGATACGGCGGGGTCGCGGTCTTGCGCGGCCGCCCCTCCCGCGCGGCCAGCGTCGGCGCCCGCCCCCCCGCGGCCTTCTCGACGAGCATTTCCGTCCCCCACCCCAGCGCCCTGGGCTCGAGCGCCCCCCGCGCGAACACCCCCCCGGGGCCCGATGTCCGGCCCCAGCCGAGGCCGCTGATGACGGCGTGCAGGACCGCCGCCGGCAAAGCCGCGAGCGCGGCGAACAGGACGCCGAGGGGAGCCGTCAAGCCCAAGGCCAGGGCGTACGGCCGGTCGCCGCGCCGCGCGGCGGCGGAGATCGCCGCCGCCTCGATTCTCGGCGCCTGCACCAGCGCGGTGAGCAGCGCCGGAACGGGGAACTCAAGCAAGTAAACCGCGGCGCCCCCGATCCCCCCGACCGCTTGGCCGGGGGTCATGTCCGTCAGGGAGTCGAGCGAGCCCCCGCCGCGGCCCGCCAGCTCCGCCTTGGCCTCGGCCTTCATCTCCTCGACCTGGTCCGCGACCCAGCCCAGGTCGTCCTTGACTTTGCCGAGGACCGCGGCGGGTCCGCTCTCCTCGGCCGCGAGCATCACGCGCGCGTAGCCGTGGAGCAGCCCGCCGAGAGGCGCGGCGACGACGGCGATCGGCAGGGCGCACGCGAGTTGCAGGCCGTAGGCGGCCTTCGCCGCGGCCGACAGCCGCGCCTCGCGGCGCAGCAGCCGGACTCCGTACCACGCTATCTGGGGCGCGTAAACCACGGCCAAGGCGGCCGCGCCGGCCGCGCCGAGAAGCGGGGCCGCCGCGGCGGCCCCGAGAGTGGAGACGAAACGCGACGGCGCGAAGGGCCGCGCC
>CAZMIB010000119.1:0-10341 GCA_964566245.1 uncultured Elusimicrobia bacterium | reverse complement strand
GGGCCAAGACAAGGCCGGCCATCGAATGACCTCGAAGGATTTTCATGACGCAGCTCTCCGTTGCCGAAACGTCAGTTGCGGCGCTTTTGATCGAGGATGTTCTTGGCGTAACCGTTCAGCGTCTTGATCAGGTCCGCGATCTCCCGCAGGATGCGCGCGTCGCGCGTGAGAAGGGCGTCCAGGAGCTCCTTCAAGCCCTTTCGGCCCCGCTGGAACACCCGCGCGTTCGGATTGTGCGTCAGGTCGACGACGACGTCCAGGCCGGAGGTCGTGATTCTGATCGTGGCGCGAGCCCGCGTGACGTAGATGTACTCCCCGGTCTTGCCCGGCGGCAGCTTGCTCAGGTCCACGTCCAGGCTCAGGCTCAGCGTGAGGCCGGTGAGGTGCCCCGCGGCGTCCCGGGTGATATCGCCGACCTTCGCGTCGACGGTCGCGGCCTGCCCGTACTGCTTGGCGGCATCCCTGATGAAATACTTGACGTACTCGTCCGCCTGCGGGCCGAGCTTGTCCATCTCCTCCTGCGACAGCAGGTTCAGCAGGTTGAGCTTCAGCGAGACGTCGGAGTTCGTCCCGGGCGCGCTTCCCGGCGCCTCGGGATAGCTGTACGACAGGTTCTTGACGTCGAGGACGAGGCGGTCGTTGGCCCCCGTCTTGTCGATCTTCGCGCTCACCGCGACGTCCACCGCGCGAACGTCGTTCGTGGCGACCTTCGAGAAGACCACCTCGGCCTTCGTGAGCTTGTCGTTGAACGGCGTGAGGACCTCGGCCACGGCCTTGTTCAGCTCGGCGATCTGCTCGGGAGTCCCGATGGAGGTCGTGCGCGCAAGCGGGTGGCCGAGTCCGTCCAGAAGCTCGCCGGTGACGGCGTCGACCTGCACCACGCCGCCGAAACCGTCCTTCACGAACTCGAAGACCGTCCGCCCGCCGCCGTGAATCGACGGACCCAGCGCCACGACGAGAGGCGTGAAGCCCGCGCGGGTCGCGATCTCCACGGCCCGGCGGAGCGTGATGATCCTCGAAAGATCGATGGACGTCGGGACCTGCTTCGGAATCGGCATCGAATGCGACAGCCTCGTTTGGCCCGCCTGGTCGACCTCGATGAAAACGATCTGGCCCACGCTCCGGGAAAGCAGAGCGTAGGTCCACTTCCGCCCCGCCCCGCCCAGAGGCGCGTAGGCCCCGATCAGCTCGGCGTCCGGAGCGACGGCCCGCTTCGCGGCCTCGAGATGAACCGACGGCTCCGGCAAATCGCCGCCGGGCTGATTCGATCCCCCGCCCGAGCCGTTTCCGCCGTTCGAGCCTCCGGCGCCGCCGCCCAGGTTCGAGCCGCCGTTGCCGGCGTCGGTCGGGCCGTTGCCGCCCTTATCCGCGCCGTCGAGCCAGCGCTTCAAGGTCTGATCGGCCTGCTCGGTCTTGCCGGCCGAGATCGCCCGCTGGATCTCAAGCGTGCTCTCCCGCAAGCCGCCCATCATGGGCCGCGCGGAGACGGCCGGCGTCAACGCCGGCATGGAGATCGGAGCCGCCAAGCGCGGCGTCGCGGCAAGATTGAGGGCGGCCATGCGCGAGGCCGTCAGTGAAAGAGGCTCCGCCGTCGCCAGGCGCGCCGCGATCGGATCGAGCGCGCGGCCCGAGAGGGCGTCCATCGCGCCGAGGTTATAGAGGGACGACGCCGCGCCGAAGGCGGCGAAACCCGGGATCTCGATGGCCGGACGGACGGTCGCCTCGGAGACGCCCGCCCAGGCCGAGCCCGCCGACATACCCGCCGCGAGAGCCGTTCCGATCAAACGACGCGCAAGCGAACGCTTCATGTTGCCGCTCCTCATGGATGAAATGACGTTGCGCGGATTCTAGGCTATTGACCCCGGCCTCCCCGTGGGCCGAATGGTCCCGCTGGGGCAAGTGTTTGGACCTAGATCGCGGGGGACCTTAAGGCCTAGGGTGAGGGGTTAATTCGCGAGGGACTTCAGGAAGATACGGCCGTAGAGCTTGGCCATCAGCGAGTCGCCGGCGTTGCGCGGCAGCACGCGCTTGAGCAGGTTCATGCCCGCGGCGTCGAGGCCGACGCGGGTGCGCAGGGGCATGCAGTCCACCGAGGCCAGGCGCACGATCGCGGCGACGACCTTCGACGGCGGGGCGCCGGGACGGCCGAGCCGCCGCGTCCGCATCCGCCGGAAGTTGTCGGTCTGCACGCGGTACGGGGAGTCCTCGCGCTCGCTGCGCTCCCCCCACACGCAGTTCTCGGCGAACTTGGTGCGGAAGCCACCCGGCTCGACCAAGGCGACCTGCACGCCGTGCGGGCGCAGCTCGTGATAGAGCGCCTCGCTCAGGCCCTCGACCGCGAACTTGCTCGCGCAATACGCCGAGCTGAGCGGAAAACCGGCGTAGCCGAGCACCGAGGAGACGTTGATGATCCGCCCCTTCGCGCGCCGCAGCAGCGGCAGGAAGTCGCGTATCATCCCCGCGAGGCCGAAGAAGTTGACCTCCATCTGGGAGCGAAGCTGGGCCTCGCCGACGTCCTCGAGCGCGCCGAGCAGGCCGTAGCCGGCGTTGTTGATCAAAACGTCGAGCCCGCCGCGGGTCGCGGCGATATGCTCGGCCGCCGCCCGCCGCTGCTCGGGGTCCGCGACGTCCAACGGCAGAAGCTCCAACGTCGGATGGCGGTCCAACTCGGCCGCGAACAGGCCTCGGCGGCGGTCGGCCGCGCGCAGCGTCGCGATGACGTCGAAGTCCTTCTTAAGGAGGGCCGTCACCAGCCCGCGTCCGAAGCCGGAGGCGCTGCCGGTGATGAGAACGGAACGGCGACGAGGTTGGGCCATCGTGCGGGCGTCATTGTATCACAACGGCGCCCAAAGCTATGATGAGGAACCCCTCACCCGAACCCTCTCCCGTTGGGAGAGGGCACCTGGATGAGCGGGAAAGGCTTACTCCGATGCGCTTCATCGCCCTCATACTCGCTCTCGCTTCATCCGCGTTCGCCGCGCCTCCGGCCAAACGCGACGTCGTCGTGTTCGTCGGCGACTCGCTCACCGCGGGGTACGGGCTGTCGCCCGAGGAGGCCTATCCGGCCCTCATTCAGCGGCGATGGGAGGAACAGGGCCTGCCGTGGAAGGTCCGCAACGCGGGGGTCAGCGGGGCCACGACGGCCGACGCCCTTCACAATCTGGACTGGACTTTGACCGACGACGTGCGCCTGGTCTTCGTCGCGATCGGCGCCAACGACGGGCTGCGAGGCTTGCCCGTCGCCGCGGCCAAGAAGAACATCGCGGCGATCCTCGAGGCCGCCCGCCGCCGCGGCGCGAAGGTCGCGCTGGCGGGGATGCGCGTGCCCTCGAACTACGGCCCGGCCTACACGCAAGCCTTCCAGGCGATGTACCCCGCGCTCGCGAAGGCGCATCGCGTCAAGCTGCTCCCGTTCCTGCTCGAGGGGATCGCGCTCGACCCCAAGTACACGATCGAGGACGGCATGCACCCCAACGCCGCGGGCCAGCGGCTGATCGCCGAGCGCGTGCTGGCCTTCCTTAAGAAGGAAGGGCTCCCGTGAATCTGCTCGCGCTGGAGAACATCCGCAAGGAGTTCGTCTCCGGCTCGGAGACCGTGCACGTCCTGCGGGGCGTCAGCCTGAGCCTCGAGCCCGGCGACACGGTGGCGATCACCGGCCCGAGCGGCAGCGGCAAGTCCACGATGCTGGGGCTGATGGCCGGCCTCGACCGGCCCACCTCCGGCCGCGTCCTTTACCAGGGCGCCCCGATCCACGAGTGGAGCGAGGATCGCCTCGCCGAGTGGCGCCGCCGCTCGGTGGGCTTCATTTTCCAGAGCTTCAGGCTCGTGCCGAGCCTCACCGCGCGCGAGAACGTCGCGCTGCCGCTGGAGCTGCTGGGCTGGGGCGCCCGCGAGGCCGCCGAGCGCGCCGAGACGTTGCTCGCGCGCCTCGATCTCCCGGGACGCGCGGGGCACTTTCCGCGCCAGCTCTCCGGCGGCGAGCAGCAGCGCGTCGCGATCGCGCGCGCCTACGTCCACGAGCCGTCTTTGATCTTCGCCGACGAGCCGACCGGCAGCGTCGACAGGGAGCACGCCGAGTTGATCCTGAACGCCCTGCTCGCGCTGAACGCGGAGCGCGCGACGGCCTTGGTCCTCGTCACGCACGACCCCGCGGTGGCCGCGCGCCTCAAGCGGACGGCGGTCCTTGAGCGCGGCGCGCTGGCCTCGTCGGCGCCCTGATGACCGGCGTCCCCGCGCTCGCGCGCATCTCCCGCCGGCTCTACCTGCGCCACTGGGGGCGGATGCTCTTTTTCTCGTCCTGCCTCGGGGCCGGGACGGCCTTCCTGTTCGGCATCGAGAACCTGCTCGCCGCGGTCCGCCGCGCGGTGGCCTCCCGAGCGCGCGAGCTGACCGCGGCCGACGTGGAGGCCGGCTCGAGCCGCCCGTTCGACGCGCGCGCCCGCGCCGCCTTCGACAGGCTCGCCTCCGAGGGCGTCCGGCAAACCGAGGTCCTTTATTTCTCGTCGATGCTCGAGCCCGGCGCGCGCGAGCCGTTCCTGGTGAGCGTGAAGGCGATACGCCCGGAGTTCCCCTTTTACGGGCGGATGGAGCTCGAGCCCGCGGACGCGAAGGCCCGGCTGTTCGAAGGCCCCGCCTGCCTCCTCGAGGAGTCGGGCGCCCTGCAGCACGGGATCAAGGTCGGCGACGAGGTGAGGCTGGGCGGGCGGGCGTTGAAAGTCGCCGGCCTCATACGCAAGGAGCCGGACCGCGCCTTCGGCTCGTTCAGCTTGGGCCCGCGGCTGGTCGTCTCGCTCGATCTCGCCCAAAAAAGCGGCCTCGCGGGGCTCGGCAGCCGCCTGTGGCACGAGCGCCTTCTCGCGCTTCCGCCGTCGCCCGACCCCGCGCGCGCGGCCGAGGGCCTGAGGGCGGACCTGGAGCGCGCGCTCGACGACCCTTACCTCTCGATCTCGGCCTACAGCGACGCCGACCCGAGCGTGCGCGAGGCTCTCCAGCGCCTGACGATCTTCTTCGTGCTGGTCTCGTTGGTCGCCCTTCTGCTGGGCTCGATAGGGATGGCCGCCAGCGTCACGCTGTTCCTGAACGAGCAGCTCGAGACCGCCGGCCTTTTGCGCTGCCTCGGCCTCGCGCCGGGCGAGGTGGGACGGATCTACCGGGGCCTGTGCCTGGCGGTCGGCCTTCAGGGCGGCTTGATCGGCGCGGCGGCCGGCTGGACTCTCGGCGCGCTGGGCCTCGAGACGCTGGTGCGCCTGCTCAAGCCCCAATTCGACATCCGCCTCATCCCCGACCCGTGGAGCCTCGCGCAGGCGCTCGCGCTGTCGGCCGCGCTGGCGGTCGGTGTGACCTGGGGCAAGGTGCGCGCTCTTTCCAAAGTCTCGCCGCTCGACCTGATGCGCGACCGCGCCGAGCGCCTTCCCGCGACGCCCTGGGGAACGGCGCTGACGGCCGCGGCGGGGCTCGCCGGCACCTTCGCCTACGCCTACCTGAAGGTCAACAGCGTCGACGTCGCGCGCTACTTCAGCCTGGCCCTGGTCGGCTCGGCCGCCGCGATCGGCCTTCTGGCCGGCCTCGCGCTCCAGGGGGCCGGGACCGTCGCGCGCCGCGTCCAGGGGCCGCTCGCCCTGCGGCACGGCCTGCTCCAACTCGCGCGCCAGAAGGCCCGCTCGAGCGTCTTTCTGTTCACGCTCTCGGCCGGCTTCGCCCTGCTCGGGGCGCTCGGCCTCGTCCACCGCAGCCTCGCGCGGGAGATACTGCTCGGCAAGGCGGCCGACGTGCCGGACCTGTTCCTCGTGGACATCCAGAAGGACCAAGTCGATACCGTCGCCGGCCTCGCCGGCCGCTTCGCGAGGGACGGCGGCGAGTTCGCCCCGCTGATCCGCGCGCGGCTCACTCACGTCAACGGCGTGCCGATCGCGCGCCGGGACCTCTCGGGCATGACGATCGAGGAGCGCTCGCGCCACCGCATGCTCACGCGCGAGTACAACCTGACCTACAAGGACGTCCTGCACGCGAGCGAACGCGTCACGACCGGACGTTTCTGGTCGCCGGGCGAGACCGTCCCCCAGGTGAGCCTCGAGGAAGGCTTCGCGCAGCGATCCCATCTCTCCATGGGAGACGTTCTCCGCTTCGACATCCAGGGGCGCGCGATCGAGGGGCCGGTGACCTCGCTGCGCTCGATCGACTGGATGTCGATGAAGCCCAATTTCTTCGTGATCCTGCCGGTCAAGGTCCTGGAACCCGCCCCGCAGGTGTTCATCGCCTCGCTGCGGACGCGCGACCCGGCGGCGACCGCCGAGCTGTCGCGGGCCTTGGTCAAGGCTTGCCCGAACGTCTCGGCGATCAACGTCGGCCGCGTGCTCGACAACGTCCAGGCCGTGCTGGGCGCGATGGTCTCGGCCCTGCGCGTGATCGCCTGGTTCTGCGTCGCGGTCGGCCTATTGGTGCTGGCCGGGACGCTCAGCCTCGGCCACAAGGAGCGCCGCGACCAGGCGGCCTTGTTCCGCGCGCTGGGCTGCGAGCGCAAGCTGCTGCTTCAGATCGACGCGGTGGAGTTCCTGGCGCTGGGGCTGGTCACCTTCGTCGTCGCGCTCGGAGTCTCGTACGGCCTGGGCTACGCGGTGGCCCGCGAGATGAACGTGACCTTCGCCGCCGACCCCGGCTCCTTACTGCTGACCTTGGCCGCCGCGCTGCTGCTCCCCGCCGCGGTCGGTCTCGCGGTCAACGCCCGCGCCTACGGCGCCGGCGTCCTGGAGAGCTTCCGCCGCGAGGGTTGACGTGGCTGAATCCTAAGTGGTGCAATCAGCGCGATGTCGCGCGGAGGATCGAGATGAAAACGGCTTTGGCGGCGGTCGGGGTTTTGCTCGCGTTGGTGATCGGCGCCGGCGTTTGGTACGCCGGGACCTATAACGGCCTGGTCGGCAAGCAGGAGACGGTCAACGGAAGCTGGGCCCAGGTACAGAACGTCTACCAAAGGCGCGCCGACCTGGTGCCGAACCTCGTCGAGACGGTCAAGGGCGCGGCCAACTTCGAGAAGTCCACGTTGACCGCCGTCGTCGACGCCCGCTCGCGCGTCGGGAGCGTCACGGTCGACAAGTCGGTCTTGGACGATCCCTCCAAGTTCAAGGCGTTCGAGCAGGCCCAAGGCGGACTCACCTCGGCGCTCTCCCGGCTGATGGTCGTGATCGAGCGCTATCCCGACCTCAAGGCCAACGCCAACTTCCGCGACTTGCAGGTCCAACTCGAGGGCACCGAGAACCGCATCGCGGTCGAGCGGCGCAACTTCAACGACGCGGTCGTCGCGTACAACACCGCGATACGCCGCATGCCGGCCGCGATCGTCGCCAATTTCAGCGGCTTCAAGGAGCGGCCGTACTTCGAGGCCGCGCCGGAGGCGCAGAAAGCGCCGGCCGTAAAGTTCTAACAGCCCCTCACCCCTCCCTCTCCCCGCCAGCGGGGCGAGGGAGTTCCTAATGAGAGCCCTCTCCCGCTTGCGGGAGAGGGTGCCCGAAGGGCGGGTGAGGGACGAAACCCATGATGCGCCGCCTAGCCGTCCTTCTCCTCCTGGCCCTTCCAGCTTGGGCCGCCAAGCCGATTCCTCCCCCGCCGCCTTCCTACGTTTACAATGAAGGCGTCGTCTCCCCCTCCACCGAGGCTCGACTCTCCTCACGCCTGCGCGCGATCGAATCTCGGACCGGGCATCAGTTCGTGGTCGCCCTCTTTCAAAGCTTGGATGAGGAGAGCCTCGAGGATTACGTCAACCGCGTCTTCAAGGCTTGGAAGATCGGCGACGCCAAGCGCGACGACGGCCTGCTGTTCTGCCTGTTCCTGAAGGACCGCCGCTGGCGGGTCGAGGTCGGCTACGGGCTGGAGGGAACGATCACCGACCTCGAGGCGCATGCGCTGGTCGAGGAGTCGGCCGTTCCCGACTTCAAGGCCGGCGACTATGACGCCGGGACGCTGGACGCGGTCGACGCGCTGGCCGGGAAACTGGGGGCCGCCGAGGCGGCCCCCCTCCCGAGACGCCGGCGCAAGGCCGGAGCCGCTTTCGACCTGCGATGGATCGCCTACCTCTTGCTCGCCTTCTACTTCATCTTCTGGCCGACCTACGAGGCCGGCTTCTCATGGGGCTTGGACGCCTACTCGGTCGGCCGCTCCACCGGCCCACGGTATCCGCTGCGCGTCTTCTTCATCACGTGGCTCTACGCGATTTTCCTCTTTAGCCTCGTGGGAGCGTACGTTCAACTTGTGCTGCGCATGCTGGGGCCCCTGCCGCCCTCGGGGCGACGCTACGGAGGTTCCGGGGGCTGGTCCGGCTCGGGCGGTTGGTCGGGCGGCTCCGGCGGATGGTCCGGAGGCGGAGGAGGCTTTTCGGGCGGCGGCGGATCGTCGGGCGGAGGAGGGGCGAGCGGTGGCTGGTGAATCGAAGCATCCCCCGGCGTGGTCGCGGTTTTTAAGGCGCATCGCCCGGCCCTTCCTTAATAAGGAAGAGAAGGACCGGATCGCCGCGGCGATCGCGGACATGGAAAGCCGCACCACCGGCGAGATACACGTCCATGTCGTCCGGAGGGTGGGCCGCCGCCCCCCGCTGGAGATCGTCCGCGAAAAGTTCGCGGCGCTGGGCCTCGAGAAGACCGACGGGCGGAACGGCGTGTTGATCATGGTCTCCCATCTCGATCATAAATTCGCGATTTGGGGCGACGTCGGCATCCATGAGAAGGCGGGGCAGCCGCTGTGGGACGCGGCGGCCAAGACGCTTGTGAAGCATTTCACCGAACGGCGTTACGCCGAGGGGATCGTCGCTTGCGTGCGCGCGGTCGGAGAAGAGCTGGCAAGACATTTTCCGAAAACGGACGACGGCCCCGGGCTTAATCAACTGCCGAACGATGTAACGGAAGAATAGGCCTTCGTCGGGCCAAACGGGGTCGTTCGGTTGGGTCGAAAGACGTCATTCCTCTGGGCCCTAGGGCTCTGCGGTTGACCCGCCTTGAAATGGGAGCATGGTTGTCCCGCACCTCGCGCGCGGGACAGGAGAATTCGCCATGCCCATGTTCGCTTCCCCCCTTTCCCGCAAACTCTGCGCCGCCGCGCTGACGACGTGCTTGCTTCTTACGGACGTCGGGCCGGCGCTCGCCGTGCTTCAGACCCGCCCCGTCGGCGTCGGGGTGGCGATTCCCGGGGCCTTGTACCCGGCCGTCAATCCCGAGCTTCTTCAGGCCTTCCAGGGATTCGCCGCCGACAGGCCCGCCTTAAGCGGACTCGACATCGCCCCCATCGTCGCGCCGCTGCTGACCTCACGCTTCCAGCACAAACTCGGCCGTCTCGGCGCCATGCGCTCGCTCGGCAACCGCGTCGCGGCCACGGAATTCGGGGCCGAGCTTGAGAAGGAAATCCTCGCGATGCGCGACGCGGCCGCGCCCGAGGTCAAGCGCAAGCTGCTCGCGGCCGTCGCCGCGCTGGACACCCCGCATCCGACCTACGGCCGCGATTACAACGTGTTCGCGCTCGAGCACGCCTCGCGCGGTCTCGCCGGCTACTTCCTGAAGGACGAAGAGGCCCAGCTCTCTCTCGCCGAGGTGTCCCGCTCGGCCTATTCCCTGCGCGGCCAGAAAGCGCTCCGGGCCACGGCGAACATGATCGAGGGCGGCCCTCGAATGGGGCGCCTCGTCAACGACGTCACCCGCCTCAACCCCATCAAGGTTCAGCGCGTCGAGACGCCGCGGACGATCGAGGAGATCAGCACGCTCGTGAAGGATCATCCGGGCCCGGTCTCGGTCGGCGGCGGACGCTACAGCCAGGGCGGCCAAACGGCCACCGAGGGAGCGATGCAGCTCGACCTGCGCCGGTATCACGGCGTCATCGAGTTCCGCCCCGAGGAGCGGCTCATCACGGTCAAGACGGGAACGACGTGGCGCGAGATACAGACGTTCATCGACAAGCACGACCTGTCGGTGAAAATCATGCAGTCCTACTCCAATTTCACCGTCGGCGGCGCGCTGAGCGTGAACGCCCACGGCCGCTACGCGGGGCTCGGGCCGGTCATCGGCTCGGTGCGGGCCATCAAGGTCGTCCTCGCGGACGGGAGCATCGTGACGGCGAGCCCGACGTCGAACCCGGAGCTGTTTTACGGCGCGATCGGCGGCTACGGCGCGCTGGGCGTGATCGCGGAGGCGACCTTGGAGCTTGTCCCGAACGAGAAGCTCGAGCGGCGCGTCGAGACCATGCCCCTGGAGGACTACCCGAACCATTTCGACCACAAGGTCCGGGACGCCAAGGGCCTCGTGATGCTCAACGGCGACATTCACCCGCCGTACAAGGAAATCCGCTCGGTCACCTGGTCCTCGACCG
>CAZMIB010000118.1:0-10806 GCA_964566245.1 uncultured Elusimicrobia bacterium | reverse complement strand
CGCGGACGCCGTGGCCGTCGCTCCCTCGGGCCGGGCCTCGGACCTAGGAGCCGGCCGCCTCTCGGGCCGCGGCTCGCGGCGGCGCTCCACGCCCGGCGGGCGCGGCGACGACGGCGGCGGCGGATGTCCCCCTTCCCAACGCTTCTCGCTCAACGTCACGCGCGCCGGCCGCGCGCCCAATCCAAGAAAACCGGCCGAGCCCTCGTCGAGGATCGCGACCTCGACCTGATCCCTGCGGAGTCCTAGCTGCGCCAGGCCCTTCTCGACGGCCTGCTGAACGTCCTTCCCCTCCGACGTTGTCTCCTTCATGGCAGCCTCCTTCAAAGCGCCCAAAGCGTCATCCCTCGAGCTGGCGTCGGAACGCGAGCTGGGTCGTGATGCTGACCGCGCTGTTCGTCATCCAGTAGAGCACCAGCCCCGCCGGGAAGTTGAAGAACATGAACGTGAACAAAACGGGCATGAGCTGCATCATCCGCGCCTGCGACGGGTCGCCGGCCGGGGCCGGCCCCATCTTCTGCTGCAGCAGCATCAGGCCGCCCATCAGGATCGGTAGCACGTAGTACGGGTCGTGCGCCGAGAGGTCCTTGATCCAGAAGATCCACGGCGCGCCGTGCAGCTCCCAGGTGTTGCGCAGCGCGGTGAACAGCGCGAAGAAGACCGGGATCTGCGCGATCAAGGGCAGGCAGCCGCCGAGCGGGTTCGTCCCCGAGCTCTTGTAGAGCTGCATCATCTCGACGTTCATCCGCTGGGGATCGTCCTTGAAGCGCTCCTGGATGCGCTGGACCTGCGGCTGAAGCTTCTTGAGAGCGGCGTTGGCCTTCAAGCTCTTGAGGCTGAGCGGGAAGAGCACGAGCTGGATGGACAGCGTCAGGATCAGCACGGCCCAGCCGTAGTTGCCGGTGACGTCGTGGATCTTCTTCAGCGCGAAGAAGATGAACTTGCCGATCGAGGCGAAGAAGCCGAAGTTCACCGAGTGCTCGAGGCCGTAGCTGAGCTCCTTGAGGTGATCGTAGGCCTTCGGCCCCATGTAAAATGGGAACGCCCAGCGGCGCGTCTCGCCGGGGGCGAGCGTCGCGGACGGCGTGTAGACGACGAGCTGGGGCGGCGTGCGCGAGGAGCCGCCGGGAGGCGTGCGGACCTCGGCCCTGACCGACGGATCCGGCCGGCGGATCGCGATCAGGAAGTAGCGGTTGTCGACGCCGATCCAGCTCCAGTCGCCGGGGTCGTTGCCCGGCTTCACCTTGACCGCGCGAGGGTGCTTGGCGTCGTGCGCGACGACGCGGGTCTGCGCGGCGTTCTCCTTCTGCTCGCTGGCGACCGTGCCGAGGCCCGGGCCGACGACGAGCGGCACGGGCTCGACCGAGAGCGGCGTCTTGCCCGGGTTGGAGACCTCGACCGTCAGCGCGTTCCAGCCGCGGCTCTCGCCGAACGAGAAACTCTTGCGCAGACGCGCGCCGCCGGGCAGCGTCCCCTCGAAGTCGGCGCTGGCCGGCCGGATGTCCTTGACCTCCACGCCGGACGCCTCGGGCGTGGCGAGGAAGGAGTTGTGGGCATCGGGGATCAGCTCGACCATGCCGAGCGGGCCCTTGAACTGGAAATGCGCGATGCCCCCGCCGCGGTTGGAGAGCTCGATGCGGTCGGGGCCTAGGGTGAGGGCGGAGAGCGTCTCGGGCCTCTCTCCGATCGGGGCGGGCGCGGAAGCCGCGGAGGACGCGGGCGCGCCGGGAGCTCCGGCGACGGCCGGGGCTCCGGAAGTCGCGGCTAGGGGCGGCCGCGGGACGACCTTGGGCTCGACGAAGCCGAACCAGACGGCGTAGACGAGCATCGACAAGCTTACGGCAAGGAAAAGATTCTTATCCATCGCGTGCGAGCGACGGCTCTAAGCGCTGTTCAGAGGCCCGGGACGGGATCGTGCCCGCCGGGGTTCCAGGGATGGCAGTGGAGGAGGCGACGGAGAGCCAGCAACGAACCGCGCGCGACGCCGTGCGTCGCGACGGCCTGCTCGGCGAACGTGAAGCAGCTTGGCGCGAACCTGCAGCTCGGGGGCAGAAGCGACGCCCGCGCGGCGCGGACGAAGCGTAGGACTTCGATAAGTCCGCTTCTCATTGGGAGAGAAGGCCCGCCTTTTTCCAAATCCTCACCAAGGACTCTTCCGCCTGCTTGAAACTTTTCCACCGGCAACCCGGGCGCGGGTAGACGACGAGGTCTAGCCCGCTCTGGAACCTGTGCTTGTTGAGCCGAAAACACTCCCTGATGAGACGTTTGATCCGGTTGCGGTGTGTCGCCTCGCCGAGTTTGCGGCTGACGATCACCCCGAGACGGATGGGAGGACGAGCCTCCTTGCGCCTCAGACTCCACACCAGGACCTCCGGTCCGGAGATCCGGCGTCCTTCTTCAAATATCCGATCGAACTCCTTGTCGCCCGAGAGACGCTCGATGCGTCCGAGACGGTGATTCGCGGGCGGCTCGGAAGAGCCGTTCAATCCGAGATTAGTTTCCATCGCCCCTTCTGGCGGCGGCGGTTCAGCGTCTTCCGCCCGCCCGGGGTGCTCATACGAGCGCGGAAGCCGATGGTCTTCTTCCGCCTGCGCACGTGAGGCCGGTATGTCGGTAGCATGGAGCGAGTATATCAAATTGGAGACGCCCAGGCAAAAACGGATTTCCGTTTCTCCCGTCGACGGAAAACGGGTTTTTCGGAAGCGGCGACGAAGGTCAGGCTTGGCGGCGCAGCAGCGAGACGTCGAAGCGCAGTCCGACGTTGAGACGGTAGGAGTACGCGAACACGCCTTGGACCCAGTGCGCGCGGCCCGAGGCCTCGGCGAAGCAGCTCGGGTCGATCTCGGCCCGCTTGACGATGCCTATCTCCTGGTAGACGCGGTTGGTCTTGATGGTTCCGTCGAGCCTGCGGGAGTCGTAGACCGGATCGCCTTCCTGGCTGTGGTAGTTGTGCCCCACCCACTGGATCCCGTAAAGCTGGAAGAGCTCCCACGGCTGGATCGAGCCCTGGGCGTAGAGGCCCGAGCCGATCAAGTGGCCGTTGCCGCTCGAGAGCACGCTGTCCTGGCTTCCGGCGGCGTAGATACGCAGGCTGCTCGGGCCCAGCGCGCCCAGCGTCTTTTGAAGGCGCGGGCCGTACGCGTAGGCGACGGTGCCCTCGATCGGCGCGGACGTGCTGCTGGTTCCGGCCGGCTGGCCGCCCTGGTGCCAGCCGTGCGCTTGAACGTCGAACCACGCGGGGCCGGCGAGCCTCCAGGCGAGCGTGCCGCCGTAGTCGAACACCTCGCGCCGCGAGTCGGGCGGCGGGACGACGAGCCGCTGCCAGTCGATGAAGACGTCGGCCTTGAAGCCGTCGCGGTTCTCGATCCACTGCGCGCCGTACTCGATCGGCCGGGTCAGCTCGAGAAGGTAGATCGACAGCGGGTCGATGAAGCCGTGGCGCTGGCCCGGCTCGAGCGAGCCGAGGATGCCCATCGAGGTCGCGGTGTGGTAGCGGAACGAGAGGATCGGCTTCACCGGATCATAAAAGGAATCGGCGCCGCTGCGGTGGTTCACGAAGACCCCCGTCAGCACGCCGGTCCGCGGGCCGATGCGCGTGTCGAGGTAGCTCTTGAGGTAGGCCCCCAAGGTCGTGTCCCCCTCGCGGAACTGGTCGAAGAACTCGGTGTTGTCGCCGTAGAACAGCAGATCGTTCACCCACGAGACGCTCGTGACGGCGGCCGGGGCCGCCGGGCCGGAGGCCGGAGCGCCGGCCGGCAAAGTGGGATACGCCGGGTTGTCGTCGATCCTGCCGACGGCCGGAGCCTGCGCGCCGGCGGCGGCGGCCGCGAAAGCAAGCGCGGCCAAAAGCGGCAAAGGGTTTCTCATCTCGATCGCTCCAAAAGTCCGGCATTATACCGTTAGAAGCCCGAGGAACGCCAGCCGGTTTTGGCTGCGCGAGGATACGCCGGCTGCGGATCGGCTTCTCGCTCCCTTCGGTTCGTCGCTTCAGCCGGGGAGCCATGCCGGCGGGTTCTTGGCTTTCCACGCGAGCCGGCCTTGCCTGAAGACCGCGACCTTTCGGAAGGGACGGCGCAAATCGCCGTTGTCGAAGACGTAGACCGACGGCAGCTCCGCGGCGGCGGACTTCAAGTTGGCCAGCGTTCGCGGGAAGCGCGCCTTCAATTTATCGGAGGGCACGTCATGGCCGCCCTGGGAGACGCGCATCGCCACGCGCTCCTCGCTCATGGCGGCGTCCTCGAGGCCGATGAAGCACAGCGCGACCGCGTACCCCGCGGCCGCGGCCTCCTTCAGAAAACCAAGCTTGTCGCCGACGGGATCCGAGAACACGGTCTCGAAAACGAAGCTTTCCCCGCGTTGGAGCAGGGAGCGCCGCAGGACGGCGGCGGCGTGGGCCGCGGCGTAGGCGTCCAGGCCCAACTCCGAGGCCAGGACGTCGGCGCTGACGTACCTCAAGGCCGCGGGAGCGAGGTGGGCATGATAAAAAGTGGTCTTGCCGGCCCCGTTAGGGCCCGCCACGGCGACGATGAGGGGGCGCCGATCAAGCTCCAGGACGCGCTTCAATCGGCGACCACGAACCGCCGCCGGATGAAGCGCCCCACCTCGCGGGAGCCGTCCGCTTGAGTGCGTACCAGGAACCCGGGCCTTCCCGGCGCCGGCGCGTAGCGCGGGAACGGCAAGCTCTTAAGGTGGTCCGCCACGCGCCGGCGTCCCGAGGGTGAATCGACGGACTCCAGCAGGGCGGAAAGCGGCCGCGCCGACTTGGACCGCATCAGCGCCATGACCTGAAGCCCCCGCAGCAGCGGCTCCAGGGCCTCCCCCAACCGCGCCCAAAACTCGATTTGCCCGGCGATGGACCGATGCTCCACCTCGCCGGCCAACCGCGCGTCCAGAACCAAACTGTCCATGAGCTTCACGGGTTGTCCCATAAGAAGAGGGTAGCATAATGCTACCCAATGTCAAGGGCTCGTTTCTTGTCCATCGCTGGGGCTGGAGACCGTTCGCTCGTGAAATTTTCCAGAAGCATTCTCCCCAAATCAGAAGGGCTCCCTTGACAATGTGTCGTCTATGGGATACAATTACCGCGAATCTCATGCAGCCTCACCCACGAGAAGTAGTCCACTATGTCGCGAGCGGAAAGGATGTTTTCGGAGATTGGCTCGATGATCTCAAGGATCGCATAGGGCGAGCCGCCATATTCAAGCGTATTGACCGCGTCGAGGATGGAAACCTTGGCGATCATCACGGTGTCGGCGCAGGTGTCTACGAACTGCGGATCCATTTCGGCCCCGGATATCGTGTTTATTACGGCGAGGACGGACCGAAGATAGTCCTGTTGCTGTGTGGCGGCGACAAATCGACGCAACACGCGGACATTCGGAAAGCCCACGAACTATGGGCCGAGTATAGGAGATTGAAATGAACCGAACTGTTTCCCATCACGATTACCTGATGAAGCGTTTGGCCGATCGGAAAGAGGCTTCGGCCTATTTGAACTCCGTCGCGGAAGATGGAGATCTTAAAGCGCTCCTGAAAGCCGTTCGCAACGTCGTCGAGGCTCAAGGCGGGGTCGGCTCGCTTGCGAGAAAAACCAAGCTCAGCCGGACGACGCTTTACAAGACCCTCTCGGAAGTCGGAAACCCGGCCGTCGGAACCTTGGGAACGATCCTTGGAGAGTACGGAATTCGCATCGGCTTCTTCCCTATGTCTCATGCAGCGGCTCGATGAGCGAGCGCCTTTCGCGTCTCTCGACGTCCTATGGCGCTCGAGGCCAGGAGGCGGAGATGCCTGAAAAGAATGCCTGGGACGCCGGTTGGGAGGAGGCAAGACGTCGTCAACAGATTGACTTCCTCAAGGCCACCCCCGCCCAGCGTCTGGAGTGGCTTGAGGAAATGATCCGCCTGGCCCACAAAAGCGGTGCCCTACCCCGACGCTCACCGTAAGCCCGACTGATCCGGTCGATGGGCCCTTTGGTCAGCGAACGCCTAGGACCTTCTGCTTATTATGCATTCTCCATATTTCTGTAGAATAGTCCGGCAATCGCATGTTCGGCTACCAAAGGAGAGTTCGCTAGATGGATGGCATTGGTCAAGTTGGACGGTGTTTTTACTTTGCTTATGGCAGCAACTTGGACCGCGCGCGGATTGAATCCCGCATTGGGCCCGTGCACACGAAGTCCAGGGCGAAGCTGGAGGGCTACGCGTTTAAATACAACAAGAAATCTAAGGATGGCACCGCGAAGGCGAACATTGCGCGATCTATGAAGTCGGAGGATCAGGTATGGGGTGTCATCTATGAAATTGACGGCGGCCAATTAAACTCTCTTGAAAAAATCGAGGAAGGATACGAACGAATTGAGATTTCGACTTTGATGGACAACGGCGCAACTATCTTTGCCAAGAGCTTTTCCTCGAAGAATATCACGAATGCTCCTCCCTCGAAGGGCTACGCGGACATTGTCATTAATGGTGCCAGAGCCCAGGGTCTGCCCGAAGACTATATTGAACGATGCCTTGTGAGTAAACGTTATGCTGCCCAGCCGACAAAATATAATCCCGCGGTGAATCGCCGATGACCAGATTCTCCTAAACCGCACCATTAGTGGCTACTGTTGTTTGCAATCCTTTAATCTTCACTGACAGCATCGGCTTAACAAAGATCGGGCTGGAGGCCGCCGGGGGTGGAGCGAGCCTCGCCCGGAGCGGCAAAACGCCGCAGGCGTTTTAGCGACTGTTACCCGGCCTCAGGGGTTTCGGCGGCCCGACTCTTCGTTCTCGCTTGGCTTTGAAGGGACCGCCGAGGGCCCCCGGTCGAGCGCGAAGCGCGAGGAGGCCGGAGGTCGCGGCCGCGAGGACGAAAGCGAGCGGAGCCCCCGGCGGTCTCCAGCCCCCCACCGCAGGGTTCGCGTTGCGAAACCCTCACCCCCACCCGCCGGGCCCGCGGGGCCCATCTCCGAACGACCGGGCAGGACGGCAGAAGAGTCGACACCCGCAAGCGGGAGAGGGAGTCTTGAATCCTAGATAATTGTTTCTTGAGTCAGGGTTTTCGTTATAATGGGCCGGCGTTTTAAAGGAGGAGCATATGCCTCAGGCCGCCGGGGAGAGCAAGCCGCAGGAGAACATCACGAGCCTGCTGAGGGAAAAGCGGGTGTTCAAGCCTTCGGCGGGGTTCGTCAAGGCGGCGCGCGTCGGTTCGGCCAAAGCCGAGGCGCTGCGGCGCAAGGCGGCCAAGAATCCCGAGGCGTTCTGGTCCGACGCGGCCAAGGAACTGGTCTGGTTCAAGCCTTGGAAGAAGGTCCTCGACTGGAAGGTTCCGTTCGCCAAGTGGTTCGTCGGCGGCAAGCTCAACGTCAGCTATAACTGCCTCGACCGGCACCTCGCGGGTCCGCGGCGCAACAAGGCGGCGATCATTTGGGAGGGCGAGCCCGGCGACGTGCGCACGCTCACCTACCGCGAGCTGCACCGCGAGGTCTGCAAGTTCGCCAACGCGCTCAAGGGTTTGGGGGTCCGCCCCGGCGACCGCGTCGGCATCTACATGCCGATGGTCCCCGAGGCCGCGGTCGCGATGCTCGCCTGCGCGCGCATCGGGGCGACGCACAGCGTCGTCTTCGGCGGCTTCTCCGCCGAGGCGCTGCGCGACCGCATGAACGACGCCGAGGCCAAGGTTCTCGTCACCGCGGACGGCGGCTGGCGCAAGGGCGCGGCCGTTCCTTTAAAGGAAGCGGTCGACGCCGCGCTCGCCGAGTGCCCGTCCGTGCAATCGGTCGTCGTCCTCAAGCGCACCGGCCAGGCGGTCGCCATGAAGGAGGGCCGCGACTTCTGGTATCACGACCTCATGCAGGGCGCCTCGCCGGCCTGCGAGGCCGAGCCCCTCGACAGCGAGCATCCGCTGTTCATCCTTTATACCTCCGGCACGACCGGCCGGCCCAAGGGCATCCTGCACACCACCGGCGGCTACCTCGCCCAGGTCGCGTGGACGATGCGGCACGTCTTCGACGTCAAGGACGAGGACACCTACTGGTGCACCGCCGACGTCGGCTGGGTCACCGGGCACTCCTACGTCGTCTACGGCCCGCTCGCGGTCGGCGCGACCACGATGATGTACGAGGGCGCGCCGCTTCATCCCCACCCGGACCGGCTGTGGTCGATGATCGAGCGTCACGGGGCCACGATTTTCTACACCGCCCCGACCGCGATACGCACCTTCGTCAAGTTCGGCGAGGAATGGCCGGCCAAGCACGATCTCTCATCGCTGCGCCTGCTGGGCACGGTCGGCGAGCCGATCAACCCGCAGGCCTGGCTGTGGTATCACCGCGTGATCGGCGGCGAGCGCTGTCCGATCGTCGACACCTGGTGGCAGACCGAGACCGGGGCGATCATGATCTCCCCCCTGCCGGGCGCGACCGCGGCCAAGCCGGGCTCGGCGACCGTGCCGCTTCCGGGCGTCGACGCCGCGGTGGTCGACAGAAGCGGCAAGGAGGTTCCGCGCGGACAGGGCGGACTGCTCGTCATACGCAAGCCCTGGCCGTCGATGCTGCGCACGATCTTCCGCGATCCGGAGCGCTACAAGTCCCAGTACTTCTCGACCGTACCGGGTGTCTACTTTACCGGCGATGGGGCGCGGCGCGACAAGGACGGCTGCTTCTGGATCCTCGGGCGCGTCGACGACGTGATCAACGTCTCGGGGCACCGCCTGTCGACGATGGAAATCGAGTCCGCCTTGGTCAGCCATCCCAAGGTCGCGGAGTCGGCCGTGGTCGGCCGGCCGGACGAGATGAAGGGCCAGGCCATCGCGGCGTTCGTGACCTTGGACGCGCGCGAGACGCCCTCCCCGGCCTTGGCCGAGGAGCTGAAGGCGCACGTCGTGAAGGCGATCGGGGCGCTGGCGCGGCCGGAGGAGATACGCTTTACCGACGCCTTGCCGAAGACGCGCTCCGGCAAGATCATGCGCCGCCTCTTGCGCGAGATCGCCTCCGAGGGCAAGGTGAAGGGCGACACGACCACGTTGGAGGACTTCAGCGTGCTCGCGAAGCTTCAGGCCCAGGAGGACGAGTGACCACCGAACCGCGGACGGTCCGCCTCAGGATGTCGGACCGCTGTTTCCGCTTCAAGCCCGAGGCCATCCCGGGTCACGCCCCCGCCGCGCCGGGGGTCTACGAGCTGGTGACCTTCGACGAACGGCAAACCGCGAAGGTCGTCTACGTCGGTCTCGCTCTCGACACGACGATACGCGAGGCGCTGGCCGAGCATTGGCGGGGACTGCGGGCGCCTAAAGGCGCGGAGCTTCTCCAGAAGTATCCGAACATCTATTTCGACTTCGTCGCGCAGGCGTCGATCGACGACGTCTCACAATGGAAGGACGTCGCCGACGCCTTGATCGTGAAGCACCGGCCGGAGTTGAACCCCTCTGTGCCTGAACGCGCGAACGTCGAGCTGAAGGAAGTCGACATCCTCTAAAAGAAAACCCGCCATCCGGGGGAGGGATGGCGGGTGGTACGGGTAAACGGTACGGCTTCAGATCACGGGCAGCCGCTGGAGTAGCCGCTCCCGCCGCCGCCCATGCCGCAGCGGTCCTCGCCCTCGTAGCGGTACTTGTCGTCGCTTGTCGAGGACTTCTTCTCGGCGTCCTTCGCCTTCTCCGCGGCCTCTTTCTTGGCCTTTTCCTCGGCGTCGCGCTTGGCCTTCGCCTCGGCCGCGGCCTTTTCCTTCAGCCGAAGCAGATACTGCATCTCGCCCTCGGACGGGCGGCAGCGCGTGCCCATGTGGGACGGGCGATAAGGGGCCGGTTGGGGCGCGGGGGCCTCGGTCTTGCAGCGCTGGGACTGGTCCGGCACCGTGATCGAATCGATGTCGCTCTTCGAGATGGTCATCTTGCCCAAGGTGACCATGACTTCCATGATGGAATCATCCTCGTATTCCACGAGGCCGTCGACCACGCCGCCGGGCTCGACCGCCACGTAGCGCGCGGTCTTTTTCAGCTTGATCGAGATCATGAGACCCTCGAACGCGCCGGGCGTGCGCTTCGGGGCGGGAGCGGGAACCGCGGCGGTCGCGGAGGCCTGGGGAGCCCAGCCTTGGATATTCTTCGCGATGTCCGAATCGTCGGGAATCCGGATGTCGTGGGCGCGGGCCGAGACGGCCAGCACCGACAGAAGGCTAAGCAGGGCTCGTTTCATGATTTCTCCGTGCGTCAATGGCTCCGGTACGGTATGGCGATCGAGACGCCGACGCCGCGATGGATCCCGTGGGTCATTTCGTAGAAAAGCCTGTTCCCCGTCTCGGTCCCGTAGTGGTACTGCAGGTCCTTCAGCAAAGCGTCGTTCTGAACCTTCGCGCGGGCGGCCTCGTCCCCGACGCGGGCGGCGTCCGCCTCGCGGCGCGCGTCCTCGCGGTTGGCGCGGTCGTTCTCCTCGCCGCGCAGCTTCACGTCGAGGTCGTCCCTCAAGATCCAGTCGCCCTTGTACATGACGTAGCCTTTAGCGCGCAGGATATCGTCGCCCTCGAGCCACCGGCCGTTGATGAACTCATGGCCGAGCAGGGCGTGGGCCCCGGCGAAGCTCGGGTCGAGCAGCAGAACCGCCTGGGCCATCTCCTCGGCCTGGGTGTCGAGGTTTTTCCCCTTCGCCCACAGCGCGAGCGCGAAATTGGCCTTGGGATCGG
This sequence comes from uncultured Elusimicrobia bacterium, assembly GCA_964566245.1. GTDB lineage: Bacteria > Elusimicrobiota > Elusimicrobia > CAZMIB01 > CAZMIB01 > CAZMIB01. Next base: position 151 of record CAZMIB010000118.1, on the reverse strand, counting down.
TCGGGTCCACCTTGGCCTTCAGCTCGAGAAATTTTGAGAGGTCGGTGGCGCGGAACTCGATCGAGGCGATGTCCTTCGCGTCGATGCCCACCTCGGCGGAGCCGAGGTCGATCGTGACGGTCTTCGAGTCTGAGGAAAGGAACACCCCCTC
>CAZMIB010000117.1:10393-10844 GCA_964566245.1 uncultured Elusimicrobia bacterium | reverse complement strand
CAGCGGCGCCAGGTCCCCCGAGGCGCCGACCGAGCCCCGCGCCGGGACGTACGCGGCGGCGCCGGCCTGAAGCAGGCGGTGCATCGCGGCGACCAACTCCGGCCGCGCCCCCGAGGCGCCGCGCGCCAACTCGTTCGCGCGCAGGAACATGATCGCGCGCGACTCGCGGAACGGCAGCGGCTCGCCGACGCCGCAGGCGTGGGAGCGGACGAGGTTCTCCTGAAGAGCCGCCGCGTCCTCGAGCGGGATGCGCCGGCTGGCCAGCTCGCCGAAGCCCGTGTTAAGGCCGTACACCGGCGCCTCGCCCCGCACCAGGGCCTCCACGATACGGCGGGAGGACCGCAGGCCGCGCCGCCCCGGCTCCCGCAAATCGAGCCCCCGCCCCGGGGGCCCGGGGTCGAGAACAGCCAAAAGGGGGCGGCCTCCACGGGAGAATTTTTTCATTCGCACC